>JADFNK010000134.1 GCA_022563405.1 Gemmatimonadota bacterium | reverse complement strand
ATACGAGCCGTGAAGGAGCGGCATATTCGGGTTGCCCGAACGGCGCGTTATTACACACTCGGGTCGGCTGGCCCCCATCTCCGTGAAATCTGGATCGTATGCCACGGAATCCGGCAGCTGGCACGGCGCTTCTTGCCCCGGTTCGCCGAGCTGGATGATGGAACGCGACTGATCGTTGCGCCCGAGGGCCTCTCCCGCTCTTACCTCCATGGCCCTGAGTCCCGCCCCGACAAACCGATCCCGATCGGCGCCACATGGATGACACGAGAAGACCGGGAGAATGAGATCACGGATTATGTCGAGTTTCTCGACGCCGTTCTCGATGAGGTAACCGGAGGGTCGGACGAAACCGCGGGCCAAGAGCCAGGCCAAGCGGCGGGCGAAGAGCCAGGCCAAGCGGCGGGCGAAGAGCCAGGCCAAGAGGCGGGCGAAGAGTCAGACAGAGAGTCCCGCGAGAAGCATGCACCGCTCACCGTGTTGGGGTTCTCACAAGGTGCCCACACCGTGTGCAGGTGGCTGGCAGCGGGAGACATGCCCGTCGCACGGATCATCCTCTGGGGGGCGTATCTTCCTGAGGACTTCGATCTGGCCCGGGGACCCGAGCGGTTGAGATCGGCCGAGCTCATTCTGGTGCACGGGCTACTGGATCATTTTATCTCCGAAGAAGCCCACGTCGCCCAGGAAGCGAGGCTCGAAGAGCTGGGTATCCCGTTCAAGACGATCACACATGCCGGGGGCCATGAACTCGATCAGGCTGTACTTCGGGAGATCGCGGGCCTGGCTGGTTAAAATTCCCCGACGAAAGTGATCTCGACAACCAATTCGTGCCCAAGCTCGTCGGCGACTCGCGTCTGAGCCAAGTCGATCAGGGCGCGGACGTCGGCGGCCGTCGCACCTCCCCGGTTTACGACGATGTTGGCGTGTTTTGTGAAGATCTGGGCGCCTCCGTGGGTCTGCCCCTTGAGGCCGCACTGGTCGATGAGCCGACCGGCGCCGATTCCCTCGATTTTCTGAAAGATCGAACCCGCGCTTGCCAAGGTGTTCAGGTCCGGATGCCGCCCCTTACGCCAGACGAGGTTTTCCGCCATCACGCGGCGGAGCTCTTCGACAGGAGCAGGGGTCAACCGGAAATCGACCGAGAGCACGACGTCGGCCCTATCGTGCAGGATGCTGTAGTCATAACCGAACTTGAAGTATTCCCGATCCACCGTCTGTCGCTCTCCTTCCTCCGAGAGGATCTCCGCGGATTCGACCACCTCTTCGAGGAAAACCGTGCGGGCTCTCTCGGGTGCGGGTGAGAGAAAGTGCAGGTTCTGCCACATGGCCCCACCCACGGTGCTCGGGATCCCGACAAAATGGTGTAGTCCGCCGAGTCCGCGGGATACGGTCGCCTCGATCAGGTCGGGATGAGTCTCCACGCCCGCTCCTGCCCGCACTCGGCCATCGTCCAAAAATTCAGTGCCGCCCACCTCGCAGCGGATCACCACGCCCCGAAAACCCCGGTCCCCCACGAGCACGTTCGCACCCTTACCGAGCAAGAAGTGTGGGATGCCGAGGTCCCGCGCCGCCAGGATGGACTCTGCCAGGTCGTCCGCGGTGCGGGCGTGAAAGAGCCTGTCGGCGGGGCCGCCGATTTGAAACGTAGTCAGCGGCGCGAGTGGCGCGTCGACCTCCATCCTGCCTGAACCGAGGCGCTCATCGAGCTCGAGAAGGGACTCCTCGGTGACCATCGTCCTGGATTCGCTCCGGTTGGGGTCGGCATGCCGCGCCAAGATAGAGCCCTCACTGGGTTGCAGGAAGCGTGCCCCCGCGGATTGCGGGAAGCGTGCCGCGTTGTTCCTTTGCGCAAAGGCGGGTAACGTGGACAGCCCGAAACCTTAGGTATCCAACGCGGGAGAGGAGACATGGTGAGGTGGTTCGCTGTTGTATGCGCCGTCACGACATTCGCCGTGCCCATGGGGGCGATTCGAACTCCGCTCGGTGCACAGATCGCCGCGGCGAAGAGTCCCCTCCAGTACGAGATCGCGTTTCCGAACGTGGAGCATCACGAAGCGGAGATCACCATCACCTATCGGGATCTCAACCCGGGCCCCCTCGAGCTCCGAATGAGTCGCTCCTCACCCGGCCGTTACGCCCTCCATGAGTTCGCGAAGAACGTGTACAGCGTTCGGGCGACGACGGAGGACGAAGCGCCCCTGGTCATCGAACGGCCCGATCCGCACCAATGGAACGTGCTTGGCCATCGGGGTTTCGTACGCGTGACGTATACACTTTTCGGGGATCGGGCCGACGGGACGTATTCCGGGATCGATCGGACACACGGGCATCTCAACATGCCTGCGACATTCATGTGGGCTCGAGGGCTGGAGGAGCGCCCCATTCAAATCCGATTCCGGCCGGCTCCAGGGAGCGGCTGGAGGGTGGCCACGCAACTCGCATCAACGGATGATCCGTTCTTATTCGAGGCACCGGACCTCGCCTACTTCATGGACAGCCCCACTTTGCTCGCCGATTTCGTCGAGATTCCGTGGGAGGTCGAGGGTCCGGAAGGAACGCAGGAGTTCAGGATCGCCCTTCAGCATGACGGCTCGGCCGACGAAGCGGAGCGTTACGCTGAAGGCACACGCGCGATCGTTCGCGAAGCAGGCGCACTCTTCGGAGAGTACCCCGTTTTCGACTACGGCCAGTACACCTTTCTGTCGGTATACCTGCCATGGGTGAGCGGCGACGGGATGGAGCACCGAAATTCGACGGTCCTCACGAATTCCGGGAGCATCAGGACCAACCTCCTCGGTCTTTGGGGAACCGTGGCCCATGAGTTCATCCACGCCTGGAACATGGAGAGAATCCGGTCCGACGAGATCCAGCCCTTCGACCTGGAAGCCGCCAACATGTCTCGGGCTCTTTGGTTCGGGGAGGGCTTCACCAGCTACCTCGACGACCTGCTTCTACGGCGGGCAGGGTTGATCGACACCGACAGCTTCGCTCGGAGGATCGGCGGGGCGATCAACACCGTGACCAACAGCCCAGGACGCCGGTTCTTCAGCCCGGTGGAGATGAGCATGCAGGCGCCGTTCATAGACGCCGCGACCTCCGTGGACCCGACCAACAGCGGGAACACGTTCCTGTCGTATTATACCTGGGGCTCGGTGGTCGGTCTCGCCTTGGATCTGGAGCTTCGCACGCGGTTTCCGGGCCTCAGCCTGGACCACTACATGCAGGCCATGTGGGCGGCCTATGGACGGACGGAAGTTCCGTACACGGTGGATGATCTCGAGGCCATGGTGACGGAGGTCACAGGGGGTGACCGTCGGTTCGCTCGGGAATTTTTCGGACGGTACGTGCAGGGTGGGGAGGTTCCGGACTTCGAGGCGCTGCTCGCTCCGGCGGGAATGGTGCTGCGGCGATCCCGACCAGAATCCGTCACCATCGGTAGGGTTCGGCTTGGTTACGGCCCGGACGGGGCCACCCTCCAGGGTTACGCCACCATCGGCACGCCGGTGTACGACGCCGGGCTCGACCGGGGAGACCGAATCCTCGATCTCGGTGGGCGGCCGCTTCGCTCGCCCGCCGACCTGGAGGCCGCACTGGAGGGGAAGCGGCCGGGTGATGAAATCCCGGTGAGGTATGTGTCTCGTGATACTGAGATATCCGCAGTGATCGTGCTGGCCCCGAATCCGGCCCTCGAAGTGGTGACGTATGAGGCGGATGGCCGCGCGTTGGATGCGGGCATGCGCACCTTCAGGGAAAGCTGGCTCGAGGCCAAGGCACGCTGAGCTCCGCCTAAGTCAGTCCGCCCGCTGCTTTCCACGACCATCAGTCGAAACCAGCCCCCGACGGGCTACGTAGGGGACCCCGTAGAGGATCGCGTACAGGATTCGCATGAGGCCGGGGTCAGGTTAGACGAGAGGCCCATCCAGTGTTCGATATTGGGACGAACTGTCCCGCAGATGGGTCATGGGACGGTAAGCCGATGGCCGTGTCCAAGGGGTGCAACCGCAATGGGAATAACGAGTTAGGTCGATATACCGTGTTTGGCACGGATCTTTCCTAAAGAATGGCAGAAAAACGAGCACGAAGACGAACGTAGTGGGGTCCGATCGGAAGGTGCGGGCAGGGTGGTGGTGAAGGTGGTTGGCTCTTGGGCCGGCTCCGCTCGGACCTCGCTTCACATGGATGGGCGTATGAACGTTTCGCGGAGACGGAGGTCACGCGAATGAGACCGAGGGTGACGCGAATGAGACCGAGGGTGACGGGAGTGAGACCGAGAGTGACGGGAGTGAGACCGAGAGTGACGGGAGTGAGACCGAGAGTGACACGGATGAGACCGAGAGTGACGCGAGTGGCGGGTTGGGAGGTTGGGCGCGCAAAGAGGGCATTAAGCTTGACGGCGGCGGCCCTCTTGGCGACCGCGGCGATGGCGCTGGGGCAGGAAACGGAGCGTCTTACGTTGGACGAAGCGATCGACCTCGCCCGTGAGAACAACCCCACGTTCCTTTCCACGCAGAACAACGAGGCGGCCTTCGATTGGGGCGTGAGGCAAGCGACGAGTAACCTCTTGGTCCCAACTTTCAGCATCGGGGGAGGCCTGTCGTACCGATCCCCCGGCATCAACCGGATCGGGACGATCACCACAGGTAGCTCCGGCCAGGGGGCGTTGTACGGATCCAATTGGGGACTCTCGGCTGGGTACGTTCTGAACGGGAACACTCTGTTCGGTCTCAGCAGCGCCAAAGCGGATCGGAACGCCGCCCGAGCGTTTACCGACGCGGCCGAGTTTACCATGGAATACGAGGTCACACTCCGATATATGGCAGCGTTACGGGCGCGAGATCAGGTCGAGGTGGCCCGTCTCCGGGTCGACAGCTCTCTGGAAAATCTCGAGATCGCTCAGGCACGTGTGGATGCGCAGGCCGCCATCGTCATGGACGCCGCCGCAGCGCAAGTGCAGGTAGGACGCGACTCGGTCGCTCTGCTACAGTCAGAGTCCGCTCAGCGAGTGGGGATCCTCGCGCTCTTGGAGACCGTCGGCCTCGATCTCGGGGCCGATGTGGAGCTGGTGAGTCAATTTGAAGTGTTCCGCCCCTCGTGGACGAGTACCGAGCTGATTTCGATTGCCTTGGAGTCACACCCCGGGCTCAACGCGGCCGGGGCCATAGAGGGGTCCCGGCGCGCAAACCTCCGGCAGACCCGCGGGCAATATTTCCCCACCGTTCGACTTACGGGCAGCTGGGGAGGTTTTACGCAGGTGATCCAGAACGGGGACTTTCTCATCCAGAACGCCGAGAACGGCGTCGCCGGTGCCATCACGAACTGCACTACCTTCAACAGCATATCAGCAGGGTTGTCGACACCGTTGCCGGATTTTCCCAGAGATTGTGGCGCGATACAACTCACCGACGAGGCTCGCCAGGCGATCCTGGACTCGAACAACGTCTTTCCCTTCAACTTCACGAGCCAACCGTTCCGGGCGCTTTTGACC
>JADFNK010000054.1 GCA_022563405.1 Gemmatimonadota bacterium | reverse complement strand
GTTCTCACAGCGGATCTAGGTATAGATACACAGACAGCCTCGGAAGTTGTGGATACTCCATCCGGTACAACAAACGCAGTCTTGGATTCACCGACTGGGGCACTCAGCCACGCCAACGCCGGTAGTCCAGCAGTAGGTACAAGGGTGATTATCCGGCTGACCCGCGATTTCGACCACGAAGCGAATACCGACGATCTCCAAGAGGTCCATCCGGAAGCGCACGTCTTCCTCAAGAAGCCGCACGCACTCGGCAAGGTGGGGTGAGCCGTCAGCCTCGAGCGCGCGGGCGGCCTGCCCCAATGGATCGGGGGGGCAGCCTATTTGCTTCAACCGGGCAACATGGGCGTAGACGAGCCCCAGTACCTCGAGACTTGATGCGGCGGGGGCCGTCACAGTTTCGCCTCCACCGCAGCCCGCACGAAGGCGCCCCAACTCCGGAGTGCTTCCCGCTTCTCGTGAATCAGGTAGTTGAGCTTGTCCCCTGCGTAGTGGGCGAAGCCGACGCTGCTCTCTTTGTGACCGAGCACGGCATCAGCGATCCGGGCGTCGATACCCAGCCCGGCCGGCTCGCCTCCCCCGTTCGGTTCCCGAGAGCGGAGCGCGTGAGTCCTGAACGTCGTACGGAAGTCGTGGGCGGTCCAAGGTGGGATCTTTGTGTTCTTCCGGATCCGTGCCAAGCTGCCTTGGGTATTCGTGATATGTGGGATCTTGGTGCCGGCCCGGGCGGGGAAGACCCACTCCCCCAGAGCCACCTCACGGAGTTCGTCGAGGACGTCTAGGGCCTCAGGAGAGAGCGGCACAAGGTGGGCGCGCTTGCCCTTGAAGTCGGCCGCCGGAATCGTCCATATGTCACCCGAGACCGCATCCCACCGGAGCGCGGTTACGGATCCGATCCGCTGGGCCGTCAGGAGTGCCATCCGGAAGACACCACGTACCAGTGGGTTCTCTTCCTCGGTGGCCGTCCACACCGCTTTGATCTCTGCCGGCTCCAAGAACCGCTCTCTCCCCTCCTCCAGGCCCGGAGGTTGTACGAGGTGCGCGGGGTTCGCTTCGAGGGTGGGGAAGCCACGGCGAAGGCCGTCGTTGAAGATCAAACGAACTAGGGAGAGCGTACGGTTACTGAGGACGGGGGATCCCCGCAGGGCTATCGCTTCGACCAAGTGGACGACCTCCCTCCGCGTGATAGAGTCCACGGGCCTGTCTTCCCAAGCCGGTAAGATCTCGCGGCCTAGGATCCGTGTCCGCTCTCCTTGGGTCCGGCCTCGGGTTCGTAACGCCCTGGCCTCCAATACCTCCTCGGCCATCTCTCCGAAGGTGTGGAGCCCTTGCCGGCGATCGTCGCGCTCCTGTGCCGGGTCGCCGCCATCCTTGGCCCGGGAGAGCTTCTCCTTTGCCTTCTTTCGCGCCTGAGCAAGTGTAAGATCCGGATGGCGGCCGATGGTGAGCCTACGGTTCTTCCCTCCAGCACGGAACCGCACCACGTACACACGGCGACCCGTGCTCGAGACGCGGAGCCCAAATCCAGGCAAGAGGATGTCCCAATAGCTTTCCTGTGGTTTCCCCTGCGCCGTGTAGTTCGCCACCCCGTGTGGGGTAAGAGTAACCGTCGCCATTTTAAGCAGTCGCTCCGTTTAGGGTACATCCTAGGGTACACAGTGTTCGGCAAGGGCTGAAATGGTGTGAAATACCCTGGGGGGAAAATACGGCTAATTACAAGGAGCTACAAGGGATGGGAGGAACTAGGTGGGGCGGCGTGCAATGCGCCGAAATGGCCTCTTGACTGCTTAGGAGGCAGTCGCTCTATCCAACTGAGCTACGGGGACAAGTTGTGTATAACTTAATGTTTGGCGCCCACCACTGCGGCCAACTCGGGCTTCAGGACCTTGAGGGCGACCTTGCGCTCATGCCTGAGGTCATCGGCCAGGTAGACGGTCGCCATGCCGCCTTCGCCGAGTACTCGCTCAATGGCGTAGCGGCCTTCGAGGGCTGCGTTCAAGCGTCTTGAGGCTGGAGCGCTCTGGGCGTCATTGAGGCTCAATTCAATTGCAAATTCCATGACTCCACCTCACTGAGGAAGTCATGGTCAGTCCAGTCAAATTTCAACGGAGTTATGGTGATGAAACCGTTTTGATAAGAGTAGGTATCCGTGGTCGAATCTGTAGATTGCACGATGATCCGCTCACGTCGGTACGTAGAACTGTTTCCAGATTGACCCAGCAGTTCGTAGCCGGCAGTACCCAGGTAGGAATCTCCCATGGGTCTCACTCGCACGCCTCTCAGTTCGCCACCTGGGATGTTGATCGATAGTACGACTCCGCGCGGTGCGCCTTCTCGTTGGTATCTTTGCACCAGTCTTGCGGCAAACTTTGCCGAGGCCACGGTGTCGACGTCTCCCACATCCTGGGAGATGGCAATGGAGGGAATGCCCTGAAATTGCGCTTGCATTGCCGCTCCTACTGTTCCCGAGAGATGGGACACATCGCCCACGTTGGCGCCTCGATTTATTCCTGACACGACCAAGTCAAAGTCGTTACCGTCACTCAGCATGACCAATCCAAAGCGCACCGCGTCGGCAGGCCTACCATGCACAGCGTAACCGAACAGAGTTCCGTCACGGTAGATCTCATCAACCATGAAATCCCCGCCCGCAGATGACTGGCTACTGCCAGATTGGTTTTCATGAGGTGCTGATACCATCACTTCCACCCCAGGCAGTGCTTGCAGTTCTACCTTCAGTGCGGCCAGGAGCGGTGATTCAATACCGTCATCATTAGTTAGTAATACGCGGTAGGTCTGCGCGGATGTTGATGAGCTAAAGAGAAGAAGGAGACCAACAATTCCCAGGCATAGACTCTGGCTCGGTTTGATCATGAGAATTCTCTTTGCTGATGGATTACGGCGTTCTACTGCAGATGGCACGGACGAGCCCTTTGCTGACGACCACATTCCGAAAGCGGAATAGAACTACTTGCTCCACCCAGACAACCCATAAAAAGCCACCTCCACTCAACTCCGCTGGTTGCGGCTCCAGAACTCGGAGCTGGTCCAGCCGCTCGCCAGCCCCGAGGAGACCGCTCACCGACTGAAGCTCAAGAACAGGGGAAGGAGTTTAGCGGAATCTAGACCGGCTAGCAGCGGCGAAGTCCGGTGGAATACGGCTCGCGTCGACTGTGACGGGTCGTATATTGCGTTTCGACGCCCTCGCGACCCTGCTGCGACAGTCAGAAGTCGGCAACACCAACGGCAGCTCCAACGCGAAGATCCCCCACACGATTGATCACGCTCGACAGGGCAAGGAGAAGCTGACATGGCAAGGAAGAGAAGGCCCTTCGTCGGACGGTGGGCATGCGTCATGCTGGCGGCCGTGGTCATCGCTCCGGCGTTGCATGCACAAGTGACCGTGCCGCAATACGAGGTCGACCCGTACTGGCCGAAGCCTCTTCCAGATCGTTGGGTTCTTGGAGGGTTGGCGGACGTGTGCGTAGATGGGCAGGACCACGTTTTCATCCTCAATCGCCAAGATGTGCTCGAAGTGAATTTGAACGCGGGATCCCTAGCTCCGTCTATCATCGAGTTTGACCCGGCCGGCAACGTGGTCAACTCCTGGGGCGACCCGGAGCTTCTGGACCCGCGCTTGCACGGCTGTCACGTCGACAGAGACGACAACGTGTGGATCGTCAGCGCACCGTCCGGTATGGTGCAGAAATACTCTCATGACGGCGATCTCCTGTTTCAGATCGGAACGAAGGGTGTGTTCGACACCTCGGACGGCACGGTCCGTGGGACACCTCTGAATTCGGACGCGGCGCGGTTCTTGACGCCCGCGAGCATCTACGTGGATCCAGAAAACGGAGATATCTACGTGGCCGACGGAGAAGCACGAGGGCGGAACAGACGCATCGCGGTGATGGATCGCGAGGGCCGGTTCCTCCGCCAGTGGCGGCCTGAGGGCATGGAAATCGTCCACTGTATGACCGTAGCCAGGGATGGCTTGGTCTACGTGTGCAACCGCTATAACTCCAGGTTACAAGTATACGATCAACGTGGGAGGTTCATCAGGGATATCGAAGTGCCGTGGCGACCATACACGCCACCGGCAGATGGTGTAGCGAGGGGGACCGAGGGCTCGGCCGTGTCGCTGGCCCTTTCTCGAGATCCGAACCAAACGCTGATGTATGTGGTCAATCAGGACAACGCCCGAATTGAGATCATCGATAGGCAGACCGGACGGATTCTGTCGAATTTCGGCGGCGGTGTAGGGCACGCTCCGGGTCAATTCGATCAACCTCACGGCATCGCTGTGGACTCAGAGGGAAGCGTGTACGTAACCGAAAACCGGGGCAAGAGAATTCAGAGGTTCACCATCGTTCGATGACGTCTCGCGACTTGCAGCCATAGTCCCAGACTTGCGGCTATACATCGTCGCGGTGGCGTCCGTCCCCACGACGATCCGTCGCCGGAGGCGTGAGGGTGAAGCGGAAGATGGCGCCCTTTCCTGGGGCACCCTCGGCCCACACTCGTCCGCCGTGGCGACGCACGATTCTTTCGACCGTGGCCAACCCCAGTCCGCTCCCTGGGAATTCTCCTTGGGTATGGAGCCGCTCGAAGGCGCGGAAAATGATCTCACGGGCGGCGGGCTCGAAGCCGATGCCGTTATCGCGCACGTAGTAGATGGGGCCATCACTCTCGTGTTCTTCGACGCCCAGCTCGATTCGAGCGTCGTCGCTGGGTCTGGTGTATTTCCAGGCATTCTGGAGCAAGTTGGAGAGCAGAATCCTCAGGAGCGTCTGGTCCCCAACGGCGGTGATTCCGGGCTCCGCCTCGAGCGTCACGTCGCGATCCGGGACCAAGGCACTCAAATCGTCCACGATCTCTCGTGCCAATGATGATAGGTCGACTTCCTCTCGAGTGAGCTCACCTCGGCTCACGTCAGCGAGGTCGCGAAGGTCCTCGAGGATGTGCATCATGTGCCGGCCCGCGCCCCGAATACGCTGTAGGTCGTCTTTCAGCTGTTCGTCGAGCGAGTCACCTAATTCTTCCTCGAGGTGCGCGCTGAAGTTGGTCACGATCAGCAGCGGGTTCCTCATATCGTGCGCTAACGAGGCGCTGAACAACTCCAGCTCCTTATTGGCGGCTTCCAGTGCCGCGAGTGACCGTTCGTGTTGTTCCTCGATCTGTTTCCGAGCTGTCGTGTCCCGCACATTCACTGCGACCCCCGACACCGAGCCGTCGGCCTCGAAGAACGGGTCGTAGCGCGCCTCGACGTGCCGACGTCCACGACTTGGCGAGGTCCACCAGAAGTCGAAGCTCACGTGCTCGCCTTCTAGACAGCGATCGAGATGGGGCTTCAACATCCCTTCAAAAGTCTCCTTTCCAAGCACGTCGGCTACCGTGTGCCCGAGAATCTCTTCCGGAGTCCGCCGCTGCTCATCGCAGTAGGCTTGGTTGACCGCCCGATACCTGTAAGTAGGATCCACAAACACCATGAGATCGCGACTGGCGGTGGCCATGGACCTATACCATCGAAACGCCTCTTTCGCGGACTCCCGTTCCGCGACGTCTTGAACGGTACAGCTCACTCCTACCACGGTGCCGTCGGAGGATCTCACGGGATAAAAGTTGTGCTCGAAGGTCCTCACGACTCCGGGATGGGCTGGCGTCTCCGCTTGGACGGTCCCGCCCTCGATCGCTTCGCCCGATGCGATCACCTGTCGTAGTTGTTTCTCGACACCCTGGGCCACATCCGGTAGCACTTCACCGATAGTCCGGCCCAGGTGTTCGCTGATCGTCAGCCCATTGACGGCGGCCAACCATGCATTGATCTGGACGTACCGTAACTCCAGATCGAGGTAGCAGAGGCCTATCGGTGCGTCTCTGTAGACGTTCAACGCATCGTCTGCCTGGAGCTCCAGAACCTCCGGTGATCTTCTCTTGCCCATCAGCGCCGCCGCACCGAAGCGGCGCGTCCCGTCCGACTGACCGAGAGCGCCATAGGGGTCGGACCAGTCCATGCCGGCCAAGACCCGTCACCGGATTTCTCCCCGGAGGATGCGAGGGCGGCCCGCGGACTATCGAACGCGACGATGCCGGCTCGCACCAGCAGGGAGGTCATGAAGTCGCCGAGTTGGTCTCTCGTCTCCCCTTCGCTCAATCTGCCCAATGAAGCCTGAGTGACCACCTCGCCAAACCGTTGGCCGTCAGCTGCGAAGAGGGTGCTGGCGCCTATGAACATTCCACTGATCGCGGGCGTAGCGGCCGCGAGTTCCCTCGGCGGTGGGATCTTCACGTCCGAGTTCACCTCTTGGCCGCGCAGCGGTTCAGCTAGCGGTTCAGTCAGGGCACCGACGGACCAGGCCATGAACAGGAAAAATATGGATCTCGTAAGCATGGCTGGTTCTCCTAGAACGATACGGCCAAGGCGGCGCCGGCGAGCACACGGACTCCGTTCCCGCTGTAGCTGGTCAAGTCGGCGAGGGCGAGCGAAAGCGAAATCGGAACGTTCCGCATCTGAATGGTCGTGCTTACGCCGGTGAGCAAGTTCGTGCCGCTCCACTCCAAGATGATGTTCATGCTTCTGGCCACTTCGACAGCGACGTTTCCGAAGGCGGCTGTTCCGTTCCTTCCCTTCCCCTCCGAAAAATCCCGGCCGCTTTTCCTGAAGAAGCGCCCGCTGCCTATGCCCGCACTGACGTGGACGCGGCCGATCCCGGGACTGCTGGATCCGAATGCCTGCACTACATGGCTCATGACGAAGTAGAAGGAATCGCCTGCGTCGTCGGCGGATGCGTCCTTCGAGAACAGGCTCTCACCTCCGATGGCGATGCTCGTCCCTCTGGCCAGGTACCGATGAATTTTGACGGAAAACGAGAAGTTGTTGAACTCGCTCAAGTCGGATACGGTGGTGCCGATCTGGAGTCCGACCTTGAGAACCGGATCCCCCATCCCGTAGCCCATCGCCACGATACCGTCTGAGGTGGGAAGGTAAGGGGTGCGCTCAGCGATTCCTGCTCCCAGAAATGCGGATCCGAAGGCTGCCCCCCATGCGGAGGGCGTCATGATCGATTTGGCGGCAGAGTTCGGGAGCTTCAGGTTCTGAAGCCACTCGGGCACTTGCTGTGCTTGCACCGCCGCGGGGACCAGGAGGTAGCCCGCAAGGACAAGTACCGCCAAGGGAGGGGGGGGGCTAATGATGGGTAACGCTCCTCACGGCGCATCGATGGAGTCTGGAAAACACGGGCCCCGAGCCTAGTTGGGCACGAGGATCCGAAAATACGCCCGAGGCGGCGTCAATGCTTCAATGCTAGTCGTAGTTCGAAAGATATTCCGCCACGTGGGTCTTCAAGCTCTTTTCGAACGTGGACAATCCTGGTTCGATTCGAAGACCCTTGATGCCATTTTTTTTCAGCTCCAACGATACGGCCTCGAGGGCCGCGGCAACTTGGTCGAGACCGAGGAGTACACCGCCCGGCAAGCCGGCCGACCCCATCAACTCACGATCGGGGGAGCCGTTCATGCGGACCACAACGCCACCTTCTTCCTCCCTCGGCTCGAAAGGCTCATCCGGCGAAATGAGTGCGTCCCGGAAGGGGTCGCGAACCATGGGCTCATCCGGCGAAATGAATGCGTCTTTCGGAATCATTTTGTCATCAAGCTCACTTCCGTTCCCGCTGGGGACATCGGCAACGTCTGTCGTGATCCAAAGAATCACGTTCGTTGAACTGAACCTGCCGCGTTTATCGGCCCGCCCACACTGAAGTTCGGGACCGACAATTCAAATATAGGCATGCCCCCGGAATACGTAAACAAATGTATTTTTCACGAGAGAACGACCCTGATCAGAACAAAGCCCGAAATGAGTATCAGTGTGAAGACCCATGTAAGGAGATTGAAATAACGGTCGATGAACGCGCCTATCGGCTCTCCGTAGCGGTAAACCAAGCCTGCCAAGAGAAAGAAACGCAGTCCCCGGCTCAGAACGCTGGCGAGTACGAAAACGGGGAAGTTGATGGCGAAGACACCGGCAGAGATGGTAAACACCTTGTAGGGGATGGGGGTCAGGCCGGCAACGAAGACGGCCCAAAAATCCCATCGCTCGTAGTAACCCTGCACTTCGGCGAAGGCCTCGGGTGTCACTCCCGGGACGAAATCGAAGAAGACCCCGGATACCGAACCCCACACGACCGCGCCGAGCCCGTAGCCGAGAATCCCGCCCAACACCGACGCGACGGTGGCGACGGCGGCAAATCGGAGCGACCGGTAGGTGGCCCCGAGGCAAAGCGCGATGAGAAGCGGATCCGGCGGGAGAGGGAAAACGGACGATTCTACGAGTGCGAGCACGGCCAACGCCGGGAGGCCATAGGGAGTGTCAGCCCAATGCAGCATCCAGTCGTAGAGACGGCGGACATACCCCGACTTTGTCGCGGGCTTCAACCCCGACGGGGGCTCGGGGGCGCCGAGGTTCTCTGAATCCGCGTGGGTCACGTCGGATCCTCCGATGTCTCCGAGCTCTCCGAAGTCCACCCGAAGCGCCCGAGAAGGGGAACGAATGTGCATTCTCCGTGAATGGTCTCCTCATGGATATCGGAATCCTCCCGGCGGATCAGCATCAATTCCTGGCTCTCTCGTGTCCCGATCGGGATGATCAGTCGCCCACCCTCGGCCAACTGATCGACGAAGGACGGCGGCACCGAGGGAGACGCGGCGGAAACCACGATGACGTCGAAGGGCGCATACTTTCGCCAACCGATGGTGCCGTCCCCCACCATGAGCGCAACGTTGTTGATCCGCAGATCGTCCAGCGCGGCGCGGGCTCGCACCGAGAGCTCCCGGATCCGCTCGACCGAGTAGACGCGATCCGCGCTGAGCGCCAGCAGGCCCGTCAGGAAGCCGCTTCCCGTCCCGATTTCCAGCACGGTGTCGTCGGGTGTCACTTGGAGGACCGAGAGGTAGAGCGCCTGAAGCGACGGTTGGGAGGCCGTCTGACCGTATCCGATCGGGATCGCTGCGTCTTCGTAAGCCCGGGGCCACACGCCCTCGGGAACAAAAAGATGCCGGGGAACGCGATCGAACAGCTGAAGGATCGCCAGATCGTCGATCCCCCGTCCCCGGATCTGCTCTATCAGCTTTCGCCGATATCCGGCAAACCGGCGGTCGTCTAGAGGGTCAACCGCCATTCACGGATCTCCTCGAGGAGTTTGTAGTTGGTGAGATCCAGGTGAAGCGGCGTAACCGAAATGTACCCCTCTCGGATGGCCGTGAAGTCGGAATCCTCGGCCCCCGACCAACTGACTTCTCCTCCTCCGATCCAGTAATACTCACGGCCGTTGGGATCGACAGCCTTCGTCAAGCTGTCGCTGTATCTCCGCTTCCCCAGAGAGGTGATCCGAACGCCCTCGACCTGTGCCGGATCGATCGGGGGGAGATTGACGTTGAAAAGAGTGTCGGCCGGGAAGTCGCCTTGTTCGAGGATTCCACGGAGCACAGAAGCGACGATGTCTTCCCAGGCGCCGAGCTCTTCGAACTCATCACCAGCGTAGGACACCGCAATGGCTGGAATGCCGATCACTGTGGCTTCCATCGCCCCCGCCACCGTACCTGAGTAGAGGACGTCCTCCCCCATGTTGGAGCCATGGTTGATCCCGGAGACACAGATATCTGGGCGCCCGTCCATGAGCTCGTTGATCGCGAGGATGACGCAGTCCGTCGGCGTCCCGTCCACGACCAGGGCCCCGTCGCTGCTACGTCGCACGCGCAGCGGATGATGAAGCGTCAGGGAGTTGCTGGATGCACTCTGCTCCCGATCCGGAGCCACAATCGTGACCGAACCGAGCGTTCGAGCCGCGGATGCGAGAACCTCGATCCCCCGCGCCAAGTATCCGTCGTCGTTGGTGCAGAGGATCTGCATCAGGCGTCCAACCGACTGGGCGGCGCGGCCAGTACCTCCTTCACCTGTTGCAGCTCTTGTTTCATACCCGCGAGGAACTCCCTGTCCATCTTGTCTCTCCTGACCGCCAGAACCTCACCACCCTTCCGCATATCCAGAAGCCGTTGCCGCGCCCCGTCGATCGTGAACTTTTTTTCATAGAGAAGGTGCTTCACCAGAAGGATCAGCTCAATCTCTTTTGCGCGGAACACACGATTTCCGGCCCGATTCTTGGTCGGGCGAAGAGGCTCGAACTGGGTCTCCCAGTACCGGAGGACGTGTGCCTTCAAACCGGTCAGATCACAAACCTCACCGATCGAGTAATACGCTTTTTTTGCGATGGGCTCGTCCGTGTCCATACGTTTTGTCCTCTCCTGTGTGTTCCTCAGAACGAGTCTTCGGGCTTGGGGTCTCTTTGCATGAGGTTCTCGACCGCTCGTCCCGGATCGGTGCCCTGGGTCAAGATTCCGAACACTTCTTCGGCGATCGGCATATCTACCCCGTATCGGGCGGCGAGATCGTGAACGGCGGTCGCGGTCGCGACCCCCTCTGCGACCGCTGACATCTCCCCGAGGATGGTGTCGAGCGCCTCTCCCTGACCGAGACGGTACCCGACCGTGCGGTTTCGGCTCAGAGTCCCGGTGCAGGTGAGAAAGAGGTCACCCATGCCGGCGAGGCCCGAAAACGTCGATGCGTGGGCCCCCATGGCCACACCCAGACGGCGCATCTCCGCGAGGCCACGGGTGACTAACGCAGCCAGCGTGTTATGGCCACACCGAAGGCCGGCCGCCACCCCCGCCCCGAGCGCGATGACGTTTTTCAAGGCCCCGCCAAGCTCCACACCAATCACGTCACTCCCGGTGTACACGCGGAAGTAGTCCGTTTGAAACAACTCCTGCGCGGCCAGGGCGGCGTCTTCGCTTGCGCTAGCCGCGACCACCGCGGTCGGAATGCCCCTCGCCACCTCGACCGCGAAGCTGGGCCCCGAGAGCACCGTAAATCCGTCCATCTGAGCCGGATCGAGCACTTCTGACATGACCTCGTCCATTCGGCGGAGCGTCTTGGTTTCGATACCCTTCGAGGCGCTGATGATCAAGGCGTCCTCGTCGATGTGCTCGGCCGCTTCGGCCATAACCGCTCCCACGACCTGAGCCGGGCTCACCGATACGACCACTTCGGCCCCTTGAAGTGCGGTCGCGAGATCTGCGGTGCTTCGCAAGTTTTCGGGAAGTTCGATACCCGAGAGGTACGAGCCATTCTCGCGATTTTGAGTAATCTGTTCTGCCACTTCGGGCTCGAACGCCCACAGGCACACATCATGACCCTTCTTGGAAAGAAGCGCGGACAGCGCCGTTCCCCAGCTGCCTGCACCCACGACCGCGACACTCGTCATGCTGAGTTCTTACCCCGTTCAGAGTTGAGCTCGGGGCTGGGCCCAGGACTCCGTTCGGGTCCAGCCTTCCGGAAGGAGCTTTCCTCCCCCCGTAGGAGGCGTCTGATATTCGAACGGTGGGACCACATCACGAAAAGACTGATGCCTCCCGCGAACCAAACCATGGTGCTTCCTTCTCGCTGCGGAAGCAGGTACACGACCAGCGGCAGAGTCAGGGCGGCACTCAACGAAGCCACCGAGACCATGCGTGTGACCGAGGCGGCCCCGATCCATACGCCGAGGCATATCACTACAGCGACGGGGGCGAGGCCCAGGAGAACCCCACCGCTGGTCGCGATCCCCTTCCCTCCCTTGAACCCCACCCAAAACGAAAAAACGTGTCCGAGGATCGCCGCTCCTCCATAGGCCAGAGCCCACGTCGACGGGGACGCTCCGGGCTGGATCTGTGGAAAATACCAGACTGGGAGCCACCCCTTCCCGACATCCACCAGTATCACGGGAACCGCCGCTTTCCACCCGAGCACGCGAAAGGTGTTGGTGCCTCCGAGATTTTCGCTCCCCTTCGTGCGTAGATCGACCCCGTACACGGCCTTGCCCAGCCAGAAGCTCGTCGGCGTCGCGCCGGCACCGTAGGCCAGAGCCAGGAGCACGAAAGGGCTCATACGAGGCTCATGGTGCGTCAGTTCTCCTTGAAGCGAATCCGGACCGGACTCCCGACGAACCCCCAACGTTCGCGGAGGCTGTTGTGAACGTAGCGAATGTAGTGCTCGGGCAGGGCCTTCGGGAGATTGGCGAAGAACACAAACGTCGGCGGCGCCGTGGACACCTGCGTACCGTAGCGGAGCGTCACCCGGCGGCCCCTGCTATGGGGTGGGGGTTGGTGCCGCAGGAGCGCTTCCAGCGCCTGATTGACCTCGGCCGTCGAGATACGTTCGTGCCGCACATCCTGCACCTCGAGGATCAGGTCGAGGCATTTGCGTACCCGCTGGCCCGACAGCGCCGACGTGAAGATGACGGGCACCCACTTGAGAAAGGGCGCTCGCAAACGGAAATCCTTTTCGAACTTGGCCGACGTCATGTGGTCTTTTTCCACGAGGTCCCATTTGTTGGCCACCAAAATAACGCCGGCGCCGGCCTCCCACGCCTGCTCCACCACCTTGATGTCCTGCACATGGATGGGCTCCGTGGCATCGACGAGGACCAGACAAATGTCCGCTCTCCTCACGACTTTGGCGGTCCGCAGGGCGGAGTAATACTCGAGGGAGTCCTTCACCTTGGACTGGCGGCGCAACCCGGCCGTGTCCACGAAAACGAGCGTCCTATCGTGATACTGCATTTGGCTGTCCACCGGATCTCGCGTGGTCCCGGCGACTTCGCTCACCACAACACGCTCCTCTCCGAAGAGCCGGTTCACGAAACTCGACTTGCCGACGTTGGGTTTGCCGACGACGGCTATGCGGATCACGCCCTCCTCTTCGGGGGCACCCGAGTGCTCGGGAAGCTCGGCGACAATGGCGTCGAGCAAGTCCCCCGAACCCTTACCGGAGATTGCGCTGACGGGGATGGGATCACCCATACCCAAGCTCCAGAAATCCAGATGGGTAGTGTCCCGGGGTAGGTTGTCCATCTTGTTCACGACCAGCAGCACCGGGGGCCCACTCTTCCGGAGGATCTCCGCCAGACGTTCGTCGAGTGGGTGGACGCCCGTCTTTCCGTCCACGAGAAAAAGGATCACGTCGGCTTCCTGGACCGCGGCGTACGCCTGCTCTCGGATGGCTCGCTCCAGGGGCTCATCACTTCCCTCGATGATACCTCCCGTATCCACCAGAAAAAAATGGTGCCCCGCCCAGTCGGTTTTCGCGAAGTTCCGGTCCCGGGTGACTCCCGGGCGATCGTCGACGATGGCCACATGTGCGCCGATCACCCGGTTGAAAAAAGTGGACTTGCCCACGTTGGGCCGGCCTACGACGGCGACCACGGGAATCCCCTTGTGGTGCCCGGCCTTATTCACCGCTAGCGTCGTCTTCAACGCCCACGACGGCTGCGACGCTATGGAAGGTTTCTACACTCATGTCGTCTAGCGCTCGTGTCGTCTAACGCCCCCGTCGCCCTGCTCACAGACTCTTGAGGCACTCGGTGATCTCGTAGCCTGTCGCGACCGTGGCAGGCGCCAGGGCGGCCGTCAGGTCGCTCAACGGCATGCTGTCGATAAACAGCTCGTCCGCGTTGACAGCCTCCGCCGGAAGGAGAAGCAGCTCGTCTGGCGCCGTTTCACCCAACCTCGCTTGGATATCCCGACCCGCGAGGAGTCCCGCGATGGTGACACTTTCTCCGTAGAAGTCATTCACGACGGTGACGACCTCTACCTCGGTGCGGGTCACGTCGGCGAGCCGTCCCACCCTTTCCAGAAAAAAGGGCTCCATCGAACGCCCCGTGACGATCCGTAGCCGCCGGTACGGAAGCTCGGGGACACCGTCCAGACCCTGGTCGAACTCGTGGATGAACTTGTTGAGCGCCCCCACACCATTCTCGGTCAGGGCTCCCTCATCGTAGTAGGCGACTTCCGGCAGGTCCTGCTGAGCGATCAGGTAGAGTTCGTCCGCCGAGTAACACCACCCGATGTCACGCTCCCGCTTCGCCCTCACACGGAACCCGTCCACCTGCCCGATCGCATCCCGGGCCTCCTGCATCGTGAGGGGACGGACCGGACGCCCCAGATTGTATTTGGTGAGCCCCACCGGCACGATCGAGAGTGAAAGCACACCCTCGCCCAGGCCGTAGAGATCGTCCATGGTTCGATCCAGATGCGCCCCGTCGTTCCATCCCGGGCAAAGCACGACCTGCGTGTGGACGCTCAAGCCGTTTTCCGTCAGGTAGCGGAGCTGCTCCATGATCAGACCCGAACGCTCGTTGACCAACAGTCGGATTCGGACCTCGGGCTCAGTGGCGTGCACGCTCACGTAGAGCGGACTGATACGCTGCTCCACCAGGCGCTCCATCCCCTTCGGCCCCAGGTTCGTCAGTGTCACGTAGCTGCCGTACGTGAAGGAGAGGCGAAAATCGTCGTCGCGCAGCCACAGGCTCTCCCGCACGTCCTTCGGATTTCCATCGATGAAACAAAACACGCATTTGTTCCCGCACTCCCGGATCGTGTCGGGGGCGGGGACGATCCCCACGGATTCTCCAGGCTCTCGAACGATGTCGTAAAAGGCCGGCTCACCCTCGGGGCCCAGCGTCTCCAGCTCGAGTGTCGTGTCGGCTAGAAGGAAGGTGAGGTCGATGCCGTCGCGAACCCGTTGGCCGTTGATCCGGATAATACGCGTACCGATCTCCAAGTGGAGTTCGTCGGCAATACTGCCGGATTCGATTTCAGCAATTCGTACCAAGGGATCCACCGCGGATCGAGAAAGAGGACCGAAGATATAGAAATTTCGCCCATACGGTTGAATTTTTGTAGAAGGGGACGAAACTTACGGGTCGTTCGTAGTGGATTCTTACCCGGATCGACAGTGGGAGTCGCATCAGATGGTGAAGGCAATATCGACATGAAAGGCCATATCGACATGAAGTGTCTTCGGAACATGAGCGCCACGACCTCGGGATGGACGGTGTGGGCCGGCTTGGCCGTTCTTTCCCTGAACGCTTGCGATCAGATCGATCAGATTCAGAACGAGCTTCGGGACCTGACGCCTCACGAAGCTTATGTGGAATCCCTGCGTGCCGTGAAGCTCGCGGAGACGGCTCTGGGCACACAGTGGGTCAGTGCCGCGGCGCGGGCCCTCAGGGAAGCTCCGACCGTCCCCCTTCCGTTCGAAGAGGAGGGATTCCTTTTTGCCGAGACGCCTGAGGCTCGGAGCTATCGTTTCGAGTTGAGACGTGGCCAACGGCTGTCCATCGACGCGGCCTTGGATGGCGAGGATTCGTTTCGGATCTTCATCGACGTGTACAGGATGCCGGAGGACCCTTCCCGCAGTCCCATCCCGGTTCTGTCTTCCGGATCCCTTTCTGAAAGTCTCGAGTACGTCTCCACTCGGCGAGCCGACTACGTCGTGCGGCTTCAGCCCGAGCTCCTCCACGGGGGCCGATATCACATCGAGCTTCGTGTGGACGCATCAATGGCGTTTCCCGTGGCGGAGCGGGACACGAGAGCCGTCTTGAGCTTCTTTGGCGACACCCGGGACGGTGGCAGCCGAAATCATCGCGGCGTGGACATCTTCGCCCGCCGTGGGACTCCCGTCCTGTCCGCGACGAACGGTCGGGTCTACCGGGTGGAGACCACGACAATCGGCGGCAACGTGGTCTGGGTGCGCGACTCGGATAGTCCGCAACGGATCTACTACGCCCACCTCGATAGTCAGGTCGTGCAAGACGGGATGGAGGTCGAGCGCGGGACCCTCTTAGGCTTCGTAGGGAACACCGGAAACGCGCGGACGACGCGGCCCCATCTCCACTTCAGCGTCTACAGCCGCGGGGCTGTAGACCCGTTTTACTACCTGTTTCAGCCGTCGCAGACTCTGCCAGATGCCTCCGCCCCGTTGGAGTACCTCGGGGCTTGGACCCGAACGGTCAGTGCCGGCATTCGTCTGAGGGAAGGCCCCGATAGCCGCGCAGCCGTGGTCTCTGAGCTCGAGGAGTCCACGCCGCTGCGTGTCCTGGCGGCCTCAGGGTCATGGTACCGCGTCCGCCTTCCAAATGGTCGGGACGGGTTCGTCTCCGCTCGCTTGACGGAGGCGGTCGTCCAGCCGCTCCGACGCCAGTTCGTCGAGAGTACGTCTGCTTTGTTCAGTTCCCCGAGCCGCGTGTCGCCCGTGATGCAAGACGTGGCGGCCGGAACCGATGTGGCCGTGCTGGGCAGCTACGAAGGGTTCCTTTACGTGCAGTCCCCGGACGGAAACACCGGTTGGTTAGCCGGAAAGGCCGACCTCTAGAGGTTCCGCCCACACCGGACGCCCCTCCCCTCTAAGACCTCCGCACCAGCGGCGGGAACCTCTAGGAAATCTCCGCTCCAGGGCTGGTGCTGTTCATGCCGCGTACCACAGAACCGAAAAGAAGTGGCAGGTGGAGCCGGCCAGCACGAACAGATGCCATATGAAGTGGTTGTACGGGAGGCGGCGGGCGGTATAAAAAACCACACCCGCGGAGTACAAGACACCGCCCGCAACGAGCCATCGTATTCCATTGGGAGGCATATTGAGCAGCAATGGTCGAATCACGATCAAGACCGCCCAACCCATGATGAGGTATAGGGCCGTGGACAGCCGAGGATGGCGAATGCCGCCGATCAGCTTGTCACACACACCCACCGCCGCGGCCCCCCACACGATACCGAACAGAGTCCATCCCCACGCCCCGCCCAGAACACCCAACGTGAAGGGCGTGTAGGTCCCGGCGATGAGGAGGTAGATCGCGGCGTGATCGAGCCGATGGAGACGGTCCCTGAGTCGGCCCTCCGGCACAGCATGATACGAAGTGGACGCCAAATAGAGCATTACCATCGTCGCGGCGAAGACGCTGGCGCCAACCACATCGGCCGCGCCCCCCCGGTTCACGGCGCCGATGACGAGAATCGGTGTCGCGGCCACCGCCAACATGAAACCAACACCATGGCTGAGACTGTTCGCGAGCCTCTCCCCGGGTCTCGCCAAAGTGTTCGTCATTCGGTGCCCACTCCCTCGTCTGTGTCATGGCTACAACCCGGCCCCAGTCCCGTGACCGGGCTCCTATAGATCCCACTGCCAGCCATGTGGGGTCAAGGCCTTACAGACTCCGCGCCACACTTTGGGGGGGCATCCTTCGGGGTCGTCCTTGACATTTCGCCTAGCGGAATTCAAGCATGTCCGGACACAAGGAGAAATGACATGTCCGAAGTAAACCGCGTTATCACACTGGCCGCACGCCCCGTGGGATTTCCCAAGGAAACCGATTTCAAACTGATTGAAGAGACCAAGCCAGCGCCGGGCGACGGTCAGTTTCTGGTCCGCACCAAGTTCGTAAGCGTGGACCCGTACATGCGGGGGCGCATGAACGAACAGCGAGCTTATGCCGATCCCTTCGAGATTGGTGAAGGCATATACGGCGGTGCGGTGGGCGAGATCGTCGAGTCCAATAACGACACCTTCGAAGTCGGCGGCTTCGTGCACGGGATGTGGGGCTGGCGGGACTATGCCGTTTGCGAGGGCAGCGAGGTCTACCCGGTCAACCCGGACATCGCACCCATCCAAACCTCTATCGGCGTACTCGGCATGCCGGGCGTGACGGCATACTTCGGGTTTCTCGAGATCTGTAAACCCAAGCCGGGCGACTGCGCCTTCGTCTCCGGCGCCGCCGGGGCGGTAGGCCAGCTGGTGGGGCAGATCGCTAAAATCAAAGGCTGCAGCCCGGTCGTCGGAAGCTGCGGTTCCGACGAGAAAGTCGAATACCTCCTCGAGAACTGCGGATACGACGCGGCGTTCAACTACAAGACCGACACGGACTACTTGGCGAAAGTCCGAGAGCTCTGTCCCGAAGGGGTCGATTGTTATTTCGACAACGTGGGCGGGGCTCTGACGGACGCCGTGTTCGCCAACTTGTCGCCGTTCGCCAGAGTGAGCATCTGCGGCATGATTTCACAATACAACCTCGCCCAGCCCGAGATGGGCCCGCGCACTTCCTACATGATGATGCTGATCCGCCAGGTGTCCGCCCAAGGTTTCCTGGTCCCACAGTTTGCCGCACGGTTCCCGGAGGGCATCAAACAAATGGCCCAGTGGATCAAGGAAGGCGAGCTCACGTACCGCGAGGACATCGTGGAGGGCTTGGAGAACACGCCGAAAGCCTTCATTCGAATGCTCAACGGAGAGAACAAAGGCAAGCAGTTGGTTCAGGTGTCCTAGATCTGCTCTCGAGTGTCCTAGGCTGCTCTCGAGTGTCCTAGCAGGCTCTCAACAGCTTTCCGCTGTGAGGTCCGGGACCCACAAGGACTTAACCAATCGAGCGGATCAGGCGTCTATAGTTCAGTTGGGTCGCTTCCGGTCCTCTTGGCCCGGACTGGCCGTTGCATAATCCCTCAGGAACGTGAGGACATCGACCATGTCCATGAGTCCAATCCGTTTTGTTCGAGCGGTGGCCCTGTTCGCGCTTCCGCTGTCATTCTTGGCCGCTGACGTGAGCGGACAGGACATCGAATTCGACATCGATATCGCGCGTATCGGCGGTGGGAGATTCGAGCCGTTCGTCGTTTCCGAGACCGAGTCGATGCGGGACGCAATGTCCGCGGGCAAGCTCCAAAACGACACCCGTCTGCTCGTCCTGGACCACCCCGCCGGCACGCTCGCGTTTCTCACGGATCAGATGACCTATCATCATGTGGCCCAAGGGGAGATCGACGGCGAACCCTGGATGGTCTCCTTCTGACCCGCGTGCAACACAGGGGTCGGTCTGACTCCCATGGTCGACGGCAAGGTTCACCACTTTCGGGCTCGGGGTCTCTACAACGGCCTCTCAATGCTCGGCGATGACGAGACAGGGTCCATCTGGAACCACATCACGGGCAGGGCGGTGTACGGACCACTGGAGGGATATGCTCTTCCGGTCTCCAACCTCTTACACATGACGGCGGAACAGGCGCTGGAGCGTTATCCTGGGCTGTCGGTCGCCATCTCGGACCGTCCGATCCGTGGTCGCAGAAGGTTCTTCGACCCCCTCGCCGATCGGATTCTACGGCCGGGTTTCCGAAGCACGATCGTGAAGGAAGACACACGTCTTCCGACCATGGACATCGGGCTCGGAGTCTGGACCGAGTCGGAAGCGCTGTACTACCCAATGGAGGTCGTCCACGCCGCCGGAGGGGCCATTGTCGACGACTTCGACGGGAGACGTTTGCTCGTCTACGTCGAACCCGGCACGTACTCTCTGGACGCCTTCTTCACTGAGGAAGGGACGATCACGGTGGAAGACTCGCGCCTCAGGGTCGGCGAAGAGTTGGTGCTCGAGAGCGGAGTACTCCGGGACGCATCAGGCGAACGAGTGGAGATGGATCGGCCACTCCAATTGTTCTCCAGGTGGTATGGATTCGCCCTGACGTTTCCCGGCACCGCCATCTACGGGCGCTGACGCCAACGCCCGACGCGCTAACGCCCGACCAGCTCCCGTATACGAGCCACCGCCAATTCGACCTTACCGTCGATGAACTGCCTGCCGAGTTCCGCCGATGCTACCGCGGCGATCTCGTCGGCGAGCTGGTTCGGGCGCAGCCACCGGCCGTCGGTATCGATCGCCATGATCTCCGACGCATCGTCGATGGGCGTCCTCTGGTTGGCGGGCACGCCGAGGGCGGCCAGGATCTCGCGCATGCGTCCCTCGCCCTCATCGTAGACCGGGATAAAGAACACACGACCGCCCTTGGGCCGCCACTCGTCGTCCAGCGCCGTGGCTACCTCTCTGATGACCCCCTGCGTCTCGGCGTGGTCGCCCAACATGACGACGTGCGTGAAGCCGACCGCCAGCGCGCTGACGGCGACATCACGAGAGACCGCCGCGAGCGTCTCGTGCGACACGCTGATGGTGCCGGCGAAGCGCATGTGCCCGGTTTTCTCGATCGGATCGCCTGCCGGGGCGTACGGATTCGGCGGATACGCTAGAGCGTTGCCGAGCGTCTCCGCGATGCGCCGGGAGACGTGCGCGGCGATCAGGTTGTGCTTCCCTAGCGCCACCGCCGCACCGTTCTGATGGGTTCCCCCAACGTAGTACACAGCGGTGGTCTTGCCGGCGTCGATCGCCGCCTGCACCTCGGTCGTCGTGAGGTCGTCGATCATGACGGACGTCGACTGGGCGAACGCGGACACACCAGACAGCAGCAAAGCGACGACAACGGACAGATGTCTCATGACAACCCCCTTTTCGCAGCGCTCGAACACCCCACAGGCCGATCATCCAACCGGTCATCGGGGCTGAGAGCATGGTACGAAGGTGCTCAGCGGCCCACAAGGAGCCTACAATGGGCGGTGGAAGCTGGAAGACTACTGAAGTAGTAGACTCACTCCGAAGGCGCGGGGAACAGGGCGAAAAAGTCCGGGGACGTGCAGCGGCCCCCGCCCTGGAAGACACCCACGAGGAAGGCGATAAGCCGTTGGTCAGAAGTGCCGTGGAGGTCCGGATCGAACCATGTGTCAGCCGGATCACCACTGAGGATCAAGGCCTCTAGCGTTTCGCCTTCATCCGCCGGTTGAAGCAGACCTCGCGCGCTTGCGCCAGTCACCCAGGCGCCCGCAAAGCAGTCCGCTTGCAGCTCGAGTTGCACGACGGAGATTACGGAAGGTGCGTCCCAGCCAAAAATATTCGATACGTGATGTCCGATCTCGTGTGAGATGATGAAGGCTGGGGCAAAGTCTCCGACTTCATCCAGAAAAAACTGAAGGAAGTCGGAGTCGTAATAGACCCCCTCGTTTGTTGTGCAATAGGAAGCGCTGTTCAACTCGACGAGACCGCAGGGCGTATCGATGGCATCCGTATAGGCAATGAACTCTGTAATCAAACGATATTGGAACTGTCCTCCCCCTAACTCCGACGCCCAAAACATTTCGACGTCCGTTCGGACGTCTTCATAGAACTCAGCTGGCGTGTCCGGGCATCCGTCGCCGTCATAAACGCCGTTGAGCGTTTCGGGCTCGTTCGGACAGGCATCCACCAGATCCGGAAACCCGTCCCCGTCGGAGTCCACCTCGAGGGCTGCTCCGGTACCGCTGTTACCACAGGCTGCAAGGCTGATCATGGAGACTACGAAGAGGGCTATGTTCCTCGATAACACTTTCGCCCAGCGGCCGTATGTGACTGCCGCGCTTTCAGTTACCTCAAAGCGGGCGACCGGACTCGAACCGGCGACCCTCAGCTTGGGAAGCTGATGCTCTACCAACTGAGCTACGCCCGCGACCGAAGCCTTCTAACCCACGAGCTCGTAGCTGTATCCCAATATCTGCATCTCCGAATCGAACGTAAGGTCAAACGGGTGGGCCACCTCGGGGTCCGATACGGTAACCTCGGTATCCGCGGTGCCGACGGGGTTCCCCTCGTTGTCATAGAAGGTGAAACGCAGGGTGAGCACGGTGCCGGAGTCCAACGCGTTGTTGATGGCCACGCCCGTAACGCGGCAACC
>JADFNK010000053.1 GCA_022563405.1 Gemmatimonadota bacterium | reverse complement strand
TGTCCACGGCCCTCGCGTAATACCGGATGGTGTCACCGGGTAACAGCCGCCAACCGGTGAGGTCGATGACCGGGCGAAGCAACGCGCCTCGGGTCCCCCCGACCGTCATCGGCTGTTCAATCGGGGCCATGCGGTCCCCGAACGCGGTTACCCGATAGACGATCAGGTCCAGACGGTCCAACCCGTAGTCGTCCGAGGCTTCGAGGACGAGTGGCTGCCGGAGAGACACGGGGAGCAGCGTATCTCGCCCGGGGAGCAATACCGAAATACGGGGGGCGGAATCGGGCACCACCGTGAGTCCGAGCGGCGGTGGAAGGATTTCCGCCGACTCTCCGTCGACACCCACAAAACGCCATTCGTATAGACCACTCACCCGTGGCGTCCACCGCCCCTCGAACCCGCGGCCATCCACACTGAATTCCGCCCCGGCCTCGTCCCCAGCCCTTCCCTCTCTCTCAGTCTCCTCGTCCCTACGGGCTTCTTCGCCTCTCTCGGCCTCTTCGCCTCCGTCCGCCTCTTCGCCTCCGTCCGCCTCTGCTTCGAGGCGCTCCAATCCGGCGGAACGAAGGGGACGGCTCGTTTGTCCCTCGAAGAAGAACACGGTTCCTACCGGTACTTCCAGCGGGGGCACCACCACGCCGTATTCCTCCGGGGGGCGACCCGTGTGTGGCGGAAAGGAAATCCGCACGGTCAAGTCGCCCACCAAAAGCGGATCCACCGGTTGGAGCTCATATCGGGGCGACATGGCTCCATCGGGAGCCTCGACCCAATAGTCGGTCCGGGCCGTGACACTCCGAAGCACGAACGATCCCCGGTCTCCGTCCAGATCGATCGTCTCTCTGAGCGCGACGTCACCCGCGGCCTGCCAGTGTACGGTCACCGTCGTTCTTCCGGGCGCAGACACTTCCATGGGTACGTCCGAGCCCCTGAGGACTTCGACGGTTCCGGGAGTCACCACGAGCGCCGGCAAGATCGGTCCCGCCATCAACTCGAACGGCCTCGCCAGCCCCGCCAACGCCGTGAGAGATCGTCCGGGGGCCACAACTGTGAGGACCACGACGAGCGGCATCAACAGCGTGAGGCCGAGACCCCCTCGTCGCGTCCACCACCCGACCTCCCGGGTCATGTGTCCCGCGAGGTCCCGATGCCCACCTCCAAGCTGTCCGAGAGCGTCCCGGGCGGCCTGATCCGCGAGACCCGACGACACTCCGGGTGGCAGCGCTCTGGCCAGTTCCAGGGATCCCCTGAGGATCCCCGGCGCCATCCCCACCTCTTGCTCGATACTGTTCGCGACGTTCCGCTCGCGGAGCCACGATCCGGCCAACCTCCGATGAACCAGCCAGCCGGACACGCACATCCCCACGACCAGCACGTCGATGAGCAGCGGCACCGACGTTCCCTGTCGCCAACCCTCTGGAGCCACGGCCACCCAGGCCAGAGCCAGCGCGCCGGCGAAGGCTGCAGCGAGCCACAAACCGAGCGCCAAACGAGCCTTTCCGAGCAGGTGCGACCTGACTCCCTCGACGATCCGAACCACGCTGGCGGGAGCCGGGCTCACGGGACCATTTGGCTGAGGACATACAGATAGAGATTCACACCCATACGGAGCGCCGACTCGCGGACATCGGGCGCGTCGTCGTGGACGTCGGCGTCCTCCCAGCCGTCACCGAGGTCGGACTCGTAGCTGTAGAAAACGACCAGCCTCCCGCCATGGAAGATGCCGAAGGCCTGCGGTGGTTTCCCGTCGTGTTCGTGGATCTTGGGCAGCCCTTCGGGAAAATCGTACATCATCCGGAAGACCGCGTGGTCCGGGGGAATCTCGGCGAGCCCATACTCCGGAAAGATCTCCGCGATTTCCTCGCGGAACGACTCGTCCATCCCGTAGTTGTCGTCAGCGTGCAGGAAACCACCGGCCAGGAGATATTCCCGCAGTGCCGTCCGCTCCTCGGGTGAGAAGCGCACATTCCCGTGGCCGGTCATGTACAGATACGGGTGATCCTTCAGCGTCGGATCCAAAGGGCGCACCGTCTGCGGTTGAGCCGACACCGGCAAGCCCGTTCGTTCCCGAATGGCCGCGAGCAGGTTGGGCAGGGACGACGGGTTCGCGTACCAGTCCCCACCACCCTCGTACTGCAACCGAGTGATCGTCAAAACCGAATCGGGCAGCACGTACAAGCGGTCAGAGGTTGGCGCGCGCGCGCGGGCTGGGGGCCCAAGGCGCAAGCGGGCAGAGGTTGGCACGCCCAAGGCGGCAAGGGTTTGCAGGCCGGAGCTGGCAGGGGCAGACACACCCAGGCCGGCACACATGAGAGCCGCGAGAAGAGGAGCAAGCATTACGATGGTATTCCTCTGGTCAACCCGACTCCTCTGAATTGTCCCTCAATGAGTGGACGATGTCGTACGCTGCGTTCTTGGCGATACCGAGGCGGGACGACACTTCTCGCGCAGCCCGGCTCGGGTTGAGGCCTTCATCGAGGAGGGCACGCCCCAACGCTCGAGCGGCAGCCTCGTCGACGCTTCCCCCCCCCTCCGCCGGCGACCGCGGGGAGACCACTACCGTCACTTCCCCCCGCGCCTTGTTCTCCGCGTAGTAGCGCGCCACTTCCGCCATTGTTCCCCGGAAAAACTCCTCATGAATCTTGGTCATTTCACGTGCCACGACAACCTGACGATCATGGGCTACGAGCGCGACGAGGGCCTTCAGCAGGGCGGCCACCCGTTCGGGAGACTCGAAGACGACAGTCGTTTGTGTAGCGGCGGCGATCTGCTCGAGCATCACCTGTCGCGGCTTGCCTTTTCTGGGGACGAAGCCATGGAAGATGAACGGGACGGTGGGGAACCCGGCTCCCATGAGGGCTGAAAGGATCGCCGACGGGCCGGGCACGGGCGTTACGGTGTGTCCCGCGTCCAACACGGCCCCCACCAGCCTCTCGCCAGGATCCGAGAGAAGCGGCGTTCCAGCGTCGGAGACCAGGGCGAGGGTCTCACCGGCGTCCAACCGCTCAACAACTCGTGGAATCCGGGAGGCCTCGTTGTGCTGATGAAGTGATGTCAGCGACGTGCGAAGATCGTAGCGGTCCAGGAGCTTCCGGGTACGGCGGGTGTCTTCAGCCAGAATGCCGTCCACCACTCCGAGAACTTCGATCGACCGGCCGGAGGCATCGGAGAGGTTGCCGATCGGGGTGGCTACGATGTACAGAATGCTCATTGTGGCAGTATAGCACGTGGGCCGAATCAGAGCGTATCCTGTCAGTTCTGTGCCCGCTCCCCGTTGCTGGAGAAGGCTGTAAAAAAAGGCTGTAAGACAATCGGGTGCGAGTGTGCGAACATCGGGGAGAAGTCCCCACTCCATCGGCTGGCATCCTCGTATATCAGCGCCTACCTTGATCTTCGAGCGCGCCGGCCTTTTTTCGGACTCCCATCCCTTCGGCGACAGGAGGAAACGATGATCGCGCGAGCGTCAAAGTCGGGCCTCGCGCTGTGCCTCGCCCTCTCGTCGACGGGATTTTTCTCGTCAGCTGAGGCCCAGACTCCGGAAAGAGCCCAACGATCTGATCCCGACTGGCAAGCGCCGAGGACCGAATGGGGCCATCCGGACCTCCAGGGTAACTGGAGCAACGCGACGCTCACACCGTTCGAGCGCGGGCGGGGGCTCGGTCCCGTCTACACCCAGACGCAGGTCGAGGAACTCGAAGGTCGAGCGCAGTCCACGGTCCAGACCGGATCCGACGCGAGTGATCCGGAGCGTGGGCCGCCACCGGTGACCGGCTCGATCGGCCGAAGTTATAACCAGATCTATTATGATCGCGGTGATCGGGTGGCATGGGTCGACGGCGAACCGAGGACCTCGCTCATCACCTTTCCGTCAAACGGCCGGATTCCCGAGCTTACGCCTGAAGGCGCGAGGCGAAAGCGGGAATACCATGAGGTCCGTTCCCGGTTCGGCGAGTTCGACCATCCCGAACTTCGGCCGCTCGCCGAGCGCTGCATCGTCTTCTACGGCTCGAGCTCCGCCAGCGTGATGGGGCCTCCCATGACACCCACCCGAGGGTACAACAACAACTTCACGATCGTTCAGGACGCCGACCACGTGCTCATCATGTCGGAAATGATCCACGACGTCCGGATCATCCGACTGGGCGAGCCGAACCGACTGCCCCCGAGCGTCCGGCCCTGGTTCGGCGACTCTTGGGGCTACTGGGAGGGCAACACTCTCGTGGTCGAGACCACGAACATCCATCCGAGCCACGGCATGAGGGAGCAGACCGACAAAATCGTGCACTCCGAGGATTTGACCGCGATTGAGCGCTTCACGCGGGCCGAGGACGACACGATCCTCTACGAGTTCGAGATCCACGACCCGAGAACCTACACTCAGGTGTGGGGCGGAGAAGTTCCTTGGAGGAAGTACGACCAGCAGATCTTCGAGTACGCCTGTCATGAGGGTAACTACGCGCTCGCGAATGTCCTGAGCGGCGCGCGCTACGAGGAGAGGATGGAGGCCCAAAGATCGCGGTGACTGCGGCGCGGCCCCGTTGACTGCGGCGCGGCCCCGTTGATATCCCAGGTGGTCGCCGCCGATTCGTTCGCGCCTCCCTACATATGCTCCTTGATCTTCGCTTCGAGCGTCGGACGCGGCACTGCCCCAACCACCGTATCCACGAGTTCGCCGTCCTTGAAGAACAGCACGCTCGGGATCGAGCGCACGGCGAACCGGACGGTTATATCCGGATTTTGGTCGACGTCCAGCTTTCCGACCGTGACACCATCGCCGCTGTACTCGTCGGCCAATGCCTCGACAATAGGCGCCACCATACGACAGGGGCCGCACCACTCGGCCCAGAAGTCGACCATCGTAAGGCCCGTGGACCCCTCGATCGTCTCGGCAAAATTCTGATCCGTGATCTCTACGACATTCCCGTTCCCACCCATCGTTCGGTCTCCTTGTACCTTCAACGGACCGGACCTACGATCCGGCCCAGCTTTTTCCACCTAATTAATGTAACAGTCCATGAACGGTCTTCCGCTCGACCACGTCGGCGTTGCAGTTCCGTCCATTCAAGAATCCGCCGCAACCTACGAATCCATCATCGGGGCCACTTGTTCCGCCATTGAGGAACTGCCGGAACAAGGCGTGAACATCGCTTTCGTCGGATCCATCGAGCTCATCGAGCCGAGATCGAGCACGAGCCCCGTCGGACGTTTCCTGAAGAGTCGTGGACCCGGCGTTCACCATGTCGCCTACCGTGTGTCCGACCTTCGTGCGACCCTCCAGGATCTAAATACACGAGGGTTCCAGTTGATCGATGAAGAACCCCGGTTAGGCGCCCGAGGGCACCTGGTAGCCTTTGTACATCCCAAATCGACCGGCGGCACCTTGATCGAGCTGGTGCAACACGGCCCCTGAGTGGCGCCGGCTACTCCTCCGCGGCTTCGGTGATCCTGTCCACCTCGATCTCACGGATCAGCCACCGATTGGACGACGCGAACACCACGGTGAATCCGACGTCCCGCACCGTTATGCCATTAGGCATCAAGAAATCCACGCCGATCCGGTTGCTCGGAGCTACCGCACCTGCAACGCGACGCTCCGAAACGATCTGATAACGGTCGTGTCGCAAGATTTCGACGAGCACATCCATTCGTAATTCGGTCTCCACCCTGCCCCTCCGGTCTATGAAGGGTCCATCTTCGGTCCCGAACAGGCGCCCCATCGTCTCGAGATCCCGCATGTTGGCCGCCTGCAGAAACCGCTCTACGACCAAAGACGGCGCGACCTGTAGTTGGGATTGATCCACGACCGTCCGCGTGGTGCACGCACCGGCGGAGGTGAGGAGGAGTAGTAGGAAGCAAATTGGTAGGCGTTTCACTGGTCGGACTCCAGGTTAAAGACAGAAGCTCGGCCCTCGGAAGTGCGAACGCTTACAACGTTATTCGAGCGGGCCGAGAGGTCAAGCTAATTGTGTGCGGGACTATATCCGTCAACGGTTCTAGGGCAGCCGGCCTCCGGCCACTCGCTTCAGCAGGGTTCCGCCGGCAATGGACTCATCCAACGTGCGGCGGTTGATCATGGCGATCTGTTCGTCGTCCACCGTCGAAGGATATCGGTCGATGAATTGGCGCAGCGTCATTCTCGACGGAAGCCGAACGATCTCGATACGTGACGGCTCGACGCCGAGAACGTCGGGATCGCTGACGGGCCGAAAACTCTCGATACTCGCGAGCACCGTGCGTTGGTGTGAACCCCACCGAGAAGCAGAGGCATAGCCCAACAGGCGGAAAACCACACCCCCGTGCTCCACGAAGAGGACCGCGCCCCGAAGTCCGCCTCCTTCGCCATCGGCGCTGAAGTTCGCCTCCCACCCCGAGAGGCCGTTGACCGACGTTCGGCGAGAGTCGGTGCCCCGGACGTCATCCTGCCTCAGGAAGGTGGAGAGCGCCCGTTCCGCGTCGGTCTCGCCCGCTTCAACCGTCAGGACGATCAAGGCCGTCTCGTCCGAAGCTATGGCCCCCACCTGGGATTTCTGGTTCACCGTCGACCATCCTCGAGGGAAATCGAGCGCGAATGCCAGGTCCGGATGGAAAAAGGTCTCCTCCTCGAAAAATCCCTCCCTGGGGTCCTGACCGAAGGTCATGCCGTCGAGACTCTGCAGGTACTCGTCACCCCGTCGGGTATATCCCGAATAATCTTGCCCCGAAGCCGCGATGATCTCGCGGATGTCCTCCTCGCGGTTCACGGGGTCGGGGTGGGTCGAGGCCCACTCGGGAGTGCTCCCTCCTCCACCCCCCGCCAGTGCGAGCGTCTGGAAGACGCCCACCAAAGCGTTCGGATCGTATCCGGCCCGCGTCATGTACCGCACCCCGAGCTCGTCCGACTGAGACTCGTCCCCTCGGCTGTACCTCATGTTGAGGAGTCCCAGGCCCACCTGTAGGACCCCTGCCACGGACGCCACGTCCGAGGACAGGATGGAGCCGACCCCGAGGCCGATCTGCTGGAGCTGCTGGCTGCTCATCCGGCTGGCCGAGTGGCGCGCCGTGACGTGCCCGATCTCGTGGCCGATGACCCCGGCGAGCTCAGCCTCGGAGTTCAGGGCCGCCATGATTCCCCTGGTGATAAAGATGAATCCGCCCGGGAGTGCGAAGGCGTTCACCATGGGGTCGTCCACCAGCTTGAACGACCAGGGCAACGCGGGGCGTTCCGACCGGGAAGCCATTTCGTGCCCGAGGTTTCTGACCATGGCCTGAAGCGCCTCGGACTCGTACAGCCCAAGGGACTCGGTAATCGGCCCGTCCGCCTCCCGCCCCATCTCGATTTCTTCGGCCTCACTGATCAGCATGAACTGGCGCTGGCCCGTAGCCGGGTTCACTACGCACCCGGATACCGTCACCAGCACCAAGATCAGCAAGGTGGAACCGAGTAAGGAGGCCTGGGCCCGTTTCCGAATATTGGTCATGAACGCCCTCCTCTGCTTCCATACGTGCTGCCTGGACGCTTGCTTGGTGTGCTCAAACATAAGGCGGATGTGTGTCGAGGTGGTACGGCCAAGCCCGATGCCTCTTTCTTGACGCGTGCCACAGGCTGCACGAGGTTCCGCTCACCGTCCGGCTTGCCGGCAAACACCCGGTGTAAAGAGATGACTAGGCAGATCGAACCCACGTCCGTACCGGCATGAGGGTAAGTCCCAGCACCGTTGGCTACCGCCGTCCGCTCAGAGTGCGTCCTCCACGCCATCGACCCCGTACCATGGTGTTCGCAATCGCCTTGACGGTGGGCTGGTCCTGCAGTGGTGACGCAACCGATGTATTCGACGATAGCGTTGAGCGCGAGGCGTTCATCGGTGCCTACGTCGACCTGCGAGCCGAAGTTTTAGGCTCCGGGACGACCGAAATCCAGGGCGACGTCCGGGACAGCATCCTGGCGGTGTATGGTGTCACCGGAGAAGAACTTCTGGAGTTCGTCGACATACACGGAGAGGACGTCGAGTTCATGGGCGGCCTCTGGGGCGAGATCGAAGGACTGCTGACGGAGCGGCTCCAACAGGACGCGCGAGACGAGGCAAATGACGGACTCGAGTAATACTTGAGAGTTGAACAATGGGCATGCCGGAGTTTCGCCGTGGCTCCGGTCCTACTCCCACTCGATGGTGGCGGGCGGCTTGGACGAAACATCGTAGCACACCCTGTTCACGCCCACGACCTCATTTCCGATCCGGGATGAAATACGCCCGATAACCTCATGGGGGAACGGATACCAGTCGGCCGTCATCCCGTCCCGAGAGGTCACCGCACGCAGAGCGATCACGTACTCGTACGTACGATTGTCCCCCATCACCCCCACCGCCTGCACGGGGAGAAGCACCGCGAAAGCTTGCCAGATCTCGTCGTATAGTCCGGCCGACCTGATTTCTTCGAGATAGATCTCGTCGGCTTCCCGGAGCACGTCGAGTCGCTCCTTGGTCACGGCGCCGAGTACGCGGATGCCCAGCCCGGGACCCGGAAACGGATGCCGGCCGATGAATTCCTCCGGAAGACTGAGCTCCCGCCCAACTTGCCGGACCTCATCCTTGAAGAGTTCCCGAAGCGGCTCGATGAGCTCGAACGGCAGATCGTCCGGGAGGCCGCCGACGTTGTGATGGGTCTTGATCGTCTCTGACGGCCCTCCTGTCGAAAGGGACTCGATCACGTCCGGGTAGAGGGTTCCTTGAACGAGGTGGCCCGCCCCGATGCCCTCTTCCCTGGCGACCCGGCTGAACACATCGATGAACACGTGGCCGATGCGCCTGCGCTTTTCTTCGGGTTCTTCGACCCCGTCGAGCGCCGCGAGGAACTCGTCCGCCGCGTCGACGACCACGAGTCGGACTCCCATGTGCTTTCGGGCCGTACGCTCGACATCCTCACGCTCGTGTTTTCGCAGCAGCCCGTTGTCGACGAAGATACAGGTCAGTCGGTCTCCGATCGCACGGTGAACCAGCGTAGCGGCAACGGAAGAGTCGACGCCACCGGACAAACCACAGATTGCGGTCCCCTCACCTACCGTCGCTCGAATCCGTTCCACCGACTCCTGTATGAAGGCGCCGGAGGTCCAGGTGGGGCGGCATTCACAGATCCGGAGGAGAAAATTCGAAATGATCTCCTCACCGCGGGGTGTATGCGCCACCTCGGGATGGAACTGAACTCCGAAGATCGGACGCTCCGTGTGCCGAAACGCAGCTACGGGTAGCGTCTCGGTGGAGGCTAGAGCGATGTAGCCCTCCGGTGGCCGATCGACGTGATCGGCGTGCGAGCACCATACCTGCGTCGGTTCCTCTGGAAGAAAGCCATGGAACAGGTCGCCTGATTCGGCCACGTTCAATTCGGCCCGGCCGTACTCCCGGCGTCCGACGGCGACCTCGCTACCCTCCAACTGCGCGATGATCTGCATGCCATAACAGATTCCCAGGACCGGAACGCCCAGGTGGAGGATCTCCGGGTCCAAGGTGGGGACACCCTCGTCGTAGACCGAAGCCGGGCCCCCTGACAGGATGATACCCTTGGGCGACCACTCACGAATCCAATCCAGGGATCGAGTCGGGGGGTGGATTTCGGAGTAAACCTGCTCTTCGCGGATACGCCGCGCGATCAGTTGTGTGTACTGGGAGCCGAAATCCAGAATGAGAATGCGATCGTGCTTCACCCCAATTCCCCCCGGAGCAAGTCGTCGAGACTCTCGCGGCGCCGGGCCAGCGTTACTTCGGCACCGTCCACTACGACCTCGGCTGGCTTGGGCCGGGAATTGTAGTTGGACGCCATCACGAAGCCATAGGCGCCCGTTGTATGCACAGCCAGAAGGTCGCCGGAAGCAGGCATCTGAAGCATCCGGTCCCGTGCGAGGAAGTCCCCGGTCTCACAGATCGGCCCCACGACATCCACGACTTCGTGTGTCGCCTCTTCGCGCGAGATCACCGGCTCGATCCGATGAAACCCTTGGTAGTGGCTCGGACGTATGAGTTCGGTCATCCCACCGTCCATGACCACGAAGGTTTTCGCCCCTGAGTGCTTCACGTACAGTACCTTGGTCACGAGGATCCCCGCCTCGCCGACGATGAACCGGCCCGGCTCCAGGATCAGGCGCAACCCGGCCTCGGCCACCCTCGGAACGACGATGTCCGCCAGATCCTCCACGGACATCCCATCGCCACCGTCGTAGCTCACGCCATACCCGCCGCCCAGGTCCACGAAGTCGAGATCGATCCCCTCCGCCCTTATCTGCGCGGCGAGGCCCAGGACGTGGTCGAGTGCTCTTTCGTAGGGCTCCGCTTCGAGGATCTGTGATCCGATGTGGACGTCGATCCCCCGGATCTCGAGCGTGGGTCGGTCGGCGGCCCACCGATACAGGTCCATGACACGATCCACCGGGATCCCGAACTTGGTGGCCCCGCCCCCGGTACGCGTGTACTCGTGGGGTGTGTCGGCGACGATGTCCGGATTGACCCGAAGCGCCACAGGTGCGGGCTTACCCACCCGCTCCGCCACCTGGCTGAGCAGCTCGAGCTCCTCGGCACTTTCGACGTTGAACGCGAGGATCCCGGCCGCCAGGGCTGCCTCCATCTCCGCTTCGGTCTTGCCCACTCCCGCGAACACCATGTCCTCCGGAGAGAAGCCGGCCGTGAGGCACCGGTGGAGTTCCCCCCGGCTCACAATATCGGCTCCCGCACCGAGTGCCACGAGCCGCTTGAGGATCTCCAGATTGGAGTTGGCCTTGACCGAATAAGCGAGCAGCAGATCCACACCGGCGAAGGCCACCTCCATACGCCTATACGCGGCTTCGATCACACGGGCGTCGTATACGTACAGGGGCGAGCCGAACTCGGCGACCAGGTCGGCAACCTTACACTCGCCGGCCCACATTTCCCCGTCGATGCGGGGGAAGGGTAGGGTCACGGCCGTGTGATGCTGGCAGGAGTTAATACGCTCTGGCCCACACGACCTCCATGGTCGCGTCCCCTTCGCCCCCGATGCACTTCGCGGGGGCTTCTGTCGATCGAAATTCCTCTCCCGGGATACATCGCAGTGTGGCCTTCGTCTCTTCCTTGATCCGCTCCTCTACGGCGGGATCCCCGCTCCACCCCGTGTAAACGTAACCACCCGAGTCATCCATGATCTCGGCGAGCTCGCCAATGGTCTTCACGCTGCGATAGGAATTCTCTTCCCGGCGGGCCGTCGCCGCCTCCAGAAGCTGTGCTTGGAAGGCGTCGAGCCGCTCCGGAATCGTCGCAAGTGCCTCGGCCTCCGGCAAGAATTCCTTCCGCGGATCGTCCTCTGCACGCACGCGCTTGGCCAGCACTACCTGCCCCTGCTCCATGTCCCTCGGCCCGACCTCCATCCTGAGGGGGACGCCCTTTTGCTCCCATTCGTAATACTTTTTCCCGGGATTCAAGTGAGCACGGGCGTCGACCTTGGCACGCACGCCTCGATCCGCCAGGGAACTCCGGAGAGACTCGGCCTTTTCGAGCACGGGGCCGACATCGTCACCCTTGAGGATCGGCACGATCACCACTTGGGTCGGCGCCAGCTTGGGAGGCAACACGAGCCCCTGATCATCGCCGTGTGTCATCACCAGAGCCCCCACGAGGCGCGTGGATACACCCCAGGACGTGTTCCAGCCGTACTCCTCCTTGCCCTCTTCGGTTTGGAAAGTGAGGTCGAACTGCTTGGAGAAATTCTGACCGAGAAAATGGGTCGTACCTGCTTGGAGCGCCCGATTGTCCTGCATCATGGCTTCACACGAGTAGCTGCGAACGGCACCGGCGAATTTTTCGGCCTCCGACTTGAGGCCAGTGACCGGCGGCATGGCCATCCACTCCTCCATGAAGGTCCGGTACACACCGAGCATCCGCAGCGTGTGCTCCTCGGCCTCGTCTGCCGTGGCGTGCACCGTATGCCCTTCCTGCCACAAGAACTCGGAGGTGCGAAGGAACAGCCTGGTACGCAGTTCCCAGCGCACCACGTTCGCCCACTGGTTGATGAGAAGCGGAAGATCGCGGTAGCTCTGGATCCACTTCGCGTACATATGCATGATGACCGTCTCGGAGGTGGGCCGCACCACCAGTGGCTCTTCGAGCTCTTTCCCGCCCGCATGGGTTACGATCGCGAGCTCCGGTTTGAAGCCCTCGATGTGCGCCTTCTCCTTCTCGATGAAGCTCAACGGGATCAGGAGCGGGAAGTACGCGTTCTCGTGGCCCGTGGCCTTGAACATGTCGTCCAGAGCTCGCTGCATGTTTTCCCAGATCGCGTAGCCCCACGGCCGGATCACCATGCTTCCCTTGACCGGAGAGTGATCGGCGAGCTCCGACCGGAGCACCAGTTGGTTGTACCACGCAGAGAAGTCCTCTCCGCGGGGGGTCAGCTTCTTATCGTCCGCCATGGTCTCTCATTTCAGTGACATCTTCGGTACCGGTAGTAGCCGTGCCGGCGCTAACAGCGTTGTCTTCTCGGACCCCCGCAGCCCGGCGCTCCCGCCTGAACACTACCCAACCGGGCACGACAAAGAAGAGGAGCGACGAAAGAGCCCACGCGAGCCGGAACGACGCACCGGTCAAATTCGCGACCATCCACGCCGCGAGCGCCCCAGCGAGCAGCGAAAGCACCATCGCAAAACCCAGGATCACATACTCCAAAGCGTTTAATCGGCGGATGGCGGTCTCCATCATCCGCCGTGTCTCGGGATGTGCGTCACCGTTCGTCATTGAAGCTCCTTCAGCGGGACCTCTCGCTCTTCGCCGGAGGCCATGTCGCGCAGCACCGCACACCCTCGAGCTACCTCGTCCGGTCCCAACACGATCACTTCGCGAGCTCCCGCGTTACCCGCCGCCGTGAATTGTTTCCGAACCGGTTGCTCGCGGAGCGCGTACTGCACGCCGACTCCCTTGTCACGCTGCGTACGCGCGATGGCGTACGCGAGCTCGCGGTGCTCTTCGCCGATGATCACGATGAAGTAATCCACATGAGGCTCTAGCGGTGGTACGAGATCCCGGTCACGAAGTAGCTCGCCGAGCACGACGTCACCCATCCCGAAACCCACCGCTGGAAGGGGGTCCCCCCCGACCAACTCGAGCAAATTATCGTATCGCCCACCACCACAGATGGCCCGCAACTCTCCCTTGCGGTCGAAAATTTCGAAGACGATCCCGGTGTAGTAGGCCAAACCCCGGACGATGCGAAGATCGAAATCGACAAACCCCCCCAGCCCCATGGCTTCCAACGAGCCGAGGTACTGGTCCATACGCTCCAGCTCTGCGCCGACCGCATCGAGATGGCCAAATCCCCCTTTGACACCGTCGAGGCCACCCTGGTCGAGCAATTCGAACGTGGACCGCGCCTGAGCCTCGTCCAAGCCCACCTCGGTCCGAAGGCGAGCCAAAGATTGGTCCGCGGGTGTACGCTCGATTTTGTCGATGATGGCAAAGGCCGTCGGGAGCCGTGTATCCTCGACGCCGATCGCCGACAAGACCGCGCCCAGAAGCCTTCGATCCGAAACCCTGGCGTGTACGTCGTCTTGTTCGAGCCCGAGGTCCCGGAGCCCGTCGAGCGCCACGGCAATCACTTCGGCATCCGCTCCCACACCCTCCTCGCCGATCACATCCACGTTCCACTGGAAGTGCTCTCGGAGGCGCCCCTTCTGTTGCCGCTCGTAGCGAAACAGCTGCGGGACCGAAAACCAACGAATCGGCTTCGCCATGGACCGGTGGCGATCACCGAGGATCCTTGCCAAGGAAGGTGTCATCTCGGGTCGCAAAGCGACGTTACGATCCCCCTTGTCCTGGAAATGATAGAGCTGGCCGACGATTTCCTCGCCGCTCTTCTCCACATACAGATCGAGGGGCTCCAGCGGCGGGCCGTCGTACTCCTGGAACCCGTACTTGGCTGAAACGCGGCGCCAGGCGCCCAAAATATGCTCACGGAAGACCAGGTCCTCAGGAGGAAAATCGCGAAATCCCGGAAGCCGTGCGAAGGTCTGCTTGGACATGCGGGCGAATCTAAACTCACGCTGAGGAAAGTACAGTGGAGAGGAGAGGGTCCAGCACCACGAAAATCTCTATGAAAGCTCCAGACCGAGCCTCCTCAACGCGTCTCCCACGGTATGGGCCGATCCGCTCACGACGATCGTGCCCGAGCCCGCGAGTTCCCGGGCCCGATCGAGGGCGTCGTCGAAGTCCGTCCGGATCTCCGCGATTCCCGACCCGGCCTCCGCCGCCGCCACTTCGGGGTCCCATCTGCGGGCCAAGGGCGCGGAGGGAGCCTGCGTCAGAATCGCGTGGTCCGCTCTCTCGAACAGAGGCGGCAGCATCTCACGCCAGTCCTTGTCACCCAGCACAGCGGTGAGGACCACGATAGGACGCGGAAACTCCAGCCGTCCCAGTACCGAGGCGAGCGCCGTGGCACCGGCAGTATTGTGGGCGATGTCGAACACCCAGGTCGTGCCGTCCAGGTGCTCGACCTGAGCGCGGCCCGGCCAGTGCACTCGTGACATCCCTTCAACGAGCGCGGCGCTGTCGGGGCGAAAGCGCGCTGGCATCCGCTCCAACAGGGCAACGGCCAATGCACCGTTCACGGCCTGATGTTCACCAACCAGCGGTGTCCGGAGACGGAGCCTACCCCACGCCGTCGTCGAAACATCGAAGGCTGTGTGGTTCTCCCCCACGTCCACCGACATTTCTTCGGCATCACATCCGACTGAGGTAAACGGAGCCCCCAGAGCCTCGCACCTGGCCGAAAACACGGATCGAATACGGTCATCCGGCTCGGCCGTCAGTAGGGGGATGCCGCTCTTTATGATGCCAGCTTTTTCCATGGCGATCTCATCCAAAGTCGAGCCGAGATAGTCACAATGATCCAGGTCGACATTGGTGATCGCGGTAAGGAACGGATCCACGACGTTGGTGGCATCGAGCCGGCCGCCCAGACCGACCTCGATGACCGAGACCTCGACCCCCTTCTTCCGAAATAAATGAAAGGCGAGTCCGGTTGCGGCTTCGAAAAAGGTCAGGGAGTGACGCCTGATTTCCGGATCGAGTTCCCCAGCCAGCTCACGAAGCTCATCATCCCCGACCGGCACTCCTCCGATCTGAAAACGTTCCCGAAAGGAACAGAGGTGAGGTGACGTGTAGAGACCGACCCGGTGGCCCGCGCTGTCCAACACTGTCGCAACGGTCGACGCCACCGACCCTTTGCCGTTGGTCCCTCCGACATGGACACAGGGGATTCCGAGGTGGGGATCTCCTGTGTCGCGAAGAAAGGCCTCCATCCTCTCCAGGCCCCACTGAATGCCGTGTGGCGCATGCGGAAACAGTTCGTCGAGCAGCGGGTCCCCGGGCGAGGTGGTCAAGGCATGGGGCGGCTGATCCGACAAGAGTCCAGGGAGCCAGTCGGGACCCACCATCAAGCGATCATGTGCCGGAGAAGCACTCCAAGGGTCGTCTTCAGTTCCCGTCGATCCACCACACGATCGATCATACCGTGCTTGAGTAGAAACTCGGCACGTTGGAAGCCGTCGGGAAGCTCCTGGCCGATCGTTTCGGTGATGACACGAGGGCCCGCGAAACCGATCAGGGCGCCAGGTTCAGCGAGGTTGACGTCCCCGAGCATGGCGTGGGACGCTGTGACTCCCCCCGTCGTAGGATCGGTGATGAGCGAGATGTACGGCAATCCCGCCTCATGGAGGGCGGCGAGCACAGTCGAGGTCTTCGCCATCTGCATGAGCGAGTAGATACCCTCCTGCATGCGGGCGCCGCCGGAGGCGCTCACGATGATCAACGGCTCCTTCCGGTCCAGCGCGGTCCGACCGGCACGGGCAATCTTTTCTCCGACGGCGGAGCCCATCGATCCGCCGATGAAGCGGAAGTCCATCACTGCGAGGATTACACCAAGACTCTCGAGTGTGCCGGTCCCGGCGAGGACCGCGCTCCTTCTGCCCACTTTTTCTTCCGCGGCCGTCAGACGCTCCTTGTATGGCTTGAGGTCGTTGAACTGGAGGGGGTCCTCACTATGAAGACCTTCATCGATCTCTTCGAAGGAGCCCTCGTCGAGCAGGATTTCTACGTACCGTTCGGCGGGAAGCCGAAAATGATGCCCACAGCTCGGGCAGACTTGGAGGTTCTGCGCGAGCTTCTCGGCGTATAAGATTTCACCGCAGCCCTTGCACTTGTCGAAGACGTCGGGCGGCAGGTCCCGCCGATCTTCCGACTTCAGAGGCTTTTTATCTTTACGAAACCAAGCCATCTAGGGACCTGTTGAGGAAAGTGGCGCGAGCCCCGTTAGAGCGGGGCCTCGAGAAGGCTCTAGTCCTCGCCTACCAGTCTCGCCGCCACGGCTACGGCCACCCAGGACATCAGGAGGAAAGTCCCGCCGTAACTGACAAAAGGCAGGGGGATGCCGGTGACCGGCACAATTCCGACCGTCATGCCGACATTGACGAAGACGTGCACGAGCCAGGCTCCGAAGATACCGAAGATCACCAGGCCTGCAAACGGATCGGCCTCCCCTTCGGCCATCCTCACGAGCCGGTAGAGGATGAACGCGAACAACGACAGAGTGAGGATCGTTCCCAGGTATCCCAGCTCCTCTCCGATGACGGAAAAAATGAAGTCGGTGTGCTGCTCGGGAAGAAAGTCGAAGCGTTTTTGTGTCCCCTCCGTAAACCCCTTTCCTGTCAGTCCGCCGCTGCCGATAGCCACCATCGACTGCACAACGTGGTAGCCCGCCCCCCGTGGATCGACGCTGGGGTCCAGGAACACCAGAATGCGATTCTGCTGATAGTCGGCCAAAGAGTTCCAGAGCGGGGTGGAGATCGTGCCCGCCGCCAAGTTCGCGAGGATGACCGAAAGCGACTCCACCAGAAAGAGTCGGTACCGATAGAGGTATAAGGCAAAGACCAGGAACAGGAAGGATCCGGCCCAGATTCTGGGATCGAAGCTGAGCACCAAGGAGATGCCCGGGCTCATCAACAACGCCATCAACCCGATCGGCGTCCCAGCCCAGAACAGGGCGGCAAACAGAATGCCTACGAACGCGAGTGCCGTGCCGAGATCGGGTTGCAGGATGACGAGAACGAGCGGTACTCCCACGATGGCCGCGGGATTTACGAGAGCGCGGAGCGTCGAAGGATCTTCCGGGCGAGTCCCCAAGTACCGTGCCAAAGCGAGGATCGTGGCGAGCTTGGCCAATTCGGAAGGCTGAAAACGCATGGGGCCGATCTCGAGAAAGCTCTTCACTCCGGCAGCTGTTCCCGAGCCGGTCCCCACGAAGAGGGTGATCAGGAGCAGGAGTATGCTCACGACGTACGCGGGCATGGCGACCCACTCGATCCATCGAGGGCCGATCTGGCGGATGACCACGAACGCAACCAGCGAGATGGCCGCCCACTGAATCTGGAGAATCCAGGCACCTTCCGTGATTGGGCTGGGGACGTTCAGGACACCCGCCGAGTAGATCATGGCGATGCCGAATGAAGTCATGACCAGCACCGCCAAGACCAGAGCCGGATCGCCCACCCAGTGCTTGAAGAGGCTACCCATCAGTCCCGCCCCGTCTCGTCAGCGAGCCCAGGGAGCGGGCCTCCCCGAATCGTAGTGCTCTCCGAGGGTCTGGATCGAATCGGGGGGGGGCATCCCATATTTGCTACGTAAATAGAAGTCCACCGTCTTCGCCACGAGCGGCGCCGCAACACCCGACCCGCTTTCCCCGAACTCCACGAGCGCCACCACTACGATTTCCGGGTCACCACCCCAGGGTCCGGCCATGCCCGCAAACCAGGCATGCGCGCGCAGGGTATCTTGGGGGTTCTGACTGGTCCCGGTCTTACCGAGCACCTCCCAGTGTTCGAGAGCCGTCCCGAAATACGCCGTCCCCCCCGGAGACGTGACCCCGCGCATACCCTCCCGAAGTACCTCGATACTCTCGGCCGACACGTCTAGGCGCCAACCCTGCGTCGGATCGGGATTCTCGAGCAAGTGCGGCGTCGGCGCCGTGCCGTCCCTGGCCAACGCGAGAAAGAACTGTGCCATCTTGAGCGGCGTCTGAGAGTTCGGGCCCTGCCCAATGGCGAGATTCAGAACTTCATTTTCCTGAGGTTCATACCCGAACTCACGCACCCAGTAATCTCGACTCTCCGGGAAAACGCCGCGGCTTTCCTGCGGCAGGTCGATGCCGCATTGCTGGGCGAAACCGATCCGGGTACCCCCCTCGAGAATGGGATCCAGCCCAATCTTGAGGCCGAGTTGGTAGAAGTACACGTTGCACGAGTTGGCTATGGCTCCCGCCATATCCAGGTAGCCGTGACCCTCCTCGAACCAGCACCTGCGGTAGTCGCCGCCAATGCTCAATCCCCCCGTGCAGGGCTCCGGCATGAATTCTTGGGGGCCCACCACACCCCGCTCAAGGGCGATCGCCGCGGTCGCCAGCTTCCAAGTAGAGCCGGGCGGATAGGTGCCCATCACCGGCCGGTTGAACAGCGGCGTCTGGGGATCCGATTCGAGTACGGCCCACTCCTCGGGGGTCAGCCCGCTCACAAAAGCGTTCGGATCGAACGTGGGAGCCGAGTACAACGCCAGCACCCCGCCGTCCGCCGGATCCAGGGCCACCACCGCCCCCGCGAGCGAGTCCGGGAAGATGCTGTGAATCCATTCCATGAGCTCGAGATCGAGCGTGAGCTTGATGTCCTCGCCGGGGTCACCCGAGTCTTGTTCGATGCCCGCGAGTGAGCCCACGATGCGACCCAAAGCATCAACCTCGAGATATCGCACGCCCTGGCGCCCCTGGAGTCGCTCCTCATACTGGCGCTCGATTCCCACCTTACCGATCAGGAGGCCGGGCTCGTAGTCCGCGAAGCGAGGTTCGGTGAGCTCCTCAGCCGTGATCTCGTTGACGTAGCCCAGGACGTGAGACACGGCCCTTCCCCCCAAGTAGCGCCGCTTCGGCCTCATTTCGTGGACGATACCGGGGAAGTCTTCGCGCCTCTCTTGAAGGATGGACACCGCCTCGAAATCGGCATCGATCTCGACGACCAGAGGCTCCCATCGCTGATACTGCCCCATCAGGGTCTCGATCCGTTCGTCCGAAAGTCCGAGATAGGGCCTGAGTCTCTCCAAGCTCTGCAAGGTCGATTCACGGGACTCCCGAAGGACGAGGACGACGTATCCCGGGACGTTGTCCGCCAGGACCCGGCCGTTGCGATCGAAGATAGTCCCCCGAGGCGCGGCGACCGGAAGAGGCCGAAGTCGATTCGACTCCGACTGGAGCATGTAGTCGTTCGATTGAAGCATCTGGACCCGGAAGAACTGAACGGCCAGCGCCCCGAGCACGATCGTTATGATCACGAACGCTCCCGTCGCCCGCTGGCGGCGGCTGTGTGCATGTACCAGCCTCATCGGACCGTCTCCCATCCCAAGCCACTGATCGCGATCACGACCAGTCCGATCACACCCGCATACACGGCGGAGATCGGAGATTGAATCAGCATCGTATCAACAAAGGGTTCTCTCAAACCCTCCCCAACCGCAACCCAATGTAGGAGATCCCTTGCCCACTTCCCCAACACCAGGTAGGACATCAGGAAAAAAAGGGAATCGCCCACGAAGAGGTCTCTGGTGCGCGCGCCGCCCATGCCCACGAGGGTCAAAGCAAACGTACTGGCGCCAAACGCAAGTACGGAGAAAGCATCCTCGAGAAGCCCCAGGATGAATCCAAGTCCGGCCGCCCGCCCTATGTCCACCTCCCTCGCTCCGATGAGGAGCGCCACGACGACGAGATCCGGCGCGCCCTCCCCGAGACCCAGGCTCACATGAAGACCGAAATGCAGGAGGATCAACAAGCCCACAACACCCCAGACCCGCGGCGGGGTTTTCACCGAGGCGTTCTTGCTTCCGTGTCGGCGATGTCCTGAGCAGGCTCCTCGGACGCCGCCGCCTCCGGGACGAGCCAACCGTCTTCGGACCGCAAGTTCGCATCAAAGGAGTCCCCTTCCTCCGACACCACCACAAGGACGTGGGTGGCCTGCCCAGGCGACACGACTGGACGTACTAAGTATGATCGGGTCCAGCCCTCCTGTGCATCCAACTCTTCGATCACCACGCCGATCGGGATTCCGCGGGGATAGACACCTAAGCCACTGGTGACCAGAGCCACCCCCGGCTCCAACTTCTGCTGGAACGGGACCCCGTTCAGCAGCAATCGATAGCCCTCACCAAAGCCGCCGGGAGTCGCCCGGACCATCCCAGCCACGGAGCCGTCCTCGGTCATCGCGCTGGCTCGGAACTGAGGGTGCGTCCAATCCCACCCCGTCGCGCTGGTGGCCCCAGCCCTGCGCACCACGCCGAGTAGCCCCCCCTGGTCCGTGATCACCGGGGAGTCCCTCGTCACCCCTTGGTCGCTTCCCACGTCGAGCAGGAACATACTCTCCGAACCTGGCATGCCGGCGCGAATGACAGTGGCCGCTACGTATTCATCCGGATTCCTCTCCGACAGACCGAGGAGCCTCCGCAACCTGGCATTCTCCTCCAACAAAGTGCTGCTGTTCACGATCACCATTTGGAGAGAGTCCAGGCGCTCCTGAAGGACCTCGGTGTCCTCTGCGTGGATACTTCTTCGGACCAAAGTCTCCTGGGTGAGGATGAAGGGTCGAAGCACGGAACCACGCAGAAGCGAAGCCACCTCGTCTTGCGAGGAATCGGGGAGGAAGAGCGCAACCACGGAAAGCACGAAAAAGGCGAAGGCGACGAAAGTACTTAGAGCCTTTCCGGATCCGTTGGTATCACTCTTGTAGTTAGGCATAGTCCCCGACCCGGCCCCGGTGGTTCAACTGCGAGCGCTGAGCATCCGAAGAACCCACCCCTGAGAGCCCACTTCCGTTCTCAGACGGGTCCTACCTAGACAGCACCGTGCGATACTTTTGCAGGTCATCGAGAATTCGGCCCACTCCACGCACCACACAACTGAGGGGCTCCTCGTCCACATGGATCGGCAAGTTCGTCTCATGCTGCAGGAGCCGATCCATACCGCGGATGAGGGCGCCGCCACCCGTCATCACAATGCCGCGATCCACGATGTCACTCGAGAGCTCAGGTGGCGTGATCTCCAAGGCGCGCCGGACTGCTTCGACGACCGCCTGGATCGGTTCCTGGATACACTCACGTATTTCTTGCGAATGAACGTGGACGGTTTTGGGAATCCCGCTCACCAGATCCCGGCCCTTCACGTCCATCTCCCGCTCCTCCCCCACTTCGAAGGCCGAACCAATTTGAATCTTGATGGCCTCCGCGGTCGGTTCGCCAATCAGGAGGTTGTAGTTCTTGCGAAGGAAGGTGACGATCGCAGCGTCGAACTCGTCGCCACCTACCCGGATCGATGTGTTGGACACGATGCCGGCAAGTGCGATGACTGCGATCTCCGTGGTTCCACCACCGATGTCGATCACCATGTTGCCCGTAGGCGTCTCGACGGGAAGGCCCACTCCGATGGCGGCAGCCATTGGTTCTGCGACCATGTAGACCGACTTGGCACCTGCCGACATGGCGCTCGAACGGACCGCACGCCGCTCCAATTCCGTGATCCCAGAAGGCACACCGACCACGACCCGAGGCTTGATGCGGAGAAGCCGCTTCGCCGTAACCTGCTTGAGAAAGTGACGGAGCATCATCTCGGTGATATCGACGTCCGCGATAACACCATCCTTGAGCGGCCGCACGGCTTCGATCGCCTCAGGTGTGCGTCCTAACATGCGTTTGGCCTCGAGGCCGATCGCCATGATCCGACCCGACCCCTTCTCGACCGCGACCACCGAGGGCTCGTTGAGAACGATCCCTTCGCCCTTCACATATATCAACGTATTGGCCGTCCCGAGATCGACCGCGATGT
>JADFNK010000133.1 GCA_022563405.1 Gemmatimonadota bacterium | reverse complement strand
CATCCAAAGCGCATCACGACGGGCCAGGTAGTCGTTGAAGGTCAGGATGTGCACGCCCTCGCCGGTTAGTGCCTGGAGGCAGGCGGGGCCCACCGCGGCGAGCGTCTTGCCCTCGCCGGTCTGCATCTCGATCAGATGACCGCGGGCGAGCGCGACGCCAGCGAGCATTTGGACGTCATACGGCCTCAACCCGATCGTGCGATCCGCGGCCTCGCGAACGAGCGCGAAGACCTCCACCAGCAGCTCCTCCAGGGGATCCTCACCATCTGTTCCGGCGATGGCACGAGAGCGGATGTCAGCGGCCCTGGCCCGCAGGTCGTCATCACTCTCGGCTCCGAGCTGGGTCCCCTCCGCCGTGATTGCGCGGGTGAGCTCCAGAAAGGGCTCGAGGTCGACCTCGGGCGGCTCGCCCCGCCAGCGGCTCAGCGTTCTCCTCCATCTATCTCTCCCACCGGTCTTCGGGGGAGCTTCCTTCGAGGTAGTTTCCATCGAGCTGCTTCCTGCGACGTAGCCTCCGGACTGGATTCGGCGAACGCTGGGCGCTTAGAGACCCGACGACGGCAGCTTAAACGCCAGCAGCTGGGGCGGATTGCTGCTCACCGTCAACGCGATGTACTGCTCGCCGTCGACCATGTAGGTCATGGGCGTGCCGAGTACAACGTCCGGCAGATCGATGGCGCCGACGATCTCACCGGTCATCTTGTCGCGTGCCACCAGTTGAGGCCCACCGTCGGTGCCGCCGCTCTCCATTCCCGTGATGAGCAGCGTCTTCGTGAGGACCGGTCCGCTGGGGCGTGCGACTCTATCTCCGAGAGGAGGAAGATCCAGGTCCCTGAGCGCCGGGTGATTACGGACGTCGTCTCCATTGCCGTTCGGTTGCATCCAGATATGGTCGCCCGTATTGAGGTCGATCGCAGTGATCCTCGAGTAAGGCGGCTTGAACAGCGGCAGGCCGTTCGGCATCCTGGGTGTACTACCCGGGCCGCCGTGCGTGTACCGGACGGTCGCTTGGCCGGGGAATGTCTCCTGAGGCTCGTACAGGTGGACCATCTGGTAGGAGTCGTGCGAGGGCACATACAAGATGCCCGTCTCGGGGTCCACGGCCGCCCCGGTCCAGCTCATGGCGCCTCCCGTGCCGGGGCGTAGGATCGTGCCTTGGGTCCCGCCGTCCTCGTGGAGCGAGATCGGCTCGAAGAGTGGGCCCCAGCGATAGGGCTGGATCGCTTCGATGGCCATCTGGCGAAGCTCCGGCGTGAAATCGATCAAATCGTCGATCGACACGCCCTGGCCATCGAAGGGCGCGGGCTTCGTCGGAAAGGGCTGCGTCGGCCAGACCACCTCTCCGGGCACGTTGGTCTCGGTATCCACGGGGCGTTCCTCGATGGGCCAGACAGGCTCGCCAGTCGCCCTGTCGAACACATAGGTGAAACCCTGCTTCGATACTTGGGCGATCGCCTTGATCTCCCGGCCGTCGACGGTGATGTCGATGAGGTTGGGGTGGACAGGAAAGTCGTAGTCCCACAGACCGTGATGGACCGCTTGGAAGTGCCACACTCTTTCGCCGGTCTCGACGTCGATGGCGATCAGCGACTCCGAAAACAGGTTCGCCCCGAGGCGGTCAGCACCATAGAAGTCGTTGGTCACCGTGCCCGTCGGGGCGTAGAGAATTCCGAGCTCCTCGTCACCGCTGTAGGTGCTCCAAACGTTGGCGTGGCCCGAATACTCCCACGAATCATCCTCCCACGTGTCGACCCCGAATTCGCCCTCCAGCGGAACGGTGTGGAAAGACCAGAGCTCTTCACCCGTGCGAACGTCCCAACCGCGTATCCAGCCCGGGATGGCCTCCTTGGTGATCCTGCGGTCCGCGATCGACACGGGTGTGACGACCACGTTGCGAATGACCAACGGAGGTGATTGGACCGAATACAGCAGGGCGTTCAGGTAGTCCCTATCTCCGCGCGTCGCTCTCGGAAGGGTCTCCACCAGGTCCACACGTCCCCCCTCGCCGAAGTCCGCACAAGGCCGTCCGGTCTCGGCGTCGACACATATGAGGTAGCCGTTGCCCGTTCCCCAGAAGATGCGCTCATCCCCCGCCCCGTCCGTCCAGTAGGCCACGCCCCGCTGGTTCCAGATCACGCTCATCGACGTGGTACCGTCTTCGTAGCTCTTGGGATTGTAGATCCACCGCGGCTCGCCCGTCTTCGCATCCAAAGACACGCCGACCGAGAGCGGCGTATTCAAGAAAATCCGGCCTCCCACCATCAGTGGTGTGGCTTTCAGGTTGAAGATGCGTGGGTGGGCGTCGGCCCTCCACAACTCTTCCGTTTTTTCCTGAAGAGCGTCGAAGATGTTCGCGGAGCTGGAGGTCCATTCGCCACCCGCCACTTCCATGCTCAGCATGGCGTCGACGGTCGTCCAACTCCAGGCCGGCTCGAGGAGGCTGAAATTGGAGGCATCAATTTGGTCCAACGGGGAGTACTTCGTGCCGCCCACGTCAGCGCCGTAACTCCGCCATTCTCCGTTGACCGCACCGTATTGCGCCGCTGCGGGGGCGCCCATCAACACGAACGCCGACACGATCGCCGCCAAACCCACCGCCAAACCCCGACTGAATACCCAAACGTTCTTCATTGATGTTCTCCTTCAGCGGGGAAACCGTGTGGCTCTAGTGTCGGTCCTCTCTCGCACGTCGTGCGATCGCCCAATCTGTCGGGCCACCGGAGGCAAACGCAACCACGCGCGCGCGGCTGTCCTGGAGCTCCAGCACGAAGTCGATCTCGGGTTCTTTGTTTTCCCTTATCCCTGGAGCTAGGTTGGCCTCAAAACGTGCGACACACGCAAGAGTGACGACATCATGAAGACACAGAGAGTCGGGCTGCTGGCCACCGCCACGTTGCTGACCGCCGCGGTCGCCTGGGTCACCCCCCTGGCTGGTCAGGCCGTCCAGAGCGACGAGATCACCGGCGTCGTAACGAGCGGCGATGGGCCGGAGGAAGGGGTATGGGTCATCGCCGAGACGGACGACCTGGCCACCCGGTTCATCAAGACCGTGGTCACCGGCGACGGCGGGCGCTTCCTGATTCCAGAGCTCCCCGAAGCCAACTACAAGGTCTGGGTCCGCGGGTACGGCCTCGTCGACTCGGAGAAGATCGACGCGACACCGGGGACCGACATCGAGCTCCAGGCGACCGTTGCGGCCAGCGCGGCCGAAGCCGCCAAGGTGTATCCCGCCAACTACTGGTACTCACTGATCGAGCCGCCGGATGCGAGCGAATTCCCCGGGACCGGGCCGAGCGGCAACGGGATCGCCCTGGGCCTCCAGAACCAGGGCCAGTGGGTGGACATCCAGAAGCAGGGTTGCATGCTGTGCCACCAGCTCGGCACCCAGATCGTCCGCGAGATCGAGAACATCGACGAGTTCGACTCGACGCTTTCCGCCTGGGATTACCGGGTCCAGATGGGGCAGCGGGGCGGGCAGATGAGCGACGTCATGAACCGCTTCGGCCGCGAGCGCGGCCTTCAGATGTTCGCCGACTGGAGCGACCGGATCGCGTCGGGTGCGCTTCCACCCATCCCGCCCCGTCCGCAGGGTGTCGAGCGCAACGTCGTCACCACGATGTGGGAATGGGGCACCGAGATCGACTACATCCACGACGAGATCGCGACCGACAAGCGCGACCCGACCGTGAACGCCAACGGACCGGTCTACGGCGTGAACATCTCGAACGACGAGCTCGCCATTCTCGACCCGGTGACGCACGTCGCGACCAACCTCAAGATCCCGCTGCGGGCCGATCCGGCGACCGTACGGTCGATGATTGCGCCGTCGATGCCGGTGCCGTCGCGGTTCTTTGGGGAGGAGCTGATCTGGAACGACCCGGCCAACCCGCACAACCCCATGATGGACCAGAAGGGGCGGGTCTGGATGACGTCGGCAATCCGAGGTCGTCAGAACCCCGAGTATTGCCAGGAAGGGTCGGACAACAAGTACGCGCAGTACTACCCGCTGGCGAACAGCGGGCGGTCCGCGGTCTACTACGACCCGCCGACCGAGGAGTTCGTCATGATCGACACCTGTTTCGGCACGCACCACCTGCAGTTTGCCGAGGACGATGACAACACGCTCTTCTTCAGCGGCGGCGGCCAGGTCGTCGGGTGGATCAACACCAACGTCTACGACGAGACGGGCGACGAGCAGTTCTCGCAGGGCTGGTGTCCTACCGTCATCGACACCAACGGCGACGGCAGGATCACGAAGCCATGGAACGAGCCTGGGAGTGGGAACAGAGAGAGCTTCGACCCAAGCAGGGACACGCGCATCGTCGCGGGCAGCTATGGCCTCGTGGCCGACCCCGAGGTGGGCACGGCGGTCTGGCTCTCCTCGGCGCAGTACCCGGGCAAGCTCGTGCGCTTGGACATCGGCGAAAACCCACCGGAGACCTGCATCACCGAGATGTACGAGGTACCCTCGCTGCTCGACCCGAACGTGCCAAAGGACGAGACCGGCTTCGGCCCGCGCGGCATCGACATCGACCGCAACGGCGTCGTCTGGACGGCGCTCTCGGGCAGCAGCCACTTCGCCTCGTTCGACCGGACGAAGTGCGACGCGACCGGACCGGAGATCCTCGACGGACGCCACTGCCTCGAGGGATGGACGCTCTATCCGACACCGGGCCCGACGATCCAGAACACCGATCCCCCGTTGCGAGCGGACTACCACTACTACAACTGGGTGGACCAGCACAATACGTTGGGTCTGGGCGAGAACATCCCGATCGCCAACGGGTCGAACTCCGATGCGTTACTGGCGCTCATGCCGGACACGGGCGAGTGGGTCGTCCTGCGCGTGCCGTATCCGCAGGGGTTCTTCAGCCGCGGGCTCGACGGTCGTATCGACGACCCGGACGGCGGGTGGAAGGGTCGCGGCGTGTGGGCGACCTACGGCGCGGCGGTCACGTGGCACATCGAGGGCGGCAAGGGGGTCAAGCCTGGGATGATCAAGTTCCAGGTTCGGCCCGACCCGCTAGCCAACTAGCGCGGCGGGGTCTGCCCCTCGGTCTCGGATTCCCTCAGCTCGACTCGCCGGATCTTCCCGGAAATCGTCTTGGGGAGCTCCAGCACGAAGTCGATCTCACGTGGATACTTGTACGGCGCGGTGACGCGCTTGACGTGCTGCTGGATCTCGGCCGCCAACTCGTCCGACGCCTCATAATCTCCGGCGAGGATGATGAACGCCTTCACGATCTGGCCGCGGGCGGGATCGGGCTTCCCCACGACGGCGGCCTCCGCCACTGCCGGATGCTCGAGGAGAGCCGACTCGACTTCGAAGGGACCGATACGATAAGCCGAGGAGATGATCACGTCGTCGGCCCGGCCGACGAACCAGATGTAGCCGTCCTCGTCCTGATAGGCGCGATCACCCGTGAAGTACCAGCCGTGGTGAAACGACTCCGCGTTTCGATCGGGGTCACGCCAGTACTCCCGGAAGAGACCGACGGGGCGCGGCTCCGTGCGGACCGCCAGATGACCCTCTACGCCAACGGGTTGAACCGTCCCTTCCTCGTCGACGATTTGAACGTCGAATCCGGGCGCGGGTTTCCCCATGGAGCCCGGTTTGACGGGCAAGCACGGATAGTTGGCCACCAGGTTGACGGTCTCCGTCTGGCCGTACCCATCATAGATGTCGAGGCCGGTCGCGCGCTTCCAGGTGTCGATCACCTCTGGATTCAGCGGCTCGCCGGCCGACGTGCAGTGGCGCAACCCTGACCAGTCGTACTGCTCCAGATCGAGTTGCACGAACGCCCGGTAGAGCGTCGG
>JADFNK010000052.1 GCA_022563405.1 Gemmatimonadota bacterium | reverse complement strand
CCGCGATGACCACCAGGTCCGTCTCGACGCCCGCGCTGACCAGGGCCGAGTGCATCAGCTCGCTGTTGTTGAGATCGACCAGCGCGTCGGCGTCTCCGTGAACCAACAGGGTCGGCGGATCGTCGGATGACACATGCAGGATCGGCGACACGGTAGCGCCGAGGTCCTCTTCGAAATCGAGCGCGACGAAGCGATCAGTCGCACCCGGCACCATCACGCCGCGGGCGAAGAAGAGGCCCCTCTCCGGGAGTGTAGCCGGAAAACCCTCGCTCGGCCCGCCCCAATGACGGAGATCCACGGGGGGGTAGTACGCGACCACCGCGGCGACCCGACTGCTGACCCGCAGCACTTCGTCGGTCGCGTCGGGGTCGCCCTCGTCTGACGCCAGACCCAGCATGAGAGAGAGATGGCCGCCCGCACTCCCCCCGTAGACGCCAAGGCGGGCCGGGTCGATTCCATAGGTCGAGGCGTGCAGACGCACGAACCGAACGGCGCGATTCACATCGGCGTACGCTTCCGGGACGTTGAACCTCGGGCTGCTCCCGTGCCGAATGGCGAAGACGGTAAATCCCTGGTCCAGGAGCGCTTGGTATTGCGCCTCGGCCCGCTCCGGAGCCGTCCAACGCGAGACCCAACCGCCGCTCACCATGTTGAGAATCCCGGCGCCGTTGGGCTGGCCAGCTGGCCTGAAGACGTCGAAGGTCAAAGCCATCCCGGCCTTATGACCATAGACCACATCAGCCGTGATGGGGCCGTTGCTCTGTGCTTGGAGTGGGATAGCCAGGCTGAGGAGCATCAGCGTAGCGAGTGTAGCTCGGGTCAGCGTTTTCATGGTCGGGTTTCCTCTTCAGCTGGGATCTCCAGGGCAGGCTCACCAGGAGGCCTTTCACGGGATCGGGTAAGGTGCCTCACCGCCGGACGACCGGCAACAACACATGCGACGGATACTCTGCCGAGTGGTGCACCGTGTTCCTCGCCACCGCCCATTCGGTCTCGTCGAAGTTGTTGCCGCCCGTGTTCAGGTTGCGGGTCCAGCGCGGGAAGTTCGAGCTCGACACCTCGATGCGGATGCGGTGACCGGGTCCGAAGTAGTTGCTCGTGGCGTGGAGATCGAGGCGGGCCTCGTACACCTCACCTTCCTCCATCAGCACCTTGGTCGAGAGTCCCTCGCGGTACCGCATGCGCAAGGCTCCCTGCTGCACGTTGTAGGCGGTCCCATCGGGATACACGTCGACGAGCTTCACCGTAAAGTCCGTGTCGGGTGCGTCCGAGGAGACGTAGAGCACCGCTTCGAGCGGACCGGTGACCTCCAGACCCTCGACGAGCACGGCCGACGTGTAGACGAGCACGTCCTGGCGTGTCTCGATGTCGGACTGATCGTAGCCACCGGCTCCTGTGCTCATGCCGGTGCAACACGCCTGACCTCCCAGTGTGGGCACCGGATCCGTGGGATCGTACGTGAAGGCGTCGGACGGCTCACGTCCGGGCGGGGTCGTGGTGAGCGACCCGTCTCCGGTGAGCGTGTTGGCGCCACCCGAACTGTGCAGATAGAAGGGCTCGAACGATGTGCCAGGCACGGGCCACGTGTCCGCGGTTTTCCACTCGTTCGCTCCCATGAGGTAGTACTGCACACGCGGCATGTCGGAGATACCGTCGTCCTGGCCGTCCAGCCAGAGCCGATACCAGCGTAGGGAGAGGTCATCCATGTCGATCTGCCAATCGCCCATCGCGCGCGCTCCGGCTGGTGGCCCAGATCCGCCCTGTGGGTTGGGCGCCCGTGTGTAGCCGCAGTGCGTGGACGGCGCGATGATGACGTACTGGTTGTCGCGCGCGCGTGCGCTGACGGCCGTCTCGCGTTGTTGGTTGAACAGCTTCAGAGTCTCGGCGACGCCGTAGTCGTACCACGAGTCGACGTAGAGCGCCGGGACGTCGAAGCGGTCATCAGGGCGCACGAAATCGAGGCTCTGGAAGTAGTCCGCCGCGGGTGTGTTGGACGCGTAGTCCTCGTAGTCACTGCCGACGACGCCGGACTTCCGCACGATGTCGACCACCGGAAGGCTGGAATACAGCTCGAGGCGGTTTGCGGTGCGCCCCGACATGAACCAGCCTGCGGTCTGGGCGAGCTCGAACACACCGCCGTCGAACGCGGTCCAGGGGCGGCCGCCGGGATCGTACGCGGCAGAGGGCGCCATCGGGATCGCGGCGACGTGATTCGGATGACGCTCCGCGGCCAGCGTGATCTGCGTTTCACCCAGATAGGAGCACCCGTACGTGGCGACCTTGTCGTCGGACCACGGTTGATCGACGAGCCAGGTGACGGCGTCGTATCCGTCTTCGCGGTCCGTGGATCGGAGGGTGTACTCGCCCTCCGATACGCCACGGCCGCGTGTGTCCTGGAACGCGACGGCGTATCCAGCCTCGACGAAGAGCGGGATCACGCCCCGGTAAGGGGGCTCCCGATCCTTCCCGTACGGGGTGCGCATCAGGATGGTCGAGTAGGGTCCTGCCGCGTCCGCGGGGAAGTACAAGTCGGTGGAGAGTCGGACACCGTCCCGCATGGGAACCATGATGCCCGTCTCTTTGCGGATCGCCTGGGGAGTGGCGTCCCGGTCTTGCTGGGGAAAGGCGGTGGGTCTGGCCGCCGTGGGGGAGGCCGCCGCGGAGACGGGTACCGGTGAGGCGGCCGCTGGGACAGCGACCCCTGCCAGCAAGCAGGCGGCGAGAGCGGTCGGGATGGGAGAATTACGGTTCATCGCCCATCATCCTCTTGGGGCGCGGGGGCACGAATTTGAACGACGGGAGAGTACCGCGGTGCTGGTGCCGCAGCAACTTGGTGGCGCCGGAGCGTGCGTCGTCCCTGGAACGCTCGGCGGCGAGCGCTACAGCCCGACCGTAGGGCTACATCCAGTCACTCGAGCGGATCGAACTCGTGCGTGTCGTTGGTAAGCAACGTGAGAAGTCTCGGGTGGATGAACAGCCTCTCCCGGCCGGCGGTCTCCTCGCGGAGTACCCCGATGGAGGTGAGTGCCTTCAAGTATCGAGAGGCCGCCTGGCGCCCCACGATTCCGGCCTCCACGATGTTCGCTATACGGCAGTACGGCTGCTCGAAGATGATGTCCACGAGTTCTCGACTGTAGATCTTCGGAAGTCGAGACCGCACGAAAGCCACGGTATCTTTCACCAGCCTACGGATCGCGGCGATCTTCTTGGTCGTCCAGATCGCCGTCTCTTCGACGCCGCGAAGCATGTAGATGAGCCAGGGCTCCCATGCCTCGGTTCGCGTAACCTGCAACAGAAGATCGTAATAGTCGGCCTTGTTGGCGATGATGTATCGACTGAGGTATAGGATCGGCTGAGGAAGGAGCCCTTGTTCGACCAGGAAGAGGTTGTTGAGCACTCGCCCGGTGCGCCCGTTGCCATCGGAGAATGGGTGGATGGCCTCGAACTGATAGTGTGCAGCACACATCCGAATGAGGGGGTCGATCTCCTCGTGCAAATGAAGAAAGCGCTCCCAGTTGCCCAGTAGCCTACGAATCCGTTCCTCAGTGGCCGGTGGTGTATAGATCACTGCTCCGGTGGCCGCGTCGGCAAGCGCCGTCCCTGGGATGCGGCGCACACTCATGGCCACGCCCTTGATCCGGCTGCACACGGCCTCCGCGGTACGCGTGCTGAGAGGGCGGTCCTCGAGGCCCCCGAAGCCTTCGAGTAACGCGTGGCGGTAACGCAGCGCCTCTCTGGTTGCCGGGTCCGCAGCCCCTTCAGCCGCTAGGTGCTGGAAGAGCTTGTCTTCCGTGGTGACGACGTTCTCGATCTCGGAACTGGCGCGTGCCTCGAGCACAGGCAGCGTATTGATCAGCATCGTGGGATTGGGAATCAACTCCGCGGCTTGCTTCAACTCGGCGAGTGCCGCTCTGGCCGTAACACATTGCTTCAGAACGACTTTGGTCTCCAAGTCCGCCGCCGGTGGGAGCGGGGGTAGGGAGTCGTAGGGCCGATCGGGTTTCCAGCTCGAGCCTTTCAATATGTCTCCAAAACGCGTTTGTTGCGACACGTTCTGAGGATATGGCGTCGATGACGACATGTCAAGATAATGTGTCGTCAATTAATCGTTTTGACGACATGTCGGTCAACGAGGCCCCGATCCCAGGTGGCTTCGGGTCCCGGTGGGCGTGCCTCAGCCCGGCGGCAACTCTGCAAACGGACTCACGATCCGGAGGCCGTCGAGATCCTGCCCGTGAGACAGATCCTCGGTGAGCAGTATCGTGCACACCAGCGCTCTGGCCGCCGCCACGATCAGGCTATCCCAGAATGAGAACCCCCAGCGGTCCTGCACCTCCCAGGCGGATTCGACGAGATCCAGGTCGATGGCGCGGGGTGACCAGGAGGCGAGGGCCATCACGTCGTCACGCGCCTCTTCAGCGGGCATGCCTGGATCGAGCTTGCCGGTGACCGTCACATAGTACTCTTGAAGGATCTGCGTACTCAGTCGGCCGGCTCGAGACTCCCATAGGAAGGACATCCACTCCGCGCAGCGGGCCTGCTTTTCGGGCGTTCGAGTGTCTCTGAGGTACACCAGAACGTTGGTGTCGACGAAGACCCGAGATACGGTTGCTGCCCCGGTGGTTGGGCTCATCGCTCGTGGAGTTCGGCGCGGGAGGGGAGGGGCTCGCCCGCGGGGCCCAGAGCCCGAGGCTCTCTCGCCATGAATCGCTCTTGGGCTGCGAGGTAGCCCTCGCAACGCCGCCGCTCGCTCTCCACCAATTCACCCAGATACTTGGACACACTCGTGTCCCGGCGAGCGGCTTCTACTCGAATCCAGCGGGCCGATTCTTCCTCTAGGACGACGGTCACGTTTCGCTTTGCCATACCACGAAGTTCGTGTATCACGAAGTTCGTGACAAGGGTGTCGTTGAGAGATCCTGGGATCGAGACGCGCGCGGTTGGATGGGGCGGGTGCCGTCTCGATGGCTTAGATTCGTGGGGAGATGGCCCTTTGGAATTCACTCGCCGTCGATGTTTGCTACGGAGAGAAACGGGGTTTCTGGAAGGAGGTCGCGTGAAGAAACTGCTTCTTGCCCTCATCATCGCTCTGAACGTGTCGTGTGGTTCCGCGCCCGCGGACCGAGGCGCTGCGTCCACTCAAGGCACTCCGTCCGCTCGGCCGCGCCAGGACATCGACTTCGAGCAGGCACGGCGCCGGATGGTGGAAGAACAGATCGAGGCGCGTGGCGTCACCGATTCCCGGGTTCTCGAGGCCATGTCGCGGGTCCCTCGCCACGAGTACGTCCCCGAGCGCTATCGAGCTTTCGCCTACAATGACAACCCCCTACCGATCGAGTTCGAGCAGACGATCTCACAGCCCTACATCGTCGCCCTGATGACGGAACTCCTTCAGCCGGAGCCCGGCGACCGGATACTGGAGATCGGAACGGGTTCCGGCTATCAGGCAGCCGTTGCGGCCGAATTGGTCTCCGAGGTCTACAGTATCGAGATCATTCCGGAGCTGGCGCGCTCAGCGGCCGACCGGCTCGAGCGACTCGGGGTTTCGAACGTGTTCGTCCGGGCCGGTGACGGGTACCTCGGATGGCCCGAGCAGGGGCCCTTCGACGGCATCCTCGTCACGGCGGGGGCCGAGCACATCCCCGAGCCACTGGTCGAACAGCTCAAGCCCGGCGCTCGCATGATCATCCCGGTGGGTGACTCGCTCTCTTTCCAGATCTTGAGGGTGGTTGAGAAGCTGCCGGGAGGTGAGGTCGAGATACGTGACAACATCAGGGTCCGGTTCGTCCCGTTTCGCCGGAATTAGACGGGTGGGACCCAGCTGATCGTAGAGGCTAAGGAGAGGCAGCCCCCTAGAACCGACCTTCCCGCACAGGTCGACCCTCACCCTCTCCACCCAAAGTGATCACTACCGGGTCCTCCACCGGCTCGTTCTCCGGTAGCGGCTGCTCTCCCTTCTCCTCCCCTGTCTCTTTGACAGTCTTCAAATCCGCCAGCTTCTTCGCTCCCTCCAGTGCCTCCCGATCCCCTCCGTAGTAGTCGAACCACGGCAGACCCGCCTCCTGGTATTCGCGTGAAGTCAAAGGAGTCGTGGGGGGTTCCTCTCCCGTCACTGCCCTCCACGCCAACGAGTTGGTGATGTGAACGAAACATCGGGCGCTCGCCCGCGTGTCCCACACGTCGAAGTCATGGGGATCGTCGAAGATCTCCTGCTTCATGCGGCCACCAGGCGCGAGTCCCATGTCGGGCGCGGATTGAGCGGGGGCGGACAAGGCCATGCTATCCATGTCCAAGGCCACGGAAAAGACCGTCTCCCCCTCCCGTACGTAGAGCTCCCTATACGCCTGGGCCTTCATCGGGTAAACCACGATCTGTAGTCCTCCGTGCTCCGCCTCTCCGGTGATCTGCTCCTCCACCGTGTAACCGCCGCCGAGCGGCATGGCCACGAACTGTCGAATCGTGCCCTTCTCGACACAGTACCCGTCCAGCCACGGCTGATCGGGCGTGACCATGTAGTCCTGAGGATCTCGATGTAGACCATCCGCCCAGCTCTCGCCGGTGAGGGCGTTGATCTTGCCGGTGGCGACCTTCACGGCGAATGGATAGCGGCCGTTGAGGTTCACCCAGAGGGCTTCCGATTGGTACATCGGAAGCATCACGCCGCCGTGCTTCTTCCAGAGTTCGGGGAGGCGGCTCGCGAAGTCGTCGACGTGCCGGAGGGGGAAGGCGCCCAGGCCGGGAGGAAGAGGGTAATCATTCCCGTCATCGGGGATCCGCAGGGTCCGTTGGAGGTTGAGGGACAGCTTCGCGTCCGGATGCACCTCCGGGAAGCTGAAGCTCAACTCGTCGTGTTTCAGCTCGATCATCGTTCATTTCCTCCTCTATCTACAATCTGTTGATCTACAGTCCGTCCACCTCGACGCGATCGGATTCTCCGAGCGCGACGCTCGATCTACCACTCGCCGTCCCGCACCTCGCGTACGAGCCTGAGGACCGCATGGTCGGGCATCTCCTTCAGCTCCCGGATCAATTCCCCGAATAGCACCGGCCGCTTCCGGATCACATCCTGAAGGTCGGACGACACTTTCCCCGCCATCGCCAGGAGCATGTCGGAGTCGACGCCGAGCTCGTGTGCGAGCTTGCGCGTCGTTTCCTCCGAGGGGGGGGAGACTTCGCCGCGCTCCACCTTGCTGAGGTAGGAGGGTTGGATGCCCATACGTTTTGCCACCTGCCGGACGGAGTACGTCGGGTCGGTTTTCCGCAGCGATTCGCGGCGAGCTCGGATGAATTGGCCGAAGGTCTGCATGTGGGTAGTGTATACTAACTAGTATACGCTTGTCAAGCGTTAGACACTTGCCTCTGTTGCCGACCGTGCTTGCTACGTAATCTGACGACCCCCGTTACGTCATTTGACGTATAAAGAGTTCTCCCAGTCCGCGGCATCTTGTGTTGAGTTCTATGTGCAGGGTTCGCGGCATCCGTTCGCGTCGGAGGTTGAATTGGCATGAGCGATACAGCTGAATTCGGGGAACGCACAAGCTGGGCGAGCAGACTCGGACTCGGAACCAAGGAGCTCCGGGCGTGGGCCATGTACGACTGGGCGAACTCGGCGTTCGCCACGACGATCATAGCGGCGTTCCTGCCCATCTACTACTCGAGTGTTGCGGCTTCCGAACTCACCGAGTTAGAGGCGAGCGCGTATTGGGCGTACACGAGCGCGATCGCGCTCGCCATCATTGCGGTGCTCTCGCCCGTGCTCGGCGCCATTGCGGACTACATGGGGGCCAAGAAGCGCTTCCTGGCCGTCTTCATGGGGTTCGGCGTGACGTTCACCGCGCTGCTGTATTTCATCGGAGAAGGCGACTGGCTCCTGGCCTCGGCCATCTTCATCGTGGCGAGCATCGGATTCGCCGGCGCCAACGTCTTCTACGAAGCGCTGCTGCCCTCCGTGGCCCGCGGGAGCGACCTCGATCGGGTCTCCACGGCGGGATACGCCATGGGGTATGTGGGTGGAGGGGTTCTGCTGGCGCTCAATGCCGCCTGGTACCTCTCCCCTGAAACCTTCGGATTCACGGACGGTGGTCAGGCCGTGAGGGCGTCGTTCGTCAGCGCCGCAGTCTGGTGGGCCCTCTTCTCAATACCGCTGTTTCGGACCGTCCGGGAGCCCGACTCCCGACTCGGTGAAGGGGAGGCGATGGGACTCAACGCAGCGAAGGTGGGATTCTCTCGCGTCGCCGCCACCCTGAGAGAGATCCGCGGGCACCCGGATCTATTCCTCTTCCTGTTGGCCTTCCTCGTCTACAACGACGGGGTGGGCACGATTGTCAGGATGGCGACCATCTACGGCGCGGAGGTCGGGATCGAGGCGGGGCAGATGATCGGTGCCCTCATCCTCGTTCAGTTCGTCGGCATCCCGTTCACTTTCGCGTTCGGGCAAATCGCCGCCCGTGTGAGCGCCAAGAGCGCCATCTTCGTATGTCTGGCCGCCTACTCGGCGATTGCCGCCTTCGGGTTCTTCCTGAGCGAAGCCTGGCACTTCTGGGCGCTCGCCGTTGGTGTGGGAATGGTTCAAGGGGGTATTCAAGGTCTGAGTCGCTCGCTGTATGCCAGCATGATTCCTGCTGGCCGATCCACGGAGTTCTTCGGCTTCTACAGTGTGAGCGCGAAGTTCGGGGGCATCTTCGGTCCGCTGGTCTTCGGGACGGTGGGTCTGTTCACGGGCGCGAGCCGCTGGGGCATCCTGTCGCTCGTCGTGTTCTTCGCGGTCGGGGCTGCACTACTCACGCGCGTCAACGTCGGGGCTGGCCGGAGACTGGCCCACGAAGTGGACTCGGCGATGCGGATAGCCGGAACACAGGGGTAGAATCCCGCGGAAAAGGCCGCGCGGGCCTGGCGCAGACTCGACTCCCCAACACATTCTCTTCAGTCGTAATTCGTCCATGTTCGAGGAGCCGCACTGCATGTCCACGATTCGCCGCGTCGTCGCAGTCGTTTTCACAGCCCTGCTGATCGCCGGCCCCGCCGTCGCTCAGATCACGAACGACCCGTTCCCGGACCCCATTCCGGCGTCCGAGGGTGTGATCGTCGTCGGGCTCGAGGAATTCGCCGTTCTTCCGGACATCGACGGGGCGCCCGCCCGGCCGATGGTGCTCGTCGACGAGCCGGGCTCGGGCCGGCTCTTCGTCAACGATATGTGGGGCCTGCTCTACTCGATCAGCTACGACGGGAACGTGACCCAGTACCTCGACGCCCGTGAGTCCAGGTGGGAGGTCGAGGTGGAGACGCCCGAGCGGGCACCGATCATGGAGGTGGGGCTGCAGAGCTTCGCGTTCCACCCGCAATTCAACGAGCCCGGCACGGCCGGATACGGGAAGCTCTACACGTGGATCGACACGGGCGACACGGCTCCGGAACCCGACTTCGTTCCGGGCGGGGGCGACGCCACGCACCACATCGTCCTCCTCGAGTGGACCGCACGCGACCCGGCGGCCGCGACCTACGATGGGGGCCCGCCGAGGGAGCTGCTCCGTATCGAGGAGCCCTTCGACAATCACAACGGCGGCCGGATCGGCTTCAACTGGACATCGTCGCCGGGGGATCCGGACTTCGGACTGCTGTACCTCGGCATGGCGGACGGCGGCGCCGCGGGCGACGAGCTGGACATCGCGCAGGACCTCGGCAGGGTGTTCGGTAAGATCCTGCGGGTCCACCCGCTGGGCTCCAACAGCGCGAACGGGCGTTACGGCGTGCCGGCCGACAATCCCTACGCACGGGACGGCGACGACGGCACGCTGGGTGAGATCTACGCGTCGGGTGTTCGCAATCCACAGGGGTTCGACTGGGACGCATCGACCGGCGATCTCCTCATGGCCGACATCGGCCAGAGTGTGGTCGAGACTCTGAACGTCGTGCCGCTCGGCGGCGACCTGGGTTGGAACACGTGGGAGGGGAGCTACCGCGTGGTGACCAACACCCGGGTCGAGCTGTCAGGCTCGAGGGGGGAGCCAGGGATCACCTACCCGGTGGCTGAGTTCGACCAGAACGATCCCCTACTCCAGCCTGGATCGGCGGCCACCGGCGTGGTGGCGTACCGCGACAATCGGATCCCTCAGCTCACGAACCGGGTGCTCTGGGGCGACCTCCCGAGCGGTGAGGTCTTTCACGTGCCCGCCGACGGCCTGCGGGGTGGCGGACAAGCCGCGATCCGGAGGGTGCTGTTCCGCGATGGCGCTGAGACGAAGACGCTGCTCGAGGTGGTCCAGGCGAAGAACGCGGATCAGGGTCGCCCGCCGACATTCCGGGCGGATCTACACTTCGGACGGGGCCCGGACGGTCGGGTCTTCCTCCTGAACAAGTGGGATGGGGTGGTTCGGGAGATCGTGCAGTAGGTCCCCGACCCAACCTTCTACGGATCCTCTCTCGGATCCTGTGCTGACCCACTCTTTCCAGCCCGTTGGCCGCCGGGGGGCTCCCCTTCGCGAGTTCTGGTTCGCTGGGTCCATGGAAGGAGGACCTGGATCCGTAGGGAATTTCCCCACACACCGTATCGGAGATCCCCCCTCTCTTCGGGAAGTGACTCGAGCCCCATCTTGCGCAGCATCGGTCGTTCGACACTCGGCCGGGTCAAGTTGTCGGCACAGACGGGGCGGCCGTCGTCCCCGGGTGCGGGAGCCCAGAAAAGGGAGAGATCATGAGGCACGAGAGACCTGAATCACTGAGGTGGCACACCAATTGGCTGGCTGCCTTCACCGTCACAGCGATCACAACGCTCTCGTTCCTTGGGGACGCGACGGCGTCGGTGGCCCAGGAGGCCGATGGTGTTACCTACTCGCTCGAAGTCGCGAGGATCTTGCAGGACAACTGTCAGATCTGTCATCAGCCCGGCCAGATCGGGCCCATGTCCCTCACCACCTACCAGGAAGTCCGGCGCTATTCGCGGAGGATCAGGGAGCAGGTGTCCACGCGCGAGATGCCACCGTATCACTACGACGCGGACATCGGGATCCAGGAATTGAAGGGGGACTGGCGGATGTCCGATGAGGACATCAACACGATCGTTGCTTGGATAGACGCGGGTGCCCCAGAGGGTGACCCTGCCGACCTACCGGCTCCAATCGAGTATCCGGCCATCGGTGAGTGGCGCCTCGCGAGCCAGTTCGGGCCGCCCGACCACGTCATCAAGTCGCAGGCTTGGGACGTGCCGGCGAACGGTCAGGACCTGTGGTGGAACCCCGAGGTGCCCTCGGGCATCACCGAGGATCGGTGCATCAAGGCGATCGAGACGCTGCCTTCGAAGGCAGCCCATGGATCCACACACCACGCGAACTCCCAGTTCCAGACTCGGAACGAACGCGGTGAGTGGGTCAACTTCGGCCGACTCTCCGAGTTCGCGTACGGCAAGCTCGGAGAGGTCGTTCCCGAGGACGCATGCAGGACCGCGCCCGCGGATTCCCAGGTGAGGTGGAGCATCCACTACTATCCCGACGGCAATGCGGTGGCCGACGACCAGGTCTCGGTCGGCATCTGGTACCATGACGAGGACTTCGACGAAGAGGAGGCCTATCCCCAGGACCTGACCCTATACTTTCTTCAGGGCGGCGACTTCGACATTCCGCCCCATGGGAAGCTGATGACGCAGGGGTTCCACTCCTTCGATCATCCGGTGCGCCTCGACAGCTGGCAGCCGCACATGCACCTGCGCGGCGTGGCGATGTCCATGGAGGTCTTCGATCCGGAGACCGGACGCCGCGAGATGCTCAGCCAGGCCTCGAACTGGAGTGCGGGCTGGAACCACAGTCATATCTACGAGGAAGGCTTCCAGCCGCTGATTCCGGCCGGCGCGGTCATCATCCTCACCGCGTGGTATGACAACACCGCGAATAACCCGCACAACCCGGATCCCGATCAGTGGGTCGGTACGGGCCAGCGGACGACCGATGAGATGTCCCATGCCTGGATCGCGGTCACCCATCTGGACGAAGAGGGCTATGAGAAGCTGATGGCGGAAAGGCGGCCCATCGCCATGTTGTTAGGAGGAAACTGATGAACAGACATATGCTTGCTGCAGGAGCTCTTGCGGTCGCCCTCATGGGCCTGATCGGGGCACCTCTCGATGCGCAGCTACCACCCGGGTTACGTGACTACCCGCTGGCCCAGCGGCAGAAGTCCGGTGATCTGGTCGCTCCGTTTTTCGACGGCTGGATCGCCAACCGTGACGGCAGCGTGACCATGGTCTTCGGTTTCATGAACCGGAACACGGAGGAGATCATCGACATCCCCCTCGGCGAGGACAACTACATCTTCCCGCCCCAGTTCGACGGGATGCAGCCTACGCACTTCCCCGTTTACGACCGGCGCGGCTTCCACGGTATTCGTGAGCGGGGAGCATTTGCCGTCACGGTGCCGGCCAGCAGGGCCGGAACCGAGGTCGTGTGGACGTTGAGTCACGCGGGACACACGTACTCCGTCCCTGGGCCGAGTCTACCGACCGGGAAGGAATCGTTGCCGAGCCAGTCATGGCTACGGTCGGGACACCGGTGACGTTGTCCGCTCTGGTACAAGATCGCGGCGAGCGAAGGGGATACGACGTCGACAGTCTTATCTTCCCGGTCGGCACGACCTGGATCCTGCATCAGGGGCCGGCTCTGATCCAGTTCGAGCCCGAGAGCGTGTCGGGCCGCGAGAGGCGCGCCGCCGGCGAGGGCGTCCGAAGCAACAGCGACGGTTGGAGCGTGGCGACGACGCAGGCCACGTTCTCGGAGCCGGGCGATTACATCGTGCGACTGCGGGTCGACAATTTCATGGCTCCAGATAGCAAGTTCGACAACCAGTGCTGCTGGTCCAACGCATACGTGCCGGTGAGGGTTACGCGGTGACTCCGCCTTCGACGGTGGAGTAGTGTGACCCTGGAGTAGTGTCTTGTAGCTGCGGGGGGTCGGGCCTCAATCGTGAGGCCCGACCCCCCGCAGCTCGTTTTCATTCCTTCCTTGTCATTCCTTATCGTCCCGACTCATTCCCGGCCGGTTAGCGTGCTAGGACATCACCCCCGGCCGTTATCTCCTGAATTCCGCGGGGATCGGCTCGCCCACCACGATGTGGCGCTCCTCCAGCCGTCGGAAGTTCATATAACCCTGCGACATCTCTGCGTGTGTGGGCAGACCCCACACCACGTCGGCGCTCGGATCCGGGTTGGAAGGGTTGTTCTCCGAGTTGTCCCACCAGAGCGTGAATCGCATGATCGACCCGGCCGGCACCTGGGGTGGCTCTGCGAACTCGTACGTGTGCTGCCAGTTGAAAGCGTAGTCGGGCACGTGTAGAAGCGTCTCGTGCCGACCGTCCGGATACGTGATCTCGTACAGGGCAGCCGTCCCACGCAAGTGCATGTGCGGCATGAAGCTCAGGATCTCGACGTCTTCCGTGAATACGTACTCCACAGACGCGGAGTAGGCCGGGTTGCCGGCCGGGATCTCCCAGTCACGGATCCGGAGGCTGTTGCCGCCCGTGACGTGCCGGATCACCTCGCCGTCCTCCTTGAAGATGATTCCCGCTTGGATGTTCGTGCAGACCGCCGTGCCTGGTCCCGGCTGCTTATTGAAGTGCATCTGGAACCTGACCTCTCTCGGCCCCGCTCGCATCAGCCGGCCATAACCGTCCTCGTAGACTCTTGGTTCGGCTCCCGGAACCAGAGCGCCGACCGCGGAAATGATGTGGTGGACAGCCGGTCCGTTGCGATACTCGATCGATTTGATCCAACGGTCCTCGGGCATCATCTCCTCGGTGATCTGCGCGGAGAGGTTGACGTACTCGTCCCTGAGGTCGTCGTCGAGGCAGTACGGCTCAGCCCACTCGATGATGAGATCGGGCTCTCCCCTCGACCAACCGTCAGTTTCCGAAGCTATTTTGACGAAATCCGGTGTGGGCGGCGCGTCGGCTGGATTTCCGGCCGGAGTGCCTCCCTCGGCCCATGCGATCAGCGTCGCCTTCTCGTCGTCTTCGAGGACGCGCTCGTTCTTGAACGTTCCCTTGTGCCAGTCCGCGGCCGACCAGGGCGGCATCCGGCCTTCGCGCACCGCACTCGCGATCCTGGGGGCCCGTATGCGCGCGTCCTCGTAAGTGACCAACGGCCACGGTGCGAGATTTCCGCCCATGTTCAGCCCGGCGGCCTGGTGACACGTCTGACAGTTCTGCTGCAGGACGGGCAGAACGTCCGCGTAGAACGTGGGCGTTGCGTCCGTCGCCGACCCGGATCCGATGGCGGCGAACGTGGCCTGCTGGGCGGTCAACGGTGCGGCCGTGGCCAGGGCGACGAACGCTGGGGCCACGAGCAGGGCGGAAGCAAGGAGTGTCAGACGCGTCGTGGGTCGCATTTCGGGGACCTCCAGTCAGGTGAAATCGCGGTGTCGGACAGCCGAAAACACAGTCCTACATCTATCTCACGATAAGCGGAAAAGTGATGTCTAGGCAAGGGAAGGACCCGTCCTTCTCGTGCCGTCCTTGCACGGGTGAATGGTGAGCGTGCACCTTGCTCGGCAAGAGCCTCGGGCCGGCGACAGCCTCGGGCCCGCAACAGCCTCGCTCACTATCCGGAGACCTCAATGCTCAACCACGTGACGTATCTCTACGGATTCAACCTCGGGTTCGCGGATTTACTCGTGAAGGACCTGTCCCCCGAGCAGATGGCCGCTCAGCCCGGTGGCGTGATCAATCATCCGGCCTGGTCGCTGGGCCATCTCGTGGTTTCAGCCGACCGACTCGGCCAGCTAATGGGACTCGAGTCGAACCTGCCGGACGGTTGGAGCGAGACCTTCAAGACGGGCGGGGAGCCGTCGAGCGACGCGTCGGACTATCCGAGCAAGGACGAGATCCTCGGAGCGCTCAAAGAGCAGCACGCCCGGAACACCGAGGCGCTGAAGAACACCGATGCCTCGCGGTTCGCAGAACCGCACCCGGACGAAGGGTCACGGAAGTACTTCCCCACGGTCGGGGACATGATCGTCTTCCTGATGACGTCGCACGAGATGGACCACCTTGGACAGATCGCCGCGTGGCGTCGTGCGATGGGTCTCGGTCCGGCGATGAGAGTCTGAGCCATGACCAAAGCGCGCATGATGACTCGAGGTTGGGCGGTGGCGCTGGCATGCGGAATCGTCGGGTTCGTGGCCCAGACCGGACTCCGGCCCCAGACTGCGTTTGCGGCCCAGACAGCCGCCACCAGCGTGCGAGTCGAACGCCTCCTGGACGCCCCGATCATCACACCCGACCTGCATCCCAGCATCGGCGAGAACATCCAGGGTCCGTCGGTGATTCGTGTCCCCGACTGGGTCCAGGATCCGCTCGGGGCCTACTATCTCTACTTCGCCGACCACAAGGGGACGTACATCAGGCTCGCTTACGCCGACGACCTACTGGGTCCCTGGCATATCCATCCTCCCGGAAGCCTGCAGATCACCGATTCCTACTTCCTGACGGCCCCGCCGGAGGTGGAGCCGGAACGGGCGGCCCGACTCCGCGCGCAGCCTACCAATCGGGGACACGACAGCTTCGTCGAGGCGACGACGCCCCACATCGCATCACCCGACGTACACGTCGACGACGAGAATCGCCGTATCGTCATGTATTTTCACGGGCTCGATGGCGTGAGCCGGCAGGTCTCGCGTGTGGCCACGTCGAGCGACGGCATTCGCTTCGAGGCAAGACCCGAGCCGCTCGGCCGAACCTATATGCGGGCGGTGCAGCACGACGGGTACACCTACATCATGTCGATGCCAGGGCAGTTCTACCGATCTCGGGATCCGCTCAGTGGCTTCGAGGAAGGGCCGCGCCTCTTCAACTCCGGCATGCGTCACGCGGCGCTTCTGAAACGGGATGAGACGCTCTTGGTCTTCTGGACACAGGTGGGGGAGGTGCCGGAGCGTATCTACCTGAGCACGATCGACATCTCGGGCGATTGGACGAATTGGTTTGAGACGCCAGCCGTCGAAGTACTACGTCCGGAGTTCGACTGGGAGGGCGCCGACGCGCCGCTCGAGCCCTCGGTTCGGAGCACGGCGTATGGTCACGTCAACCAACTGCGCGACCCGGCGATCATCGAGGATCCCGAGAGCGGGCGCATCTTTCTGCTCTATGCCGTGGCGGGCGAGAGTGGGATCGCGATCGCCGAGGTGCACTTCGACGACTAGACGCACCCCTTTCCGATCACCCTCCTAGAACGTAATCCGTCTAGGCTCCGCGTTCTTCACGTACCGGTCGAACCACTCCACCATTTCGGCCAAGGTGTGCATGACGGATTCCCTGGCACGGTACCCGTGACTCTCGTTCTCCAGCATGATCAGGCGCGCGGTGCCGCCATTCCCGTTGATCGCAGCATACATCCGTTCGGACTGGATGGGGAACGTGCCCGAGTTGTTGTCTGCCAGACCGTGAATCATCAGCATGGGCTCGTTCACCAGAGGGGCAGCCATGAAAGGCGACATGTTGAAGTAGACTTCGGGCGCCTCCCAGTAGGTCCTCCGCTCGTTCTGGAAACCAAAGGGTGTCAGCGTCCGATTGTAGGCTCCACTTCGGGCGATTCCGGCTCGGTACGCGTCGGAGTGGGCGAGGATGTTGGCGGTCATGAAGGCCCCGTAACTGTGCCCCCCGATCCCGATGCGATCACGATCTCCCACCCCCATCTCCACCAATTTGTCCACGGCCGCCTGTCCCGATGCCACCAGCTGCTCCACGTAGGTGTCGTTGGCCAGATTTCCACCGACGATAGGCATGGTGGCGGCGTCGAACACGGCGTACCCCTGGGTCAGAAAGAACAGGTGGGAATAACCACTGATACGGGTGAACCGGTTGGGGTTGCCCCGAACCTGCCCCGCTACGGCTGCGTTCGAATACTCCCGGGGGTAGGCCCAGACCACCACGGGGAGTCGTTGGCCTTCTTGGTATCCCGGGGGAAGTAGCAGGGTGGCGGACAGCTGAACCCCGTCGTCGCGCTCGTAAGTGACGAAGCGCTTCTCGATTCCCGAAAGCTGGGGATGGGGATCCGGGAAATGAGTCAAGGCCGTGCGTTGGCCACTCGCGAGGTCCCGGACGTAATAATTGGGCGGCTCCGTCTTGGACTCGTGGCGGGTCAAGATGCGAGTGGCGTCGTCGTCCAGCACGGAGACCAAGGTCTCGTAGCTGTCGGTTCCCGCCCTCCAGAGCCTCTCCGACGCTCCGGTCTCGATATTGTAGCGGTCCAGGAAGGGCCGGTCCCCCTGATCCGACGCTCCGGCTCCCGTAAGGAAAATCCAATCACCATCCTGGCGTACGAAGCGGTGACCGTCGTCGTTCAACATGGTGAGAGGAGTTCCTGGATTGCCGTAGCGATCTTCGGAGTTCCTCTCCCAGAGGAGCTCCTTGGCAGACGGGTTGTCCATGGGCACCCGCCACAGTCGGCGGGTTCGCGTGGGCTGATCGAACTCAGACAGAAAACCGGTTCCACTCTCGGATATCGAGAGGCCAGCGTAGCGGAATTCCGTGCGCAGCACCTCCGCGGGATTCCCGTCCAACTCCATTCGCATGAGTCGATCGCGATGCGCCACGTCGGCACTGGGATCACCCCCGTCCAGTGCTTCGAGGTAGGTGATGGCGTGATCCTCACCCTGCATCCAGGCGAAGCTCCTGGGTCCAACCCGGACCCCTCCGATGATGGTGGCCTCCTCGAGTGGCTTGTCGGGCAGCTCACGAACCAGCGCTCCGCCTACGGTGACGACGGAGATCTCCTCCGCGAAGCGGCCATCGGGCACCAGGTAGGAGTAGGGTTTTACCCGCTCTCGGACCAAGAAGTATTCCCCACTGGGTGACGCGGAGAATGAAGCGTAGATCGCCGGAGCTGCCACCCGTGTAGTACTTCCCGTGCCCACATCGACGAGGGTCGGAATCGAGGTCATGTAGTAGTCGTACAACACGATGTCGTAGGGTGTCTTGAGGAGATCCTGATAGGTCCGGATCGCTCCAACCATCCCTGACGTTTCCAGGATGATGGGGCCGGACGGCACGTCCGGTTTCACCGGGGCGGGGCCCCGAGAGGGATCCACCAGGTGACAGAGCAACCGCCGCGAATCACGCATCCAGCTGCAAGCGCCTCCCCGGGCCGCGTTCAGCTGAACGCCAACGAGCTGCCGGGCCGTCGCGGACTCCAGGTCACCCAGCCAGAGCTCGATCCCCTGCGAAGTCGCCCGAGTCATGTAGAAGTTCTGACCGTTGGGTGAAATCGACGCTCCGCCCCAGCCTTCCTCGTAGGGTAGCGCAACCCTTCTTTCGGACCCGTCCGCCACCTTCATGATGGAAAAGCCGGTCGTGAGGCTGGGGTTGAACGGACCGTTGGTAGCCGGATTGATGCGTCGTCCTCCGATGCGCAACATCGGTTGGGACATCTCCGCCAGGGAGGGCATGTTGCGCCGATGACTCAGGATCAACCAGTTGCCGTCCGCACTCACGCTCACACCGGGCGCTTGGGGTGCGTCCAGAATGTCGACGATCACCTGGGGCGGGAGCCGGTACCCGTCTTGGGCCGTGAGAGCGGGGGCAGTCGCTGCCCCAACAGCGATCGAGGCTAGGGCGTAAACCAGGGGCGGGCGATGGAAAAACATAGGTCAACTCCAACGGTCGCATGTGCGTGGAGGCATGATTGGGCGGCCATACCTTCCGATGACCCTCAACGTGGGCCGGGCCCGCGATCGGAGCAATGTTGTCTGATGGCGAGTTGGCTAGACGCCCTGTGGGGGTCCGGCTAGCTTAGCGGTTCGGGCGGACTGTAGACCGAGCCGCATCGAGCTTCCAACAGCGCCACCTCAGGAGGATCATACCATGCGACAGGTTCTAACCCTCTCATTGGCCTTGGGCCTTCTCGCTTTCGTTGCCGTCCCGGCCTCAGGCCAGGATGTGACCGGTACCTGGGTCCTGTCTGTGGACCTGGGGGCCGCAGGGGGGGGTGACGCGACGTTCGTCCTCGTGCAGGAGGGTACCGAGATCACTGGGACCTACAGTGGGGCTGTGGGTGACCAGCTCGAGGTAACCGGAACCGTGGAGGACGGGATGATCACGCTCGAGTTCGTGAGTGACCTGGCCGGAGCGGTCATCTACGAGGGCACCATCGAGGAGGGCACCTTCAAGGGCACGTGCTTCTACGGTGATCTGGGCGACGGCACTTTCGAGGGGAGTAAGACCCGCTAGTTCGCCCTCCCGCGGGTGCGGCAACCCCCACATCTGAAGGTCGACGCACCCGCGATTGGACTCGCGAACGCCTGCGCTCGGCCGTACGGCCTGTGTCAGTCCAGAAACGCCCAGAGCCAGGTCCGGCTCTTGGCGTCCAACTTGTCCGGATTCCAAACATGAAAACTCGCGACAAATCCACTCCATCAGTCTGCCTGATCTTCGCTTCATTGATCCTGCTTCCCGGGCTGGTCAGCGCCCAGGGCAGGGTGGTGGAGTCGGATAGTCATCGCTTCACGGAAATCGCCCCGGGTGTATACCACGTCACGGGAACCGGAAGCGTCTACACCATGAGCAACGCCATGGTGTTGGTCGGGGAGTCCGACGTGCTGGTGGTGGATTCCCACGTGACCCCGGCTGCCGCCGAAGCTCTCCTGGCTTCGCTGCAGGTCATCAGCGACAAGCCCGTGCGCTACCTGGTGAATAGCCATTACCACTTTGATCATGCCCATGGTAATCAGTCCTTTCCCGAAGGCGTGGACATCATCGGCCATACCTTCACTCGAGCCAAGCTGAGCGGCGAGCTCGGCGATGTGCTGGAAGAAACCACGTTCAGGAGTTTCTCCGACGGCGTACCCGCCACGGTCGCCCGTCTCGAGCAACAGGTCGCGGCGGAGAGCGATCCAGCTCGCAAGGCGGTGCTGGAGGAGCGCTACCGGGTGCAGCGTGATTACATGATGTCCATCAGGGAAGTCGTCCCCACGCCGCCCAACATCACGCTGGAAACGGAAATGACGCTGTACCAGGACCTCGCGGGGGGAAGCCGCGAAGTTCGGCTACTACATCTCGGCAGAGCCCACACCGGCGGAGACGTAGTGATCTTCCTTCCGGAGGAGCGGCTGGTGTTTACGGGTGACATGATGCTACCCGGGCTCTCCTACATGGGCGACGGTCATGTGGACGAGTGGCCGGCCACGTTGGAAGCCCTCAAGTCGCTGGACTTCGACGTTCTGTTGCCGGGTCACGGGGCTCCGGTACGCAGTAAGGATATCATCAGTAATTTCCAGGCCTACCTGACCGATCTATGGCAGAAGACCGCTATGTTGCATCGTCGTGGGGTGAGTGCCGAGCAAGCCGCCCAGCAACTCGACATGACGAACCACGCCGACAACTACGGACAACTTCGACGCCCGGGTGTGGATCCCAGGGCAGTCAACAGAATGTATGAGCTATTGGATGAGCAGGCGGCCGCTCGGGACGAGTAGTACGCACAAGACGGTGGGGTAGGGGTGGGGTACTCCTGCCCGTCACGTTGTACCCATGCGTCTGAGGGCTATTTGAAGTGCCGGTCAGGGTCCTGGATCATGCCCGAATGGAGGTCGAAATGAGCAATCGTACAGCACTACCTCTAGCACTACTTCTCGCCGTTTTCTGTGCATTCGCGGCAGACGGCGTCGTCTCGACCGCGGCGGCCCAGAACAGGTCCTCCGATACCGGAGACTGGGAAGTCCCCAGGACCGTCGATGGCCATCCGGACCTCCAGGGGAACTGGACGAACGTGACGCTCACTCCGTTCCAGCGCCGCCAGGACCAGGGCCCGGTCTACACACTGGAGCAGGTCCAGGAGATCGAGCAGCCAGATGGTGATTGTCCCGCTAACCCGGGGACCGTCGCGTGCGGAAGGCCGGAGAGTACAACCGGGAGCGCCGAGGTTCGGCTCCGGGGCCAGGAATACAGCGAGGTCTATTGGGATCGTGGCTCGCGGATAGCCATCGTCAATGGCGAATACAGGACCTCTCTGATCACCAATCCAGCGGACGGGCGCCGACCGCCCCTCACGGACGAGGGCCAGCGCCGCCTCCAGGAGAACCGGGAAATTCGGAGCCAATTCAACCAATACGACCACCCGGAGCTTCGACCGCTCGCAGAGCGCTGCATCGTTTCGTTCGGTTCCAGTGCTGGGCCCCCGATGATCCCCAACACGGCGTACAACAACAACTACACCATCGTACAGACCGCCGACTACGTGATGATCAAGGCGGAGATGGTGCACGACGTGCGGATCATCCGGCTCGGTGAACCCAACCGGCTGCCTGCACACATGAGGCCGTGGTTCGGCGACTCCTGGGGTCGGTGGGAAGGCGACGTACTCGTCGTCGAGACCACGAACATCAATCCCACACAGGCGTTCCAGGGAATCCCCGCCTCGGAAGACATGAAGGTGACCGAACGTTTCACGCGGGTCGATGAAAACACGTTCCTCTACGAGTTCACCGTCGACGACCCGACGATGTACACCCAGCCCTGGGGAGGAGAGATCCCCTACAACAGGTTCAACGACAAGGTCTTCGAGTACGCTTGTCACGAGGGTAATTACAGTCTGGCGAGTGTACTGAGCGGGGCGCGTTATCAGGAGAGATTGGAAGCGCAGGGGGCGAGTGACGCCAGGCGTGAGTGAGTGCGGACGCTGACCTGACCGGCGGCTCGTCTACTACATCGTGCCTCGGCGAAGCTGGCAGTGTGGCGTGGATCACGCCGTAATGGAGATCGAAATGAGCAATCGTATTCTGTTACTTCTCGCCGTTTTCTGTGCGTTTGCAGCAGACGGTGTCGTCTCGACGGCGGCGGCGCAGGCTCGATCCTCGGACGCCGGAGACTGGGAAGTCCCCAGGACACCCGACGGCCATCCCGACCTTCAGGGGAACTGGACGAACGCGACGCTCACTCCGTTCACGCGCCGTGCGGACACCCCCCCGGTGTACACGTGGGAGGAAGTCGCCGAGCTCGAGCAGACCGACGGTGATTGCCCCGCTGCGCCGGGGACGGCCGCGTGCGGGAGGGCGTCTTTCGGGCTGGCCGGCCAGGAGTACAACGAAGTCTATTGGGACCGGGGCTCGCGAGTGGCCATCGTGAATGGCGAACCCAGAGCCTCTCTCGTCACCAACCCGCCGGATGGTCGTGTGCCCGACGTGACGGCCGAGGCTCGGGAGCGCAGAACCGAGTACATGCAGCCCAGGCGCCAATTCGCCCAGTACGACCACCCGGAGATGAGGCCACTCGCCGAGCGCTGTCTCGTGTCCTTCGGCTCCAATGCCGGTCCCCCGATGCTGCCCAACGGCGGCTACAACAACAACTATACCATCGTACAGACCGCCGACCATGTCTTGATCATGGCCGAGATGGTCCACGACGCTCGGATCATCAAGATCGGTGACGGCCCCCGGCTGCCCCCACACATACGCCCGTGGATGGGTGACTCCTGGGGCCACTGGGAGGGTGACGTGCTCGTGGTCGAGACGACCAACATCCATCCTCTGCAGCGGTTCCGCGGCAACTCCTCGGAGAATTTGAAGGTGATCGAGCGGTTCAGCCGTGTAGACGAAGAGACGATCCTGTATCAGTTCACGATCGACGACCCGACCACGTACACCGCACTCTGGGGGGGTGAGCTCCCGATGAAGCGGTTCGACGACAA
>JADFNK010000051.1 GCA_022563405.1 Gemmatimonadota bacterium | reverse complement strand
GGGTGGGGGGGGGTGGGTTCGGGGGGGGGGGGGGGGGCGGGGGCTGCGGGGGGGGGGGTGGGGGTTCCGGTGGGCGCATTCCGTTTGCGGATCGCTCGTGGAACGCTTTGTTCGAGACCGGTGCACAGATCGTGGAGGACGGATTTACGGCAGAGATGGCGATCCCCTTCAAGAGCCTACGGTACCCCAGCCGGGCTCGCGACGAGGTGCACCGGTGGGGGTTCCAGATCGTTCGCGAGGTCAAGGGTAAGGATCAGGAGAACCAGGTCTGGGCGCCGATGTCTCGCGACGAGTCGAGCTTCTTCGCGCAGATGGGCGTGCTGGACGGCATGGTCAACCTGTCCACCAGCCGGAACATCGAGGTTTTGCCGACCTTCACGACCATCCGGTACGGTGCCATCGATCCGACCGTTCCCGGGTTCGTCCACCTGGACACCGATCCCGACGCTGGGGTGAACGTCAAGTACGGGGTCACGTCGAATCTGACCGCCGACTTCACCGTGAATCCGGACTTCTCACAGATCGAGTCGGACCGCACGCAGATCGAGGTGAACCAACGCTTTCCCATATTCTACCCCGAGCTCCGGCCCTTTTTTGTAGAAGGGGCGGAGATCTTCAACTTTTCGCCGCTGGTGACGCTGGTCCACACCCGCACGATTGTGGATCCGGACTACGGCGCGAAGCTGACCGGCAAAGCGGGTGGCCTTTCGATCGGTGTGCTGGCGGCGAACGACCGCGCCCCCGGGAAGGTGGAGGACGAATTTGACCCGGCGTTCGATCAGCGCGCCCAAACGTTCATCGGCCGAACGCGGTACGACCTGTATACCGAGTCCAACATCGGCGCCATTTTCACGGATCGAGAGTTCCTGGACGGTTACAGTCGGTTGGTCGGGGCCGACGCCAACTTCCGGCTGAACTCGACCACCTCGGTTTCGGGTCGCGCCATTCGGACTTGGCTGCAGGATCCGGGTGGGGTCGAGCGTACCGGTCGCATGCTGGACCTCGGCATCCGCCACAGCGGACGCCACCTGAGCTGGTTCCTCGCGTCCTATCAGATCTCTCCGGACTTTGGCACCGACGTCGGATTCGTACGCCGAACGGACGAACAGCGCCTTATGGCGAACGTTTCGTACCGGTTTTGGCCCCAGAGCACGATCATCAATTGGGGTCCCCAGGTGACGGTCATTCGGAATTGGGACTTCAACCAAGTACTCCAGGACCGAGGTCTCAATCTCGGTCTGAACTTCTCATTGGCCGGTAACATCAGCTTCGGCGCCGGCATGAATCGGAACATGGAGCGGTTCCTCGGGACGAATTTCGACAAGACGGGGTTCTCCATACGGGGGAACGTGAACGCCAGCCGTTCATTCTCGTTCGGCGCCAACGTCAGGGTGGGTGACCAGATTCTCTACACTACGGATCCGACCCTCGGCCACCAGGTCGCTTGGAGCGTCAACGGTTCGGTGCGACCGACGTCGAGTCTTTCCACGAGACTCAGCTTGAGCACGACCCGACTGACCATCGACGGCATCGAGGAGTTCGACGTCAAGATCCTGCGCGCCACCACGACGTTTCAGATCACCGAGAAGCTGGGGCTCCGCAACATCATTGAGTTCAATTCCCTGGACAGGGAGCTCGACTTCAACTTGCTCGGCACGTATCGGATCAACGCGGGAACCGTGTTCTTCCTCGGTTACGACGACCACTACCGGCAGGCCAACCTCATCCAAGGAGATCCGGACGGCAACGGGATCGAGGAGCAACTTTTCTTTACGGGGAACCTACGGCGCACGAATCGCGCGATCTTCGTGAAACTTCAGTACCTGCTTCGCTACTGAGGGCGCCGAGACCACCGGGCACCGCACGTTACCGGATTCTCGGATCAGGGTACTCGGGCACTCGAACCAGCCCTCCGATCCCGAACACGCGGCTGATTCCGAGCACCAGTTGGACGTTGGCCGTGCCGCGGTTCCACTCGTCCAGGCGCGTAGTAAGCCCCACGTCGATCACCGTGAGATTGGAGATCTGTATGCGGGTCCCGAGTTCGGCCCAGGTGCGAGTGGGGCCGGTACCCACCGGAATCTCTGCGTATAGATCGCCCATGATCAGCCGGCTGCTGAATCCCATCGGGATGTCGAGGGCAACGCCGCCCCTCCAGTAGTCGCCGCCGTCGACATCCGACGCTACGGCATACCCCCCGTTGACGTGTATCCGGAGCAGGTTGGCGAAGCTTCGCGTGAGGAGCAGATCGGCCCCCCAGCCCCAATCCTCTCGGGAGAGATCAGATCCCCCGGGGGCCTCCGCACCCGCCTGAATGGCCACTGCGGGCCACGTCCATCCCTCGTGTTTGAGGTTGTAGAGGGCCTGGACCTGCAGAGATTCGAGCCCGCTTGTGGCATTCGCTCCGTCGTCCTCCCTGGCCACCTCCAGGCCTGCGCCGATCTCGAAGTTCCGAAACAGACCCGTCTCCAGCACGAAGGCGCCCCCGAGCGAATTGGAGCCCTCTTCCGCCCAGCCACCTTGCGCCCCGAACTGAACTTCCCACTCCAGATATTTCTTTGGATATGCGTCCGTGACCCTGAGAGGCCGGCCCCCATCCAGGGAGCGAAAATCCTCCTGTGCGGTCGCTTCCCGGCCCCAAAGCACCCCCACTGCGACGACGGCGAACAACAGCAAGGCCGGCGCCCGTGCCGGGGCGCTCATCGTCCCACCCCCTCGGGCAGCGAGTCGGGCAGCAAGGGCATCATGAACTGGCTCATGGGAACCATCTGCGACTCGGGGTGGCCCTGCGGCAGCCACGATCCATCGGGAAGCAGCGTTGGTACACGCATCGAACCCGGCCCCATGGTGTGGTCCGCCATCGTTGTTATCCCCGGCGCCACCATGGAGTTCTGCGTGGAGTAAAGCTGGTTTTGGAGCAACCGGTTGATCTCCGCCTCCTTCTCCTGCCGGCTGAGGCGTTCGTCCACCATGATGTCGTTGGTGATGTCGTGCATCATGTGGAGGTTGTCGAAGATCTGTGCGGCGGCTGGAAACATCTTGGAAAAACGAGGGGCCACCTCCGCCGCGAGGGGCATGTACTCGGGAGGATTGGCGAGGACCGAATCCACGAACAAGTCGATGACCCGGTCGAGCTCTCTCGCCTGCGCCTCGGGGGTCGATTCCATGAGGGCTTCGTACACCGCCGCATGGTGCCAGTGGTAGGACCAAAGGATCCCGTTGATGTCCGGATACTTACGGGCGAAAACCCCGGCCCACGTTCCTCCACCCATCATCCACCGGTGTCCGTATCCTCGGGTGGAAAAAGCCGCCTCGGCGTTCGACAGGTAATACGCGATGGCCCGTTCGCCAGCCGCCTTCTTTTCGGTGATCGAAGGATCCGTGAGTATGTCGTAGAGCTGGCTGTGGAGGTGGTGCGTCCAGTCCATGGTACGCCCGGTCGGATGAGCCATCCTCGACCAAGCAGGGGCGATGAGCTCCGCGGGTGGCTCGAACTTCGGCGGGTCTGTGACCAACCCGCGAATGCGGGCCTCCAACTCGGCGAAGGCATCCGTGTTGTCTTCACCCTTCGTGAGCGCGACCTCGTAGATGCCGAAGTGGGCCACATGGGCGGCGTAAAAGGATTGAGCCGCTCTCGTGTGTGTGTCGTAGAACGCGAAGTTGTAATTCCCCGGAAGGTAGAACTGGCTATTGCGGGGTGTCACTCCGGAACAGGAGCTCCCCGCAAGAGTGATGAGGAGAACCGCTACGGGGGCGATTCGCCTACGCGAGTCGTGATTTCGGCGGCCGAGGCCATGATCGGTGCACTGCAACTTTACCTCCTCGTTTTAAGCTTGGTTCGAGAATTCGTTCGAACTCAGCCTAAACGAGGAGGGGGAAGCACCATTTCGGCGTCGGGCGGGACTGTTCCAGTGAAGTACGCCACCTGGGCACGCGAGACCCGGTTCATCGGCCCGAGGTCGTCAACGGGGGTAGCCGTGATGGCCGACGCGCAGGAGACCGCGGCACACACGCCCGTGTGAGCCGGTCCTGTCGTGCCCGAGTGTTGTTGAGACGGATCGGGCCCAGCCCCCCAAGATGGTGCGTGCGCTTCCGTCGAAGACGACACGTGGGTTGTCATCGCGGACGACGTGTGGGTTGCCATCGCAGACGACGTATGGGTTGCAACCGAAGACGACACGTGCGTGGCCATCGCAGACGATACGTGGGTGGCGGGACCGTTCATGCCCGATTGTGTATGGGACGTATGGAGAACGCAGAAGGAGGAGCCGAGGAAGGCCCCAACGTAAAGGAGCAACACGATCAGAGCGGCTCGCTGGAGCGCGGGGTCGGGTATGGAAATCATCCTGGCGGGGACGACATTACTGTCGGCAAATCCAAGTGGAGGTTCCAACTTCAACTAGCCTAGCATGTAGCCCCTTGGCCTGGGGGGCAAGACGGCATTCGCCCCGGGCCTGGCTTGACTACCCGTTGATAGAGACCTAGAAATCACTCCGCCCGGGAGAATCTCGGTGAAGTCACCCGCGGGAGGACGATGGATCACGTAAGGACAATGAGCGGTTGGGGCCGTGCAATGAGAATTTCACGTACCGTCCTGTGGGTGGGTCTGTGGGCACTGGGATCTCTCCTCCTGGTGGCCCCCTCGTCTGCCTCCGCCCAGTACCGCGAAACAGTCGACGCCGAGATGATCCAGTCGGTGATGCCCGCGGCCGACAGCTTCTCTGTGAAGGCAGGCCTCCCACCCGTGTACACCGCGTACGGGACCGGCGCGGACGGATCACCGGGAAGTGTGATCGGTTACGTGTACCTGACCGCGAATGTGCCACCCATCCAGTACGGCTACAGCGGCCGGATCGATGTGTTGGTCGGGATGGATCTGACGGGGCATCTCACGGGCGCGCACATCGTCGATTACCGAGAGTCGCTCAGTAGCTCACGTGGGGACTTTCTGAGGCGTGGACGCCTCATGGAGCAGCTCGCCGGTAAGCACATCGGCGAGAGGTTCCAAGTACGTAGGGACTTGGACGGCGTCAGCGGCGCCTCGATATCGACCACAGCCATGTTCCGCGGCATCCGTAACTCGGCCCGGCGGGTGGCGCTCGCCTACCTGCAGCCCAGCGAGTCGACCGCGTCCGCCTCGGCTGGGGCGCTCGAGGACCTCACGTGGTTGCAGATGATTTCGACTGGCTTCATCCGAATCATGGCGATCGAGAGATACGGGGCAGGCTTGGATCTCTCGTTCGCGTATATGGGGGACGAGGCGCTCGGGGGCCTTCTGATGGGCTTGGTGAGGTACCAAGACATAAGCGAGCGGGTGGATGGCCTGAGGGGCGACAATCACGCGATGCTCGTCGGCATCGACGGTAGCGCGGTTGCGGGATTCCGCAGCAACGGGTTCGCGATCCGCCAAGGTGGGGAGGTTTACCCGGTTCCGAGTAGGCGGGTCACCTTCTTGGGAACGCCGTATGAGGGCAAGGCAGCCGACCAGGTCCAATACACGCTCATCATGCGGATGGACGGCGCGATCGATCTCGAACAGCCTTTCACGGTGGTCTACAACGACCGGACCAACCCTGAGTCCAGCATGGAATACGTGGTTCCGGAGGAGGTGCTGGCGGCTGTCCGTGAGCGAGCTGCCGCTCCGGAATTGGTCGCCGCAGACGGGGGTGCTCCGGGGCCGGGTGTGGAGGAGTCGCCCGCTGTGGAGCCGGCAGTCTCGGCGAACGCGTCGGCCCCCGTCGCCGCGGACGGGTCGGACCCTGCCTCGGACGGATCGAGCGGCGTCGCCGCGGACGGATCGGCCGGCGTCTCCACAGACGGGCCCGCCGGTGGATCGGCCGGCGCCCGCGTCGACGGATCAGGTGCGGTCCCCGTACGAGCCACCGGGACCGCGTCGGCCTCGGCGGGATCGGCGGATGAGGAGGCGGATGCGGAGGCGCTTGCCGTGGAGCCCGTTGCTTCAGCGCCAGCCGAGCCGTCCACCCCGTCCCTTGAACTGACCGTCCCGGAAGGGGTCCTCGATCTGTCGGTGGAGCCGACCGACGCGTCGGTCGCCGCCGACGCATCAACCGGGCCGGCGGCGTCCCAGGATATCCCCGGCTTGGACTTTTCGACCTTCGAGGATTTCGAGGATGAAACCGCCCTGTCTCGGTTGTTGTTCGAGACCCGGTGGGCTCCCGTGGTTCGCCTCCTTCTCCTTCTGGCTCTGGTCCTGTACGCCTTCTTCGCGAAGAAAGAGTGGATACGGGGTGTCACGCTTGCCGTGATGCTCGTTTATCTGGGATTCTTCGACGGTGGTTTCCTCTCCGTCTCGCATATCACCAGTGGAATCATCGTGGGTCCGGGCGTCTACCTCCGGGATATGGCGCTGCTGATCATGATCGCGTTCACCGTGGTCACGACCCTTCTCTGGGGCCGGGTGTTCTGCGGATTTCTGTGTCCGTTCGGCGCTTTGCAGGACTTGATCACGTGGATCGTGCCGCGCCGTCTTCAGCGGGCCCTCCCCCAGCGAGTCCACGACCGAGCCATCTACCTCAAGTACGGGATTCTGCTCCTGATCGTCGGCCTGGCGGCGGTGCCGGCCCAGATTTCCGTCTATCAGTATTTCGAGCCCTTCGGGACGGTCTTCTACCTGAGTACGTCGCCTCTCTTGTTGAGTATCGCTGGTGGGTTTCTTGTGGCGTCGGCCGTGGTGCCGCGCTTTTATTGCCGGTACGCCTGCCCTCTGGGCGCCGCCTTGGGCGTCGTTTCCTTCCTGTCGATCTTCCGGATCCGGCGCGTGGAGCAGTGTGTCCCCTGCAAGGTGTGCGAACAGGCATGTCCGACCGGCGCCATCCGCGGACCCGAGATCGACTTCAAAGAGTGCGTCCGCTGTAACGTTTGCGAGACCAAGTTGTTGGAGAAGGCAGGTGTGTGTCGACACGACATGGACGACGTTCGATCCCGACTGGTCCAGTTGGAAACCACGGCTCGGTAGGGAGGCGCTATGTCAGACACACCCGGCCGCAGCCTTCCCCGGCGCCAGGCTTTGCGGATCACCGCAACCGTGGGCGTGTCGGCAGTACTCGGCGGCGGCCTGCTTCGGGCTGCCCTGGAGCGTGCCGGGTTACACCGGGTGCGGCAGACGCGTACCCAGATGGGCACACTGGTCACGATTTCCGCCGTTCATCCAGACGCCGAAGCCGCACGGATGATGGTGGCCAGCACGTTCGACGAGATCGAGCGGCTCGAGAGCCTGCTGAGCCGGCACCGCGTGGGCACGCCCGTGTGGAGTCTCAACGAGACTGGCGTGGTTCGTGCTCCGCCCCGGGAGTTGCTCGAAGTGGTGCGGAAGGGGATCGACTATTGGGCGCTGACCGCCGGTGCGTTCGATATGACGATCGCCCCTTTGCTCAACCTCTACTATTCGAGCTTTGCCGAGACCGGAGTCGCCCCTCCTCGAGAGGAGATCCAGCGGGCGCTGGCGCTCGTCGGATCCGAGCACGTCCGGGTGAGCGACGGCGAGATCGCGTTCGAGAAGGCCGGGATGGCAGTGACACTCGACGGGATCGCCAAGGGATACATCGTGGACCGGGCCGTCGAGGTTCTCCGCAAGCGGGGCGCCGAGAGGGTGTTGGTCAACGCCGGCGGCGACATGGCGTCGGCCGGGGAGGCCCTCGGAGGGGACGCCTGGAGGATCGCCCTTCAGGACCCCCGCGTTCCGGATGGAAGCCTTGGCGTCGTTCGGCTTCAGGGCGAATCCGTCGCCACTTCCGGTGACTACATGCAGTTCCTCACGCCGGATATGAGCTTGCACCATATCCTCGACCCTCGGACCGGGTCGTCGCCCGAACATACGAGCGGCGTCTCCGTGGTGGCTCCCTCCGCGATGGCGGCGGACGCGTTGTCGACCGCCACGCTGGTGCTCGGTCCAGGGGAGGGGATGGAGCTTCTCGACCGTCTCGACGGAATCGAGGGGATGATCATTACGAAGGACCAAACGGTGCTGAGATCGAGAGGGCTGGGCCGGTACACGGCGTGAGGGGCTCTCTTCTGCGACGTCAGAGGATATCTTGTATTGGGATCGAACGTTGGGGAAAGATGAGGAGACGGGATGACTGAAGTGGGACGCGGCGGATGGATCCGGTGCAGCGTCATGGCGTTCGGACTGATGGCCCTGGCGGGTGGCACGGCCCACGTCTCGGCTGCGCAGGGGCTCGACCAGCGCCTGAGGGCCTCCCGCGGATTTTCGGGAAGCCCCGAGGGTTTTGTGGACCCCTCCGGACGGGCCTTCACTTTCTGCCGGGTCGAGTACAGGCAAGTGCGCAGCGAGGCGCTGGGCCAGGGTTGGCGCACCGACTATCCGGATGCCGACCGGAACCTCATGCTCCGGCTCTCCCAACTCACCAAGACGCCGATCAGGACGAACTCACGGGGGCGCCCCGAACATCTCGTCGTACATTTCACCGATGATGACCTCTTTCAGTGCCCGTTCATCTTCATGTCAGACGTCGGGACGATGGCACTCGACTCGGATGAGGCGGCGCGTCTCCGCAAGTATCTCAAGCGGGGAGGTTTTCTCTGGGTCGACGATTTTTGGGGTGACTTTGCATGGGGTAATTGGGTTCGAGAGATCAGCAAGGCGCTTCCGCCGGCCGAATATCTGATCGAGGACATCCGCCCAGGCGACCGGATCTTCAACGCGTTGTACGAGGTGGACGACGTGCCCCAGATACCGTCCATTCAATATTGGCGCTCTAGCGGACGGGGCTCGTCCACATCGGAGCGGGGCTCCGCCAGCGCCGTGCCGCACCTCAGGGGTATCCGGGACGCCCAAGGGCGGATCATGGTTCTGATGTCCCACAACACCGACATCGCCGATGGCTGGGAGAGGGAGGGGGAGGACGAAGAGTTCTTCTTCCTGTTCTCTCCCAAGGCCTACGCGTTGGGGATCAACATCATCCTGTACACGATGACCCACTGACCCCCGTCGCTGCTAAACTTTGGCCGCGGCCCGGCGTTTGAGTTCTTCCTCGAAGGCGACGATCTCGAACTCGTCCTCGAACCCTGCTCGATCGGGCGAGGGTAGGTAGGCCGTCAGGTCCACGTTGGCAGCCAACTCACGGTCAAAGGCGGCCTGATCCCGCTCGGACGCCTCCTCCGCCGAATCTGCGCTCGAGTAGACGACCTTGCCGATCTTACCTTCCTCGAGCTTGAGCCGGCGCCGGACCGTCTCGCTGGCCAGGAACTGCTTCCGAATGGCGGGGAACGAGAAGCGAAGCGAGCCTTCTCCCGATTCGCCGGCCGACACGTCCGCATCGAACTCGGCCGCCAGCTGGTGCAGAGCCGCTTCGACCGCCCCGGGATCCACCGTGCGATCCTTCATCCTCGCTTGTACGTGCGCGGTCGCCGCTTCGACGGTGACCGCGCCACCCCCGGTGAGTGCCTCTCGGTAGACGAGTCCTAGGACCTGCCTCCGCACATTACGGGCTTCGCGCGCGCGGTTCTCGCGGCGGACACCCAGGACGCGGAGGAGCGGGATCGAGAAGAAGAGAACGCTGAAGACCACGGGGATGATAACCAGCCCCCAGAACCCAGCGGTACCTCCGAGCCAGGCGAGCGAGGGGTAATACGAGCTGACTTGTGGAATGATGAACCCCGGTGCGGTGGCGGCTGCCACCAAGGTGAACCCGTTCATCCCGACGATGACGGCGTCATGCTTCTTCTCGTTGCCTGTAAGCTCCAGCGGATACTCCATCCGCATCCAGGCCGGGTTCGGTTCTCGGGCCTTCACTGCCCCGTGAGCGCTCGTCATGAGCTCAGGAAAGGTGTAGACGAGCTCCCCATCCCGGGAAACAGTGGGCTCTCCCGCGTACGATCCCAAGAGCCGTCCCATCTCCTCTTCCGCGTCCGGCAGCGCCATTGCCGTATGCTCGACGAGCTCGGCCGTAGTGAGCGCCCCCTTTCGGGCACGGATGAGGCGCAGCGTGCCGCGGTCGAGCTGCTTCCGGGTCGGCTCCGGCCGGTCCGGCCCGAAGACGAACGCGAAGACCTTCTTGTAGAACGGAGGTCGGGCGTCCTTTTCGAGCGTGGCCTCCCAGCGGCGGCCGTAGTAGGGACTGCCCAGCCGCCAGCGCGGCGTCCATATGTAGTACCAAAGCCAGAAACTCGGGAAGTGGAAGTGCCCATGATGCCGGCCAGCGCTTCGTCCCAAGACTCCGCCGCCACTCCGGCGGTTGCCGCCCCTGGACATCGCGACGAGCGCCAAGATGACAAGCACCACGAAGACCACGAAATAGACGACGAGCATCGCCACGATCCAGCCCTTGAACGCGCTCGTGAGTATCTTCTTCGCCGCGCTCCTGAGCCGTTGGATCGTGGGAACCCGATCTCGCCGGATCAGCTTGCGGTCGAAGAGGTAAACCAATTCTCCCGACTCGGATACCTCGAGGTGCCCCTGGTGCGACTCCAGGAGGCTCTTGAGGATGTCCTCGACCTGGTCTCGCGGTAAGCCTACGCTGGAGACCACATCTCCCAAGGTACCGCGCCCCCCCAGGGAACGGAGGGCTTTCAGCACATCAGGTCGGGCTTCGGCGGTTGTGACTGCGTTCACTCTGGTCTCATCTGAGGGTTCGTGGCGCATCGACGGGGCCGCGTGGTGGGTCCCGTGGCGTCTTCAGTCTTAACATGAAAGCCCCATTCCTGCTAACCGGATCCATATCAAGAAGAACAATCTAACGGGGTATGAGCCCTCATATGGGCGAAACGCCTCATTCGATTCAGACCCTTCGCGCTTGCTTCACCGACCGCGCACCTTAACTTTGGGACAACCTCAAGCTCCTCATTGGAGGTCTACGCTCATGAGTCGAACAGCACTGGCCGTCTTATTAACCACGTTCATGGCCGCACCTGGGGGCCAGTCGGTCAGCCCTGATGACGACGACTACGCTGGGATGGTGCTCGGGGTAGTGACTGACGCGGAAACCCAGAATCCGGTGGGGGGTGCCCAGGTCTCCTTCGCCGCGCTCGACATCGGATCCGTGACCCGTAGCGATGGCAATTACGCGATCCATGAACTGCCGGAGGAGGGCCGTTACCTGATGACCCTGCGGCACCCATGTTATCTGACCGTCAGCGTCGAGGTCGAATTGTCCCAAGCTCATGAACAACCTCTGCTTGTACACGTTGGGCTTCCCCTGAAGCCTTGGGATACGCGGGTGCAGTTTTCACCGCCCTTAGGGGGTTGTCGGCAGCGGGAATAAGTCGGCGCGGGCAGTGGACTTCCCACGACTCCGGGGTTTGCTACTTTAGCGAATGAACCTCTGCACCTCCAAACGCCTGCAAGGCCCATCGGCCCGCCTCCCGAAATGGGGTACCACGTCGCCGGCGTTGTTCTCTTGCGCCGTCGGAATTCTCATTGCAGTGTCGCCCGCAGTCTTGCAAGCCCAAACCTCAGGACCCACCCGTGAAAGCTGGACGGTGGGCTTGGCCGCCGGGGTTTTCAACTACGAGCTGTCAGGGGACCAGGGCTCCCCAATCATCGCGGCGCGGGCCGACCGGCCCCTGTCGAAGTGGGCGCGCATCGAGGCGAGCACGACCTACACCCGGCCCGAGATTCGGACTAACGCCCAGGGGATGTTCGATCCCGACCTATCGGCTGAACGGGTCAAGCTTGTCACCGTCACGTTGGGCGTTCAGTTCCGATATACCCTGGGTCGGTTGGAGCCCTACGTGGGTATCTCGGCCGGATTTTTCGGCCGGTACGACGAGGGCCCCTCGGCCGGTAGCATCACGAGTTCGACCCTGCAATTCCCACTCGGCATCCGGTTTTGGGCCACGGATAACATCGGGGTACGGGGCGAGTACAGGTTTGATCAGGACAGCCACCAGTTTGTAACGTACTCGGACCACGAAATTACCGCCGGTGTGTTTTGGACGTTTTGAGGCTCCGAGGGCCGTTGTTCCCGGCTACCGATACAGGTAGACTACAGACACAAGGATGTGCGAAGTGAGGGTCGCCGTCGGGTCCTTAGGGGTGCCGATGGAGGAAAGTCCGAGCTCCGTAGAGCAGGGTGCCGGGTAACACCCGGGCGTCGGTTTCGGCCGGCGACGGAAAGTGCCACAGAAAGTAAACCGCCGATGGCCCTTCGGGGCACAGGCAAGGGTGAAAGGGTGCGGTAAGAGCGCACCGGGCCGCCGGAGACGGAGGTCGCACGGTAAACCCCACCTGGAGCAAGGCCAAATAAGGGACGAGGAGTCGCTCGCTCCACCTGAGTCCCGGGTAGGCCGCACGAGGCCGTCAGCAATGTCGGTCCCAGATAAATGACCCTTCCACCGCTTCGGCGGAGGACAGAACTCGGCTTATTCCGTGCATCCGCTGTTGCGCCCGTAGCTCAGCTGGATAGAGCGCTGCCCTCCGGAGGCAGAGGTCGCCGGTTCGAATCCGGCCGGGCGTACTGGAAACGGCCTCGGGGCTTTAGCCCCGGGGGCGTTTTCAACAGGCTGGTGCGGATTCGTCCTGAGGTTCGAGCCGAGGCGGCGAGGTGTAATTCCGCGAAGCGGACCCGGAAGGTAGACCAGCCGAGACCAGCGAGGAGGGCTGAAGGGCCCCCGCAGGCGTTGACATTGGTTGGATAGGATGCGGGTTGCATTTCTGGCCACTGGGGCGCATCCTAGCCACCTCCCAGGCTCAGGGATATTCAGCGTCTTCGACGGAACGTCCGATATTATATTGAAGTACACCCTGGCACAGAGGACGTCGGACCCCAATGGCAACCACAAAGAAGAAGCCTACCAAGGCACCAAAGGAACCAGTCGAAAAAGCAATATCGCTTGTTTGGGTGGGACTAGAGGATACCCCGGTTAGGTCGGTGACCAACACCATTTGCCAGATCCACGAAGACCTTTTTATCGTGAGCTTTGGGTTCACCAACCCCCCGATTCTGGTTGGTACTGCGGCGGAGGTCAGAAAACAAATCGATGCGGTTGAGGCGGTTCGTGTAACGCCGGTCGCCAGGATGGCCGTCACCGAGGCCCACATGGAGAATATCATCAAGGTTTTTCAGGACAGCCTGAAGCGGTACCGCAAACAAAAGGACGCCCAATAGTGCCCAGCCTAATTTCAGTATCGGTGGCAGGATCGACGACGGCCACAAGTTCCCATGAGTATGTTGCGAGCGTAGAAACGAAGGTATTTTCTGCGCCTGTCCTTCCCGGAAATGTGTTTTTTGTGCCGAACTCTCAGGCGTACTATTGGACCCCCGAGTGGCAGGCCTTTGAGAAGCAGGCGGATGCCGATATTGCTGCTGGTCGTATTGAGCAGTTCACGTCGATGAACGATGCCATCGTGGCGCTTCGCTCCCCCGAGTAATGCCGAGCATAGAATACACGGCAAACTTTAAGCGTAGGTATAGAAAGAAGACCGACGAGATGAAGGAGAGAATTGATCGAGCACTCCTGCTCCTTGGTCTTGATCCTAAATATCCAGGGCTCGAGACCCACAAGGTTCAGGGAACCAAGGGCGTATTCGAGTCCTATGTGGATAGGGCAAACCGCATTACGTGGGAGTGGGCCGACACAGCTCACACGATCCGACTGCGAACCAACTGTACCCACGACATAATCAAACAAAACCCCTAAAATTACTCCGCCCCCGGCCAAGCCAAGGAAGAAACGGCCACCCCCATCGTTCGCAGGTGGCCGTCTTCTCGGTAGTAAACAGGTGCCGGTATCCGTTTGGTCAAGTCCCGAGTTGTGTGTAAAAGCGAGAGGAAGCTCCTCGATGCTTCGGTTAGGTTGCCTCAAGTCCTCCTATCCACGGCCCTGCAGGCCATCAACTAGAACAAGAACCGTCCCAGGTCGAGAACGATGATCATCATGAAGTTCGGCGGAACCTCACTGGGAACCGCGGAATCCATCCAGAACGTCTTCCGCATCGTCAGCGAGCGCATGGACCGAGACCCCGTGCTCGTGCTTTCGGCTCACGCGGGTGTGACGAATTCCCTCGTTGAGGTCGCTCGAACCGCCCCCGGTGGTGACGCCGACGTCTCCAAAATCGAGGATTTCCACCGCCGACTCCTGAACGATCTCGACTTGCCGGTCGACCTCCTCGACGAACAGCTCGGCGAGATGGCCGACCTGGTGCGAGGGATGGCCCTCGTGTCCGAGGCCAGTCCCAGGGTCCGAGATCTCCTGCTGAGTTTTGGCGAGCGCTGTTCAACGCGCCTCGTCGCGGCCTACTTCAAGCAGCAAGGGATGGAGGCCCAGGCGGTCGATGCGTTCGAGATCGGGTTGCGTACCGACGCCAACTTCGGGCGCGCGCGACCTCTTGCGGACGATGGTCGGATCGCCGAGAACATGAGTAAGATCGAGGGTATCCCGATCCTGACGGGCTTCCTCGGCCGCGACGCCGACGGCAACATCACCACGTTGGGCCGAAACGGTTCCGACTTCTCGGCGGCTCTGTTCGGCAACGCGCTCGATGCCTCGGAGATTCAGATCTGGACCGACGTCGACGGGGTGATGACCGCCGATCCGCGACTGGTGAAGGACGCGCGGCAGATCCCGACCATGAGCTTTGGCGAAGCGAGTGAGCTCGCTTACTACGGCGGCAGGGTGCTCCACCCGGCAATGATCCTGCCGGCGATGGAGAAGTCCATCCCCGTGCGGGTTCTGAACACCAACAACGCCGACAACACCGGGACGGTCATCTTGTCGGCGTACGAGGAGTCCGGCGCCCCCGTCCGCGCGGTCGTGCACAAGAACGACATTCATCTGGTCAACCTCGTCTCCCCACCGATGCTGCAGCAGCACGGGTTCCTCGCCAAGGTGTTTCGCATCGCCGAGGCCCACGAGGTCGACGTGGATCTGGTCGCTACGTCCGAGGTGTCGATCACGATGACCGCGGATCGCGCCGACCATCTGCCGTCGTTCTGCGAGGAGCTTGGCGAGTTGGGTGACGTGACGGTCGAGCCCGACCATGCGCTGATTTGTGTTGTCGGCCAAGGGATCGCACACACCCATGGCATCGCGGCGCAGGTGCTGGGTACGCTAGCTGAGGCGGGCGTACATGTTCGGGTGATCAGTCAGGGGGCGATCAAGGTCAACATCGGGCTCGTGATCCAACAGGTCGACCTCCACGAGGCCGTCAATCGCTTGCATTCCCATTTCTTCTAGCCTGAGCTTCGCCGACTTCTTCAAGGCAGCGCTTCGTCGACCAGTGGTTCACCAGCGGTCGATCAAGGGATCAGCCGCCCGAGACCGTGAACTTCTGCACGCGCCGCCCCGTGGAGGCCTCACCCACGTAGATGTTGCCCTGCGAATCCACGCTCATGCCGTGGGGCCGCAGGAACTGGCCGACTTGGCGGCCCCCACGCCCGAACTCGCCGACGACTTCGAGGTCGGATCGCCGCAGGACCCACACCTTGTGGTTCGTTCCGTCCGCGAGGTAGAGCCACTCCTGGTCTGCATCGGGCGACAGCCCCACCACGAACGCTGAGCCCGATGAACGGGTTTCCGGAGCGATGATTTTTTCCGTCACGAACTCACCGCTCTGTTGGAAGACCTGGATGCGATTGCCGCGGCGATCGGCCACATAGATGAGTCCGTCGTTCGAGCCAATGAGGCCGTGAGGGGTGGAAAACTGGCGCGGCGGCGGGCCAGCCGGATCGCGATCGCCGTAGCGGTACGTGTCGTCGGGCCGTTCCCCATACGCACCCCAGTGACGTAGGTAGGCCCCCGTATCACCGTCGAACACGATCACGCGCCGGTTCCTGTACCCGTCCGCGATGAAGACCTCGTTCGTGGAAGGATCGACCCAGATCCCCGCGGGCCCCCCGAGAAGACTCTCGTCGTTGCTGCCCCCGGTCACCTCGTATTCCCCTATCTGCATCACCAGCTCTCCGCTCCGCGTGAACTTCATCACACGGTGATGCCGAAACGTCCCGATCCACACGAAGTCGTTGTGGTCGATGAAGAGCCCGTGCGCGTTACGCGGGAACTCGGAGATGTCCTGGGTAGCCGGGTAGCCCCACCCCTGGACCACGTTGCCCTGGGCATCGAACTCGATCACCACGGGAGCCGGCACGCAGCACGTCCCGAGCGGCGGATCCTGGACGGCCGAGATCTCCTCGGGCGTGAGCGTCTCGGGGAGATGGGTGACCCAAACGTGATCCTGCGCGTCCACGAAGACCGCGGTCACGGCGCCCATGATCCACTTGTCGGGCATCTCGAGAGGCCACGACGGGTCGACCGTAAACGTCGGGACCTCACCGCCGCCGCCGTTCGCGCGTGTGGTGTCACTGTCGCCAGCCCCCACGCACGAACTCAGGAAGGGCGTGACGACCAGGACCAGGCCGAGCGCCAGAATTCTAGGCGATCTCCGACGCTCACTCATCGCGCGAATCTGGCGATTCGGTTGCCGCCGGCGATGCCGCCGACCCAGATCTCGTCGCCGACCTCGATGGCGACGGTTCCGAGGATCAAGAGGTCGTTCGACGGATACCGGATGATCTCCCGGGCCGTGAGCCGATCGGGGTCGACTCGAGTGACCACGGAGCTCACGCCGTCACACTGGCCCTGTCCGAGGCACTGAATGATGGAGGCTTGCGTCGCACCGACGTGGCCGGCGGCGAGCAGGGATCCGTCCGGCGCCCAGCGAACGTTGTCGACGTGGTGGCCGACATCGACGGAACTGACCTGGGGCGGAGTCTGCCCGCGTGACAGTCGAATCAGCGACTGGGTGCCCCACCCTCCGATGTAGAGCCAGCGTCCATCGTCCGAGGCGACGATACCATTGGGACCGGCGGTCTCGCTGCCGGGCACCCGCTCCCAGCCTTCGCCTGGCTGCCATTCCAACAGCTCACCGGCAGGAATCTGGAAGTTCGTGACGACGAATCCTCCGCCTGGAAGCGCGGCGACCGAGTTCATGCTCACGCCCTCGGGCGCGACCACACATCCGATCCATACGAGGGTCGGCGACGCCACGTCGGCATCGAACTCGAAGACCTCGATCGCCTCACGCTCGCCGTGGCGGACCACATAAAGCGTGTGCGTCGTATTGTCACCCGGCCGCAGGCTCAGGCCGTGTGGTCTGAAGCCGCCCGTCACCGGCCCGGGGCAAGAGCCGTAGGTCTCGCGGTCGTGGCGCGGCTGCGCCTGAGGCGTGGGAAAGAGCACGCTCGACGTGAGGTCCCGCACATCGGTCGCATAGAGGTAGCCGTCGTCCTCCATACCCGACACCAAAATCCAGGGCGACCGCGGCACGGGGGCCAAGTCCTCGGGGCTCACCGGCCCGCAGACGAACTCGACTTCGCCGTCCGGCTCGCACTGCGCTTCGCTCGGGCTCGGCGATCCCAGAAGACAGGCTACAGCCAGCAGCAAAGTAGGGAAGATTCGCAGCCTCATGGAGCCTCCTGTCTTGCTGGGTGGCCGGGTCGTGGACGACCCGCTCTGCTGCCCAGGGTGGGCAGGCTAAGCGCGGTCAACATGTGATATGTAGCGCCAACGGCGCAAGCAAGCGGGGCGGTTTTCATCCCCAACCGCCGCGGCGGGTCGTCTAGTTCTCCCTCTTACGTCCCGCGTTCGAGTGCTGGAGGTGTTTCCACGTGTCGCCGCGCCGGGCCGCTAGAATCGTACTGGGTGAGACCCTCAGAAGGGTGGCCCAGTGTCCGGCGGAGTTGCGCCAGTAGCCGTCCTCCTCATCCCAGTCGTCCAGGACCTCCCGGACCTGCGTTTCCTCCAGGAGGGCGTGCGGTGACTTCTCCCCCTGGAGCCAGGGGTTATCGGGCCAACGCCTGAGCCCTTGTATGGGACCCGGGGCGTTGGCACCGGAGTGCCCGAGACAATAATGCCGGATCTGACTAGCTGTGTAGTCAGGGAAGACGTTGGCGATATCGGTGTAGAATCGACCCTCTTGAGCGAGGTCTCTCCACTTCACGATCAACGGTAGGGGGGGCTTTGCCATGAGCTATCTTTCTTTGGGGGACTAGGAAACCAGCAAGGCGATGTTACCCCACGTGAAAGTAATGCACAAGTGCACTGAAAACGTTAGCACCTACAGTGAGCATGTAAGCTGCTCTCTGCCCATGGCCCCTCGTCTCAAGCAGGCCCGATGTCCGAGGCATCCTCTTCTCCGGGTCCGGTATCGAGTTGGCCGGTCCGGTATCCGGTTGACCGGGCTGGTTCTGCCCCTCACTGTATCACCGACCCGTCAAAGGGCCCTTGATCTTGGCTTTCCCAAGAACGGTGATCACCCGGAGGTTGCCATGAACCGCTTGCTTGCGTGCCTCTTGCTCAGCGTGCTCGTTTCGCCCGTCGAGCCGGCTCTCGCTCAGTCCCGTCCGGATGCTCCGGGCAGCCGCCAGCCTGTTCGCCTGAGCACCCCCCGCATCGCCCCGCTCCCCGAATCAGAGTGGACCGATCGACAGCGGGCGCTGGTCCAGGAATATGCGCCGGACGGACGGGTGGGGAACGCGCTCTCGACGCTGCTGCACGTGCCGCAGCTCGCCGAGGCGATCATGTCGTTTGACAGGTTTCTCGATCAGGAATCAGCGTTGGAGCCACGTTATCGGTCGCTTCTCCTGCTGCGGACGGCGTGGCTGACCCACAACCAGTACCAGTGGTCGGTGTTCGCCTCGAACGGTCGCGCGGCTGGACTCACGGATGGCGAGTTGCGTCGCATCGCGGTGGGGCCCGACGCCGATGGGTGGAACGACTTCGACGCCGCTCACCTCCGGTTGGCCGACGAGCTCTACCAGAACTCGTCGGTGAGCGACCAAACGTGGACGACGCTGGGCGTCCGCTACAACCTGCTCCAGATGGTGGAGGCGGTGACGAACGTCAACCAGTCCACGGTGCGCTCCATGATGTTCAACGCCATGGGGGTGCAGCCCGACGACTGGACGACCGACCGGTTGCCGACCGACGTCCCCTACCGTGTGTCGGTGTCGGACCGGGAGCCGCCGCTCAGCAGCCCGCGGATCGCGCCGCTCGAAGGGAACGGGCTCCGAGTCAGCCGGACGTTCAGCCGTCACCCGCGCCTGTCCCAAGCCCAGGGTGGTCTGTACGGTTTCGTGCTGAACGGGTCGCCCCTGACCGACCACGACCGAGAGCTGCTCATTCTTCGCATCGGCTGGAACTGCCGGGCCGAATACGAATGGGCGAAACACGTCGGCAGTGTGGGTCGCGCGAGAGACCACGGGCTGGAGCCGCTGCGCATCGCCGAAGGACCCGGTGCCGATGGATGGAGCCCGTTCTCGGCGACCCTGCTCACCTTCGCGGATGAGCTCTATCGCGACGTGATGGTTTCGGACGATACCTGGGCGGCGATCACCGCCGAGTTCGACACGCGTGAGACCATGTCCGCGCTGATGACCGTGAGCACCTATCGGCTCGTCTCGATGTCGCTCAACGCGTTCGGGGTGCAGATCCTGGAAACCGACGAGGGGCTTCCGGACATTCGCTAATCGCTCGAAGTCCGGTGTCGAGGTGCCCCGAGATCATGGTCACGGGTCCACCTCCTACGAATTCTTTTTCTGCGGTCGTCAGACCTGGCGACAGCAACCTTCTCATCCGCCCAACGGCGTAGCCTCTTCAGCCGACTCCTCTTCAAGGCCGGCGCGTGTTCGAGCGCCACCGCGATCACCTCTGCCACCGCGTCGTGCAGCTCGTCCGCAAAATGCACGTCGGTACCGGGAAGGGTAGCGAGGAGGGGCGTGATTTTGTCCTGAACCGCGAGCACCTCGTCATTTACGTCGGTGAGATCGTCGAAAGGCCAGCTCCTGTCCGCGCGAGACACCCGGCTCTTGAAGGTGAAATAGCCATCGTTGAAATCGTCGATCAACCGGCCAACCGCCTGCTCGACGTCCTTCTCATCGGTGAACGTCTTCACCAGCTCAACGCGGTCGGTGATCAAGCGCACTGACACCTCGATGAACTCGTCAGCGGCGAGTCGTATCGGATCGAACACGACGAGATCGTATGTGGCTCCTCGTCTTGTACGGCGCCACTGCGTCGCGGCATGGAATACCGTGAGGAACGCGAAGAGCGCGGCGAACGCCAACGCGACTTGCCCGACGACTCCCCAGTCGATCTGTGCGAGTGTCGGCAACGGTACGCCTGAGGGAATCAGACAGCCGAAAGTGGGCGGCCTCGGTCCAGCGCGTACCGAATCCCACTGCTCAGAGTCCGTGAGATATCCTTTCCCACGAAGTGATATCGAGAACGGAACCGGTCTTTGCCGAGACTCCTGATGGAGTCTCCGAACATCCCGAGGAAGAACGAGGAGTTCACCGAATAGACCTCCTCAGGAATGATGACCGTGATTTCCGTCCCTACCTTGTCCAACTGGTCGAGCTTGAAGAACTCGCGGCAAGTGTATCCTGCCTCGCGCCCGGAAAAGACCTTCTTAGCCCTCCACTTGGCCAGGCTAATCTCCGCTGATCGCATAGAGATTCTCCTTGTCGAGGAGAAAGCGGAGACTGATGACAGTTCCAGAAAACCTTTTCCTCAAGTGTTTTTACATAATGTGCCCAAGGCGTGCGGGGCTGCAAGCATCTCACGCCCTGGGCGGCCACCGCCGACTCAGCCACCTGCCCTCGTCCAGGGCGGTACGACGCCCTCGCCGAGCAGCTCTCGCAACTTTCCCGTCCTTCGCGTCGTCCATTAAGTATCCCTTGGTCGTGGCCCCGCAGCGACGAAGGGAGAAGACCGGTCGGCTAGGTCGAGCGGGCGGGTCTGCCCGAGAACAACATCAAGGGTTTCCTCCCCCTGCCCTAGGGTATTCCCCTGTAGCGCGTTGGGGGCCCGCCCGATGTCCGCAGCCCGACGCCGCGAATAATGTACTCGGGCTCGTGTTTTACACTCGGAATGTAAATCGCAACGGTAACTCTCTTGTTTGCACCAGCCGCACCCCCGCGGCTGGAGGAGGAGGCTTACGGTGATGCATCCGCAAAGCGAACGCCCGCTCAACGCTCGTTCGTTATTGCTCCTCGGCGCGCTCGCTCTCGTTCTCATGTCGTGGGGCTGCGGGGGGCGGAGGATGGGCACGGGTGCTCTTCCACCCCTACCCCTCGGTGCGACGCTCGAAGTCTCGGAGTTGCCCTACGTCGTGACGGGCACCACGGTCCCAGAGATACGTCTGTCCCTCAGCAGGGCCGCCACCGAAGCTCTGGAGGGCTCGAGCATCGACCTGCACAGGTCGAGCCTGAGTCTAGACTACCGGTATGGACAACAGGGGGAGCGCTGCGTGATGACTTGGATCAGAATCGAGCTCGAATCGGCGATCCAGGCACCGGGATGGACCGATCGTGAAGCGGCGGACTCCGCGCTGGTCAGCATGTGGGATACGTACCTCACGACCTTGCGCAGCCACGAATTCACCCACCAGGAATACTTGTACCGCCAGGCCAGGGACATCTCCCGGGAGCTGTACCGTATCGAGAGTCCCAGGTGCGCCTTGATGCCGGAGATGGCCAATACGACCGCCGCGCGCATCAACGACCGGTACTCGCAGCTGAACGAGCGGTTCGACGAAGAGAACGGAAACATCACGTGGGCCCCCAGGGAAGTGAGGCCAGAGCGCTGAGCGGGCTTACGAGCTCGCCCAGCGGCTCGCCTCACCGATAAAGCCCGATCCAGCCATCGCCCAACCGAACCACTAGTCATATTGTGACCTCTTGGTCATGTACTCGTGGGGGCGCCGGATGAACGGGAAAAGATGAGCGGACGTGACTGGTTCTTGACCTTCGTGACGAGAATCCAGGGCGAGGACCTCTATATCCGGGAGTGGCTCGAGTACCACCTGTTGGTCGGGGTCGAGCACTTCTTCCTCTACGACATGGACCGTGGGCAGGGTCAGGCCGCTATCCTCGAGCCTTACGAGGAGGCCGGGGTTGTGACCCGCATTCCCTGGTCCCACTACGAAGGGACACGCCTGGACCGGAAGAGGGCCTGGTTTCGCCACAACAAGAGCTCGCTGGCGCATCGGCACTTCGCGCGCAACTTCCGCAGCCGTGTGTGTTGGGCCCTGAAGATCGATGGTGACGAATTTCTCTACCCGTTGGAGGGCGACGACGTGGTCGGTCCGATCCGGGCGTTCGACCGCAGCCGGATTCGCGGCATTTGTATGCCACGCTTCAACTTCGGCGACAGCGGGCACGAGAGTCGCCCTCCCGGGCTTGTGATCGAGAGCTATCTGAGGCGTGAAGCGACACGATCGAGCCAAAAGGAGATGGGAAACGGCGAAAAGCTATCCGGCAATCACTTCCGCCGGGGCGCCCATCGGTGGTCCCACAGTCTCCACAGGCGCGGGACGCTCGTGTCACCCGACCAGGTGGAGACGCTCCGAATCAATCACTACTTCAGCAAGTCCTTCGAGGAATTCCAGACCCGCCAGAACGACAACTACCTACGTCGCAAGACGCGTGAGCAGTTCGAGCTCCGGAACCGCGGGCGCAACGACGTCGACGACGATGGAATGCTGCGATTCGCTCCGGCGGTCCGGCGTGCGCTCGGCTTGTGATACGTGCGCTCGGCTTGTGATCTCCCGGGAAAAGTTATGCGTGACTAACCCAAGAAAAACACAGTAAGTTGATGATATGAAAATCGGAATAATCATCGGTCGCATCGGGGACGTCGACGGCGTCGCCTTGGAGACCGAAAAGTGGATAAAAGTCCTGAAGAAAATGGGGCACGAGATATTCATTCTTTCCGGTCATTTCAAAGAGGATGTGATTGAACCGGAGAACCAGAAGGCCCTTCAGTTTCTTTCGTTCTTTTCCCCCGAGTGCGAATGGGAGCAGAACCGGGCCTTTTTCT
>JADFNK010000050.1 GCA_022563405.1 Gemmatimonadota bacterium | reverse complement strand
CACCTCTCAACGGGCTGAAACCCTCACGCCAGCAGTGTTTGCGCCGAGTCTGGTCCTGGAAGTTCGGGTTAGCGAACGCGACCAGTGTGAGCGGCTCCCCTGTCCTTACCCTGCGATGCTCGTCTCCTTCGACCTCGAGCTCAGGAGGTATGTTGGTGCGAAGACGGTCGGCGAGGCTGCCGAAGTTCCCTCCCACTTCCGTGGACATCACCTGTGGGTCTATCCGGTAATCGCTCGAGAGCGAACCGTAAGCGCGCTTCGTCTGCCCCTGGGTGGTCAAAGTCCACACCCACTCCTTGTCGCCGAAATCCGCGGGCGCCCGCACCGTGAACAGGAAGGGGTTACGTCGCGGGTAGAAATGTGCCGGCTGTCCCTGGTCGGCCGTGGAGGGAGCCAGGGCCTCGAGCTCGAGGTCGTCGAGGCCCCCCGCATCCGTGAGTGTGAAGTAGTTGTGGGGACCGATCGGGATATTGAATTCCTGCTCCCAGTTGGAATTCATGTACCCGAAGAACAGCGTGTACCCTCCTTCGTCGTTCTGCCACCACCCCTCGTAGGCCGGCGACACGATCTCGCCCCGCAACGACATGAACCTGCCTATGGCGTCCTGAGCGCCTGCGGGCTGGAACAGGAGAAGTACGGCCAGCGGTCGCAGACCCGAGGGCCGCGCCACGCCTCACGGAGCGCCTCCCCCCGTGGCCGTCGCTGCCTCGATCACCTGTGGGGCCCAACACAGCGGGCACCCGATGTCGTACGTGTTCTTGTCCTTCATGTTCGCACGCCGCTCGGCCATCTCAGCCTGGAATTGTTCTTCGGTGAGCCGGACCATTTGGCCGAGGTCGGCGAACATGTTGGAGACCGACCGCCGACCGCTTCCAGCCCAGTTTCTCGTGTCCGCGAGGTTGGGGTTGTCGGCCCTGGTGTCCACGAAGCCTATGATGTGCAGAATCGTACCCTTCGGCAGCAGCGGCGCGGCATCGTCCTCATAGAGATACTGCTTGACCCAGTTGTGGTCGTAGCCCACACAGTTGAGCGTGAACCGGTTGATGCCCCAGATCGCCTCCATGCACATCCGCACGCCCGGCGCGTGAAGGTGTGGCTCAAAGGAGATGATCTTGGTGTGTGATGTCAGCACGTCATAAGAATGGAATTCCTGACCGGCTTGATTCGGCCTGACGTCCATGTCGATGCCGTTGCCTCCAAGTCTGATCGAGCTCGTGTACTTCGGCTCGTACCCCTTCGGAAAGAACTTGAAGCCGAATTCAAGGTGCCCGGTGTTCGCCTGCCCGCCCGTCGAGTGAACATGGGATGCGCTGAGAGACAAGGCCGAATTCGCCTGCAAGAGCATGCCGACACCGTCGCCGAAGACATCCGCGTTACGCCCGATTTCGTGAACGGGCCAGACCCGGCCCTGGCTAACGAGCCCAGTCCCATCCTCGTTCAAGACCCCGCTGAAATACGTCATGTGGTGAAAGACATAACGTCCTCCCACGGTAGTGGCGGCGGCATCCGTAGGAATGTCGTTGATCTCCCGGACCTCGACGGAATGCACCCAGCGGTCTTCCGTGAGACCTGTCGGCACGATGCCGATATCTCCCCACCGGTCGGGCCCGACCGCGGGAACCGTCACGTCGATGGACCTCAACACCAGGTCCGGCTCCCCGAGCACCCATCCCTGGTCGGTTGGGAACTCGAGCGGCGGCGGCATGTCGGCCGGATCGCCCTCGGGAACTCCGTTGTCCACCCAGGCCTGGATCTTGGCCAACTCTTCGTCGCTGAGGGCGTTGCCGTTCTTGAATCTCTGGATTCCGACACCGGGCTCAACGAAGAACGGGGGCATGGCGCCCATGCGGTCCCTGATGGCCGTGCGATCCCTGATGCGCGTGGCGTAGCGCCTCGTCTCCTGGTACGTGGTGAAGGCCATGGGCGCCCCACCGCCGGCCCGGTGGCAGTTCTGGCAGCTCCGTTGGAGAATGGGCGCAATGTCCTTGGTGAACGTGACGTCTTCCGGATTGATACCGAAGTCCGCCGCCGCGAACAGATAGGGCGCAATGTTGCTGACACTGCCGTCGCGTACAGGATACTGAGCGGTCAGGGCAACCGGCATCATCACCATGGCCATGATCGCACACGGGAACCAATGTCTGGCGGGCATCACACACTCCCTTTGAAAAGGTCCGAGAACCCGACATCACCCTACGAGGAGCTAGCTGAGTGCTCGCCGCAAAATAGCCCAACGGACACCAGGGCTGCAAGCGAGATGCACTCCGATCAGCGAAGCCTTCGATCAGCGAGGCCTGCGATCAGTGTCGGAACAGTCGCTGACCGGTGAGGACCATGGCCATGCCGTGTTTGTTCGCGGCCTCGATGACTTCCACGTCGCGGACCGACCCGCCGGGCTGAACGATGGCCCGAGCGCCCGCCTCGGCGGCGGCGTCTATGCCGTCCCGGAACGGAAAGAACGCATCCGAGGCCAGGACGGCGCCCTTGAGGTCGAGACCGGCGTCCGCCGCCTTACGCACGGCGAGGCGTGACGCATCGACCCGGCTCATCTGTCCAGCGCCGATCCCGAGCGTCGCGCCGCCCCGGGCGAAGAGGATCGCGTTGGACTTCACTCCGGACACCGCCGCCCAGGCGAATCGGAGGTCGTCCCACTCCTCTTCGGTCGGCACTCGGGACGTACAGGGCCTCCAGGCCCCGCCCTCCAATCCGTAAAAGGGCAGCGACGGCGGGCTCTGCACCAGCATCCCGCCGTACACACCACGAACGGCTCTCGGCTCGGGCCGCCGACCGTGCTCGGCAAGGAAACGAGCCGAGCGGCGCACTTCGTCCGTGGCGTCGGCCCAGGACCCTCCCTCGGGCTCTCCGGCCACAGGTGCGTCGATTCCGCCGTACACCAGCAGCCGCACGTTCTTCTTACGGGTCAGGATCTCCAAGGCCGCTTCGTCGAAACCAGGTGCCAAGACACATTCGATGAACAGGCTCGACATCGCTTCGGCCGCGGCCTCGTCGATCTGGCGATTCACCGAGATCACGGAACCGAATGCGCTCATGGGGTCCGTCGCCAGCGCCCGCTCGTAGGCGGTGACCACCGAGTCCCCAACAGCCAGTCCGCAGGGCGTAGTGTGTTTTACGATGCAGACCGCCGCCTTGGACGAATAAGCAAAAGGCGCCAGCGACAAGAGAGCCCCATCTACATCCAGCAAGTTATTGTACGACAACTCTTTACCATGTAGTTGTTCAAGTCCTGCGAGACCATCCTTCCGACCGGGCCATCGGTAAAAGGCCGCGTCCTGGCCCGGGTTCTCGCCGTAACGAAGTCCCTGAACGAGCTCCAGGTTCAGGGTAAGGGTCGCGGCCGGGCCCTCGCCTTCTTCGGACGCATCAGCGGCTTCTCCGGACGCATCAGCAGCTTCTTCGGACGCATCAGCGGTCTCTCCTGACGCATCAGGAGCGTTCTGTTCCTCCAAATACGTGGCAACGGCTCCGTCGTACTCACTGATGTGGCCGAACACCTTGGCGGCCAACTCACGTCGTAGGTGGGCTTCAGCCGACCCGTCGCTGCCCACGGTGATCTGCTCCAACACACGGTCGTAATCGGCAGGATCTACGATCACCCAAACGTCCACATGGCTCTTGGCGGCGGCCCGAATCATCGTGGGTCCCCCGATGTCCACCTTGCCCATGGCTTCATCGACCGCGACGTCGCCCCGAGCCACCGTCTCCCGGAAGGGATACAGGTTCACTGCCACCAGATCGATCGGAGCGTACCCGTGCTCTGAAAGGGCGGCCATATCGTCGGATTGGGCACGCCGCGCGAGGAGACCGGCGTGAATGGCGGGGTGGAGCGTCTTGACCCTCCCGTCCATCATCTCAGGATGCCCAGTGACCTCCGCTACATCCGTCACCTCGACGCCCGCCTCACGGATTGCGCTGGCCGTGCCCCCCGTCGACAGGATTTCCCAACCCGCATCCACCAGGGCTTTCGCGAAGTCCTCGATGCCCGACTTGTCCGACACACTGAGAAGCGCTCGTCGCTTCATAGGTAGTTCATCTCCTCTTGGATTCGACTTTTCCTACTTCGGCCATGGTGCTTTCCGCTTCATATCAGAGCCCGGCTCCACCGGCGAGAGCGCAAAGGGGTCCGGAACGCGGCCCTCCGCCCACGCCCTGCAGACGTGGTCCGCCACGGCGGGATACAACAGGTGCTCGACACTCAGGACACGGGCCGCCAAGGCACGGGCGTCGTCCCCCGGAAGTACCCGAACGGGCCACTGGCCCACGATGGCCCCCGTATCGTACTCCTCGTCCACGTAGTGCACGGTGGCACCCGACTCCTCGGCATCCGACGCGAGCACGGCCTCGTGCACACGCTCGCCGAACATTCCTTTACCCCCGAAGGCGGGCAGCAACGCTGGATGGATATTCAGGATACGACGTCGGTAGGCAGATACGACCGCCGACGGGACGAGTCGTAGGTACCCCGCGAGGAAAATGGCTCGTACGTCGAGACTGTCGAGCAGCGCGAGGATCTCCGAAGCCACCTCTTCAGGAGGGCGTCCTCCGACTTCGATGACCCGCGTCAGGCGGCCCGCGGCCTCCGCTCGCCCCAACGCCCCGGCGCCCTCCCGATCCGAGACGACGACGACGACGTGATACAGCCCGTCCGGGGTTTCGTGGTCCAGAAGCGACTGGAGGTTGGTTCCGCTGCCAGACGCAAAAACGGCGACGGGAACCGGACGTATCACGCCAGTTCCCCTCCGTAGTTCGCGGCCAGGAAGGGGTTGGTGGTGCGCTCGTGCTCCACGGTGGTCTCCGGTCCGTGTCCGGTGAAGAGTCGCGTCCCGCCCGGCATGGTCAGGACGTGTTCCCGAATACTCCGGAACAACGCTTGGTAATCCCCTCCTGGAAGGTCGGTCCGTCCCACCGAACCCGCAAAAACCAGGTCCCCCACGAACGCCAGGCCATCATTTTCGGCGTGCAGGATCACGTGCCCGAGCGAATGTCCCGGTGTGTGAACGACCTTGAACACCGACTCCCCAAAGCGGAAGCTCTCACCATCTTCGAGCTCTCGCTCAGGTGGGTCCAGCTGGGGGCTGCTCAGCCCAAACATGGCGGCCTGTGCGGGAAGGTTGTCGAACATCTCCCGATCGGCTGGATGTAGATAGGTGGGTGCGTCGCTGTAGTCCCGAATCACGCCCAGACCCTCGATGTGGTCGAGGTGGGCGTGGGTGAGAAGGATCGCCGTGAGCTCGCCGGCCCCCGCCTTGATGGCCGCAACCATGTCGAGCGCCGCGGCGCCCGGATCCACGATCACACACTGCCCGGTGGCTTCACACCACGCGACGTACCCGTTTTGGGCGAAATTCCCGCCCGTGTAACATCGTACTTCCATCCCGGATTCTTCCACTTCCCTAAAAAACCTATTTTTTCTCAAAACAAAAAGCTCGTGGGAATTTCACCCACGAGCTTTTCGTAGCAGAGTTGTATGTGTGGTTCAGGCCGTAAAGGAACTGCCGCACCCACATCCCCCCGTCGCATTCGGGTTTGTGAATGTGAAACCGGATCCCATCATGCTCGTCGTGTAATCGATTTCCACGCCCTCCAGATACTGGACGCTGAACGGATCGACAAAGATCCGGACACCGGACAGTTCGAGAATCTCGTCGTCGTCGTCCGGCTCGTCCTCGACGTTGAGCCCGTACTGGAATCCGGAACACCCGCCGGGCAGAACGGCAACCCGGAGGCCGGCGCTCTTGGCAGTCCCGTGTTCTTTAATAAAACTTTCGACCTTTTCCACCGCATTGGGCGTCAGGGTCAAGATCGTTTCGGTGCTTTCCATGTCACTCCTCTCCATCACGCGGACTCCTGGAGCCCTTGGGACTTCTAAAAGCTACCGGAGGCTTCCGGGGGGGTCAACGCCACACTCCATTCCGGCTCAAGATGAGGCGGGCGGCCTCCTCCAAGTCCTGCACGACAACCGTATCCATCGGAACGCGGGCGGATTCATCGGCACCATAGCCGGTCCGCACGAGCACGCCGACACCCCCCAGTTCGAGGGCTGGGGTCACGTCGAGGGCCTTGTCTCCTACATAGTAGGAATGGGCGAGGTCGAGCCCGAGCTCTGATGCGGCCTGGTGATACATGCCGGTGGCCGGTTTTCGGCAGTCACATGCGGGGCCAAAGTCCGGATGGTGGGGACAATACATCGTCGCATCCACGGGTGAGCCGGCCTCGGCCAGGAGGTCGTCGAGCCGGTTCGAGACCGTGCGAAACTCGGTCTCACTGTAGAGGCCCTGAGCGATGCCGGATTGGTTGGTCACGACGACGAGCTTGAATCCAGCTTCTCGGAGATCCGAGAGGGCGGAGGCAACTCCGGGCAGAAGAACCACTTGTTCCGGGTCGGACAGATAGACCCGTTCCTCGATCAAAGTCCCGTCCCGGTCGAGAAAAACCGCCCTTGGTGGCACCTGAGTCACCTGCGTTGCTCGGGTTGGATCATCTCAGGACACCCCCGCTTCATCGGGTTTGACGTGGCGGGAGAGCAGGTCGAGGACCATGACATCCTGCCACGGAAGCACCGTGCGTAGGTCCACCCAGAACGATCCATCTTCCACACGGCCCACGAGGGGTACGGAAGCGCCTCGTAACCGATCCGCCAAGCGGTCGGCGCCGCCTTCGGCCGACTCCACACGAACCCCACGACTTTCGAGCTCCACGCCGGGGTAGGTACCTCCTCCAACCACCGAGGACATCTCGACGACTTCTCCTGGCACACCCGCGTCAGCCAGTTGCGCGGCCAAGATTTCGGCGCGCTCCCTCAACTCCTCGAGGCCGGCCGAAAGCATGGCCAGCACCGGAATCTCTCTCAGGGCCGTCTCAGGGTCGCGGTACAGCTGAAGCGTCGCCTCGAGGCCGGCCAAGGCCGTCTTGTCCACTCGTACGGCTCGGCACCAGGGGTCCTTGCGCATCTTGTCGAGCCACTCGGGCTTACCCAGGAGAATCCCAGCTTGGGGGCCGCCCAAGAGCTTGTCGCCTGAAAACACCACGATGTCCGCGCCGGTGGCCAAGCTCTCCGCAGGTCCAGGCTCGTGCGGAAGGCCCAAGCTCTCTGGATCGACCAAGAGGCCCGAGCCCAGATCGTAAACGACCGGCACTCCCAGCTCCGCTCCAAGGCCCACGAGCTCCCCGAGCGAAGCCTCTTCCGTGAAACCCGTAATGCGGAAATTGGACCGGTGTACCTTGAGGATCATGGCGGGGTCACTCTTCGCGGCTCCGGCTCGATAGTCCTCGGGGCGAGTCCGGTTGGTGCTCCCCACCTCCACGAGCACCACCCCCGCAGTCTCGAGGATCTCCGGAATACGAAAACCCCCGCCGATCTCGACCAGCTCTCCTCGCGACACGAGCACGGCACGCCCGAACGCCATCGTACGGAGGGCGAGCACGAGAGCGGCGGCACCGTTGTTGCTCACCAGCGCTCCCCCCGCCCCCGTCAATTCACGGAGGAGGGCCGTGCAGTGGTCGTACCTGGAGCCCCGGGCCCCCACCTCCAGGTCGTACTCGAGGTTCGCGTACCCGCGCGCAACACTGGCCATCGCGTCGAGTGCCGACTCCGCTAGAGGGGCACGGCCGAGGTTGGTGTGCAGAATCACGCCGGTCCCGTTGATGACCGCTCGGAGTGAGGGCGTGGCGGATACGCGGAGCCGCTCCTCCACTCCGGCGGCATACAGCTGCGGGTCTTCCACACCCCTCGGAAGAGCTCCAGGATCAACCGCCGATCCCTTCCCGTCGCCGATCTCTCGGCGAACCCGGTCGAGCTCCGTCCGAAGGTGCTGGACCACCAGCGCTCTCGGGTGGGCCTCGAGAACGCCGACGAACGCGTCGGACTCGAGAAGTCGCTCCAAGGACGGAATCAGGCGGCGAGCGTCACTCACGTTGTGACGCCTCCCGGAGCACCTCAGCCACGCCCCCTCCTCCGGGGAGACCATTGATGTTCGTCACGCCCGCAACGGACAACTCGTACGGTTGATCCGTGGCGAGCGTGTCTGCCAGTAGAACGTAGAGCAGCCGCTTGGGGAGATCGCGTGCCCGCAAGTCCCTTTCTGTAGCCTCGGCCGGGCGCCGTGGAGCCCTCGATTCAGATTGGAGCTCGTCCGCCGCAATGGAGTCGCCGGCGCTCCGCAGCAACTCGATCTGCTCCTGTTCTTCCTCGAATCGGATCGAATCGGCGACGTACACGGAATCCTGAATCACCTCCAACCGCGCGATGTACTCTCGCTGGTGTATGATCGCGATCACTTCGGGCGGACCGAGTGAATCGGGTCCCAAAAACGCCGACACTCCGCCCAGCTCCAAGGTCGTGTCGAGGAAATCGTCGAATTCAACGGCCAGCGTGAGAGAGTCCAAGACATCCACCAGCTGAATCATCGCGGGCGTCGTGTCCGGGACGAGCAGCATGAAGTCCAGGAGTATGGTATCGGCCGGATTCAACTCCGCTCGACCGACCCCGATCGCCTCGAGGCCGTTATGCTCCCCGTCGCGATTCTGGTCGACAAAGGCGGTCATGTCATACCGGCCGGGCGGGACGTACCGGAATGCGTAAACGCCCCTCGAATCGGCGATGGCGAAGTGGGTGGCGACCAATGGGTCGTCGGATCCCTGCACCCCCGGGGAGCCTTCGACGCGAGCCGTCACGCGTGCGCCTTCAACAGGCTCCTCGGTGATCCGGTCGACGATGGTGCCCGCGAGCACGGTGGGCGTCATCTCTGCACCGGTCGAGAAGATGAACTCGAATGCGCTGGCCATCACGTTGCGAAAGAGGTCTTGCACGACGGGCTGCACAGTCACGCGGTAGACCTGGTCGGGCTGGAATCCCCCTTCCATGGTCACACGTAGCCCCCGGTTGGCATGGCGAACCCTGACCTCCCCGGACTGAGGAGAAATGGTCACCGCCCCGTCCAGCGTGCCCTGTACCCCCCGCTCACTGATCCGCTCGTTGAAGTCGATCCGGATCTCGTCGTCGAAACCCACAAGAACGGCGAAGGTATCGGGAAACGTCTCCACCACTTGTGGGCCTGTCAGATCCCGTGGACCCCCGGGGGGGCCACCCTGATTGGCGCAGGCCCAAATCGAACAAAGTCCCATCATCCCCAAGACATTCCGGGTAGTCCGCGTCGACCAGGTTCTTGTTCCACTCATCACCCGGAGTCTCGCCCCCGGCTGGAAGGTTTCAACTGCTTTCTAGTCCGCAGCAAGGGACGAGAGCTTCCCTCGCAACTTGTTCAACTGCTCCTCGAAGCTGCTCAGCTTGTCGCGCTCCCGGTCCACGATGTCCGGAGGAGCGCCCTTCAGGAATCCGTCATTCGACAACTTCGCACGCGTGCCTACGACCTGGCCGTCCAGCCGATCGACCTCTTCCTGTAGCCGCTCGCGTTCCCGTGCGACGTCGATCACACCCTCGAGCGGAATGAACACCTCCACGCCGTTCTTGAGGACCGCGTGAGCGCCGACCGCACCGGTGCCATCACCTTCGTGTGTATCAGCGTCCTCGCTCAACTCACAGATGTCGACCTTGGCCAACCGTCGAAGGGTGGTCCCCTGCTCCTCGACCATGGTCTTGAAGACGCCCTCGACGCCACTCAGCCGCAGCGTGATCCCGCTTCCCTCGGGGACGGAGTACTCCTTCCGGAGGCTGCGCACCTGGGTCACGAGCTCTTGAAGCTCACCCAGACGTCGCTCGGACTCCTCGTCGACGAGACCCGCGTCCAACTCCGGCCAGGGCGCGATGATCAAGGCATCCGGACGGTCCACTCCGGCGGGCCAAGGCAGCCGCTCCCAGAGGGCCGAAGTGACAAAAGGAGTGAGGGGATGTAGTAGCCGCAGGATTCCGTCGAGCACCGCCACCAATGTGGCTCGGGCCGCCTGGAGGCTGTCGTCCCCGGATTTCCCCTGCATGCGGGGTTTGATCAGCTCCAAATACCAGTCGGCGAAATCCCCCCACACGAAGTGATAGAGCCGGTCCGCAACCTCGTGGAGGCGGAAGCGCCCCAGCCCCTCCGTCACACTCTCCGTCGTCCGTTGCAAGCGCGACAGAATCCAACGGTCCTCGAGCTCGAGTGCAGCACTCACATCAGCCACCGTGGGGACCGGATCGTCGCCCAACGTCATCAGGGCGAACCGGCCGGCGTTCCAAAGTTTGTTGGCGAAGTTACGTCCCTGCGAGAAAGACCCTTCCAGGTCATCTTGATCGAGTTGGATGTCCGTCCCGACCGCGGCCGACGAAAGGAGCGTAAAGCGGAGGGCGTCCGCGCCGAAGAGGTCGACGACTTCGATCGGATCGATGCCGTTGCCGCGGGACTTCGACATCCGGTCCCCCGCCTTGTCCCGAACCGTCCCGTGCAGAAGGACCTGCGTGAACGGCGCCTCTCCCATGAACTCGTATCCGGCCATGATCATGCGAGCCACCCAAAAGAACAGAATGTCCGGGGCGGTCACCATGTCATGCGTCGGATAGAAGGCATCGAGGTCGTCGGTTTCTTCCGGCCACCCGAACACGGAAAAAGGCCACAACCACGAGGAGAACCAGGTGTCGAGCACGTCCGGGTCCTGCTCGAGTTCCGTGCCGCCACACGACGTGCAACGGTCGGGATCGTCCCGTGCCACGATCGTGGCTTCGCATGAGGTGCAGTACCACACGGGAATTCGGTGGCCCCACCAGAGCTGCCGGGAGATACACCAATCCCGGATGTTCTCCATCCACCTCTCGTAGACCTTCTTCCAGTGCGGCGGCGTGAACGAGATGGTCCCGTCCCGCGAAGCCTCCAGCGCAGGCTCGGCGAGAGGTTTCATGCGCACAAACCACTGCAAGCTCAAGCGCGGCTCCACGATGGTGTGGCACCGATAACAATGGGGCACCGAGTGTTGGTGGACCTCTTCCCCACCGTAGAGACCGAGCGCCTCGAATTCGGCGACGACCTTGCTCCGTGCCTCGAACCGATCGAGCCCACGGAACGACTCGGGCGCGTTCTCATTCATGGTCGCTTCGTCGGTCATCACGTTCAGGATCGGCAGGCCATTTCTCTGAGCAATCTCGAAGTCGTTCCCGTCGTGTGCTGGGGTGACCTTCACGAACCCCGAGCCGAAGGATGGATCCACCAGCTCATCCGCGACGATCGCAACGGTCCGGCCGGTAAGGGGCAGCTCGACCTCCGCCCCGACCAGACCGGCGTACCGCTCGTCCTTGGGGTTCACCGCAACTCCGGTGTCCCCGAGCATGGTCTCCGGCCGAGTGGTCGAGACGGTGAGGTACCACCGCCCGTCTGGCAGTCTGCCGATGGCCTCCGCCGCTGGGTCGGGTGCCGCCGCCTGAGCCACTGAGGTGGCTTCCGCCGCCTGAGCCACACCCGCGGCTTGCGCAGCCTTCTCCCCCACCTCCGAAGTGAACGGATACCGCAGGTGATAGAGCCGACCCTCGACCTCCTCGCTTTCGGCCTCTTCATTGGACAACGCCGTCAAGCAACGGGGGCACCAGTTGATGATGTACTCCCCCCGATAGATCAGATCCTTCTCGTAGAGGCGCACGAACACCTCGCGGACGGCCCGGCTGAGCCCTTCGTCCAACGTGAAGCGTGTACGCTCGAAGTCGCAGCTCGACCCGATCACCTTGAGCTGCTCCAGAATCCGGCCTCCTTTCCCGTTCACGTGCTCCCAAACCCGCTCGACGAAGGCTTCCCGGCCCAGATCGAACCGAGACGCCCCCTCCTCCGCCAACTTCCTTTCGACGACGTTCTGAGTCGCGATCCCAGCGTGGTCGGTCCCCGGGACCCAGAGGGAGGCTCGGCCCTGCATACGCCGCCACCGGACCAGCACGTCCTGGATCGTATTGTTGAGCCCGTGACCCATGTGGAGTATGTCGGTCACGTTGGGCGGCGGAATCACGATGACGTACGGATCCTTGCCACCGGACGACACGGACTCCGGCTCGACGTGGAAGTACCCAGCCTCATTCCAGGAACGGTAGAGGGGCTCTTCGATGGTTTTGGGATCCAAGCGTGGTGGAAGATCGGCGGGAAAGTCGTCGGGAAGTCGGCGGGAAGGTCGCTGGGACCGTTGGGCAAACCGTCGGGCGAAGCGTCGGCCACGGTCGCTCCTGTCATTTTTCGGGGAAACACGGTTGGGAAACTAGCTTAGGCATCTCGGGAGTCTGAGCCAAGAGAATGCTAGCCCCCCGAACTCCCGGTCGAGTCGGCCACTGCGTCGTTCCTGCTGCGATTGCGATCCTGCCGGCGCCGAATGGCTTCGGCGCGTTCGCTCCAGCTCGACCTCACGGCCTGGACATTGGCGCCGTTGAGAATGTCCATGTCCTCCCACGCGCGCCGATCCCACACATCGCGTTGATAGGCGTTCCCGCCGAAGTAGAACGGCAACGGAAGTGTGATGCCGCCCAAATGGATCTGTCCGGGCGAGAAGCCCCATCTCCGTCCCTGGCTGTCGGTGGTGGTCCAGTCCGTGAGCGCCAACTCCGCGGCGAGGGCTACGGCTACGGAGTCGGTCCACTCCTCGAGGAGCCCGGCCAATTGGAGCTCCATCCGCTCGGCCTGCGTGAGTTCGAAGGCTTCGGGCATGGCCTCCCGCCAGAGGCGTGTGTCGGAACTCCGCACCCTCAAGACTTCGGCGGCAGCGCGGCGCCTCGGAGGCTCGTCGAACTCGATAGGGTTCTCGACGGGCGCGGGGCCGGGGTCGGAAAACTCTACACGGATCTCCTCGGTCTCGGGAAGCTCTTCAGGGGGCTCGGCGGTCAGGTCGGGGACCTCGATCTCCACCACCCGTACAATTCGCATCTCACTCGAAGGCCGAGAGGGCGAATCCACCCCCACGACCGCGTCTCGCGGAATCCACTGAGTCATGACCACTGAGTAGAGCACGACCAAGAGGACGTGGAGGCCAGCCGATATACCCATCCCCAGGGTAAGAGCGCGCCTGTGGGCCACGGCTTGTGGCTTGGGCGCACCCCACCCGGGGGACTGGTCGGATCGTATCGGCACTGTCATCGCGTGTTCTAACCCCCCCCTTGCTGGGCGGTTCCTCCAACAGGCTCTGAGGGGAATGGCCATTCCTACCCCATAGCGAGCGTCCCTAATCGTGCAACAGCCACCCTCATGCGCTCCTCGTCCACGGTGAGGGCGATCCTGAAGAAGCCCTCTCCGCCGGCGCCTAATGCGGCCCCGGGAAGCACGACGACTCCTGCTTCCTGAAGCGCCCGTTCGGCGAAGGCCACCGAGGACCCGCCACCCGGAACCGGGACCCAAAGATACATCGTGGCTTTCGGTTGAGTAACCGTGAATCCTGCCTGCGTCAGGCCCTCGACCGCAACATCACGACGGACCTGAAAACGGGCCACATTACCCGGCACCCAATGTTCGTAGGCCGCGAGCGCCGCCGCGCCGGCCGCCTGAACCGCCTTGAAGACCCCGATGTCCATGACGGTCTTCACCAACGTAAGGCTCTCGATCAAATCCGCGTTCCCGGCGACCCATCCCAGCCGCCACCCGGTCATATTATAGGTCTTCGAGAAGGAGTGAAACTCAAGCGCGATCCCATCGGCTCCTTCGACCTCCAGGATGCTCGGCGGACGGTACCCGTCGAAGGCGATCTCGCTGTAGGCGTGATCGTAAGCGAGCACCGCCTGGTGCTCCCGGCAGAAGTCCACCACGCGTGCGAGATATTCCGGCGGAGCCGTCGCCGCGGTGGGATTGTTCGGATAGTTGAGGTACATGAGCCTGAGACGAGACCGCACATCGTCCGGGATCCCGTCGAGCGCCATCAGGTAGTCGTTCTCCGAGAGCAACGGCACCAGATGCGGCTCTCCGCCTGCCAGGATCACGCCGCCCTGGTAGACCGGGTATCCAGGATCGGGGATCACCGCGGCGTCGCCCGGATCGAGAAACGCGAGTGGTAACTTGGCGAGCCCCTCTTTGGAACCCATGAGAGGCAAAATTTCGGTGTACGGATCGAGCTTCAAGCCGAAGCGTTGGCCCATCCAAGTCGCAATGGCTTCACGGAGGTCGGGCAGGCCCGACTGAAAGGGGTACCGCGACATGCTCCGTTCCGACGCGGCTTCAGCCAGCCTACGGACGGCCTCTGGCGGTGGATCCAGGTCTGCGTCCCCAACTCCGAGATCGATGACATCGACGCCTGAAGCCTCCAGCCGCTTCTTGGCCTCCGCAACACCGGTTAGCGGATACGCCGGTAGGTTCTGGAACCTCCGGCTCCGCTCAGGAGCCAACGTCCCCTTCTTCCTCGACCGGATTACGGAGGGTATCGAGGCCCTCCAGCTCGACCTCCACCTCGTCCCCGGGCGAGAGGGAACCCACACCCTCGGGCGTGCCCGGCGAGACGATGTCACCCGGCTCCAGCGTCATGATTCGGGTGATGTAGGAGATGAGGCTCGGTATCGAAAATACCATCTCTGATGCCTTGGCCCGCTGACGCTCTTCGCCGTTCACGCGAGTGATCAACGTGACATCCGGAAAATCGTGGGGAGAGACCGTAGACACGGAACCGATCGGGCAAAACGTGTCGAATCCCTTGGCCCTCGACCACTGGTCGTCCTGCCTCTGCAGATCGCGAGCCGTAACATCGTTCAGCGGAAGGACCCCCTCGATCACACTCCAGGCCTCGGCCTCTGAAACGTGCCGAGCCTTCGTCCCGATCCGTACGGCGATCTCCCCTTCGTAGTCGACCCGGCCCACACCGTTCGGTATCACGATGGGCTCCCCCGACGCGATGATACTCGACGGGGGCTTCAGGAAGATCAACGGCTCGGACGGGACACTACTCCCGAGCTCGGCGGCGTGTGCGTGAAAATTCTTTCCCACACACACGATCTTGCTGGGAAGAGGAGTCATTCGGCTCGGACCCTACCTTCAGTCGTCGATCGGCTGGGTGTGCAGCCATGTGCCGATCACCGTGCCCACACCCGCGATGGTGAGAAACGTGGCGATTACGGTCCACCAGAAGCCGATATCGGAATGCCCGTCGGACCAGCCGGCGGCGGAATCAAACCACGCGAAGAGGGCCAGGACAAGAATCCCGGCGCCCGCCATCATGCCCAAAATGCGACTCATACGTCATCCGTCAGAAGAGTACCAAGACCGGGCCAAAGCCCAGGTAACCGGCGAAATCTATGGTCGCGCCATAAGACCACAAGACCGCGAGAGCTCAAGACCTTAAGACCTCGAGACCCAAACACCAGAAGGCCACAACGTGCTAGATGGTGCCGAAGGGGGTCAGGCGTAGAATTCCTTCAGGCACCGGATCAGGTCGTTCCACGGCCCCTTCCTCAACGGGGCGGGGGGTAACGACTCGCGGAGGTAGGCGCCGTACTTCTTGCGAACGATGCGATCGTCGAGGATCAGGATCGCACCACGATCCTCCCGGGATCGAACGAGCCGACCGAACCCCTGCTTGAGCTTCAACGCGGCGAGGGGAAGCACGAATTCCCCGAACGAGCTCCCCCCCCGACGTTCGATCGCTTCCATTCTCGCAGCCGTTATGGGCTCGGTCGGGACTTTGAACGGCAGTCGTGGGATGATGAGTCCCCTCAGAGGCCGCCCCGGTACGTCGACGCCCTCCCAGAACGATGACGTGCCGAGCAGAAGTCCCGAACCCGACTCGACGAAGCGCTCCAGCAAGCGGACCCGGGTGTCCTCACCTTGGACGAAGAGAGGCCATCGAACCGCTGGATCCTCGCGCAGCAATTCCGCGACCCGGCGAAGCGCACGGTGGGATGTAAACAGCACGAACGTCCCCCCATCGGAGATACTCGACGCGTCCCTGACCACTTGGGCGGTCGCCTCGTCGAACATCCCGTGAGCGTCATTTACATCGGGCAGATCCGTAGGAACTAGCAGTAAGGTCTGTTTATCGAACTCAAAGGGCGAGTCGATGATAGACTCATTTACATCTAGTTGCACATCATATTCGGAAGGGTCGTCATCCTTCAAGCCGATCCGGCTCCGGAGGAACACGAAGGACTTCTTGGTCGCCAAAGTGGCCGAACACAGGGTCACCGTCTCGACCTTCTCGAAGAGGTGCTCCCGAAGAAGGTCACCCACTTCGATGGGGGCGGAAGCGATCACGAGATTCCGGTTCTTTCCGCGCGACTTTCCACGCCATTCCAGCCAGCGTACGAAGCGCCCCTCTTCCACGTCCGCGTCGAGAACGGTTTGCAGCGTGTGGGCGGTGTCCGCGAGGCGGTGCTCGCCGCTCCGGAGATCCAGAAGGCGTCCCTCCAGGCCTTCAGCCAAGGTGTCGTGATCCTCCAGACGCTCCCGCACGTCGCGTAACTCCGACGACAGCGCCCGAAAAGCCGACACCAGCCCGTCGAGGCGCTCTCGTACGGCCGGGTGGGACGCGGGCTCGGGCATCTCGGCAGTGCCGATCCGCACTGCGCCCATGGCGTCGGACGGGAGAAGCGGCTCCAGCGCGTCGAGGAACAGGGTAAGCTGAGCCCTGGCCTCCTCGAGGGCTGGACGCACCCGTTCCTCGATCCGTGATCTCAACTCCATGGCGGGCTCTCGCTCGGTCCTGCCCGCCAAAGCCTCCTGCATCGCCGTAAGCACACCCCGCCCGCGGCGATCCAGGCGGGACAACATCCGAAACATTCCGCGACGCGTGGCCTCCAGTCCGAGATGTGACGTCGCCGCGTCTTCGATGTTGTGCGCCTCGTCGAGGATCAGATGCCGATACGCCGGGAGCACGGCGGAGGCCTTGTAGTTCTGTGTCGCGATTCGTACCGAGAGATCGGTGAAAAGGAGGTGGTGGTTGGTGATCAGCAGAGTGGCCGACGCGGCCCTACGCCGCGAGCGTTGGTAGAAGCACTCCTGAAAGTGAGGGCAGCGCGCGCGAAGGCAGATGTCGGGGTCGCTCTTCACCTCGTCCCACACATCCTCGCTGGGCACATAAGTGAGGTCGGCACGGGACCCGTCCTCCGTCCGGCCGATCCAATCGAGGAGCCGATCCAATTCGTCTGCCCGATCGTCCGGAAAAAGAAGAGAGGCGGACTCCGCCGCCAGCATGGCCCTCCGAATGGAAATGTAGTTCCCCCTGCCCTTCACGAGTTCCCAGTCGACCTCCTCTCCGACGAGCCTGCGCACCAGCGGTAGATCCTTACGGTCCAGTTGCTCTTGGAGGTTGATCGTGTTGGTGGAGATCACCGTCCGCTCGCCGTTCCGCAGGGCCCACTCTGCCGACGGAATGAGGTAGGCCAACGATTTACCGGTACCCGTGCCCGCCTCGACCAACGTGACACCACCTCGGTTGTACGTCTCGGCGACCCTGCGGAGCATGGTGCGCTGCCCCGGACGGTCTTCGTACGCGGGATGTTCCTGCTCGAGCGGGCCCCCGGGGCCGATCAGAGCCTCGAGTCGATCGATCTCGAGCGGCTGAACCACCCTCGGTTTCGGGGGCTCGACGACGACAAAAAGCCGATCGGCATCGTTGTTGGTGATCGCAGTCCCGATGCCCTCCTCGTAGAGGCGCCCGGCAACACCCAGATCCGCGTCGGACGGCTCCAGCTCGCCCGAAGGATGGTTATGGATCATGACCGAGCCCTCGTCGGCATCGCGGGCAGCGGCCAGCACAGCCGCCTTGTTGCCCCGCGCGACAGCCCTTGGCTCGACCAGCATTCGATCAGGGCTGACTCGAGCGAGGAAACACACCTCCCTGCCACCAGCTTTCTCCACCTCCGAACGAATCTGCTCGGCGGCGTCGGGTGAGAGACGAAGGTCGGAAGGTTGCTGCTGAGCGTTCAAGGAAGGCTCCCTCAGAGGCCTGCCGAAGAAGTGGAGACAGGCTTCAGGTCTTGAGCTTCTGCTTCCTGGCCGCCGGGAAGAGGACGTTGTTCAAGATGAGCCGATATCCAGGAGAGCTGCGGTGAAGATCGAGATTGGTGGGTGGGTCCCCGATCTGATGCTCCGGATCTTCGGGATCGTGCCCACCGAAATACGTCCACGTCCCCTCTCCAAAGTTACCGTGCACGTACTTCACGATGTCCCCTTCGCTCGCCAGCACGATCGCCCCCGGCTTGAGCCGGTCCATCCGAAACGAGGTCGTCAGCCCGTAGAAATCCGAAATCACAGAGACGTGGTTTTGGGTGAGCATCGCGGGCACGGGATCGAACTTGGCGGAAAAGTCGAAGAGGGTGAACGCGCCGAGCTCCAGGCGCCAGGGGGTGTTGACCTGGTGTGCATCGATGTCGCTGAAGGCGTTCACGGACGGATTGGTCTGCACCACACCATCCCTAAAGGCCATCGTGAGGTCCCATTCCATCTTGCTCGTGGCGTTCGGATCAGGAGGTGATCCGTCCGAATACGACGCCGCGATGTCCGTGTGCTCGGCACCGAGCGCGAGCTCGAGCGTCTCGGTGGCGGAACACATGGCCAACAAGAAGCCACCGTCCTCCACGTACTGGCGGAGCCGCCGGGCAACGCCCTTCTTGAGGTCGGGCACGGTCCTGAATCCCATCCGCTCCGCCATTTCCTCGTTTCGGGCCACCTCTTCCTGGAGCCAAGGGGACCCCGCGTAGGTGAGGAAAAATTTGGAGTACTGCCCCGTGAAGTCTTCGTGGTGCAGATGTAGCCACTCGTACTCGCCCAGTCGCCCCTGGATGACGTCGTCGTCCCAAATGGTTTCGTACGGGATTTGGGCATACTGGAGCGCCATCGTGACGGCGTCGTCCCATGGTGTGCTGTTGGGAGGTGTGTAGATGGCCACCTTGGGCGCCTTCTCCAAGATGACCGTTTCCATGTTCGAATCGGCGATCACCGCGCGGATCCCGGCGATGTCGGCGCCACTCACGGGCTCCGTGGTGATGCCGCGGAGAGCAGCTTGGCGGCGTAAGCCCTCCATGTCGGGCAACAGGAAGGAACCCCCGCGGTAATTGAGCAGCCACTCGGCCTCTCCGTATTGCTCGAGAGCCCAATACGTGAGGCCGTACGCCTTGAGATGATTCTCCTGGACGCGGTCCATGGGCACGAGCAACGACTGGGCGGCTCCCGCCGCGGGCCAGGCCAAAAACGTCATGACCCACACGAGTCGGGTAATCTTCATGAATCTGCTCCCCCTTGGATCCGCTGTAACTCCCGGCGGGCCGTGGGTACGATCGCGCCGTTGGGCTGATCCAGGATGAGGTCCTCCAAGAGCCGAATCGCCTCGAGCACGCCCTCGGGCGTCGTCGCCTTGAAACGCGCCAGCTCGAGCGTGGCCGCCGGTACCTCCGAAGCGTAGGGATGCTCGCGGATGATCCGCTCTCTGAAGTCGGCCGCCTGGTTCGCCATTCCCCCCACCGATGCGATCCGGGCACCCATAGCGAGCAGCGGTGGCCGCACGTCCTGAGACACGGCGTCGAGGGCGACCTCCAATTCAGACAGCGCCGCCTCGGTGCGCCTTTGATGGGCGAGGACGGCGCTCCGCATGAAAGACGCCAGCGTCTCCCCTTCGAGCTGGTCGAGAAGGTCCAAGAGCGCGATCACTTCGGTGGCCACTTCCGCGGAGACACCGGACAGGGCGTCCTGGAGGGCCTCCCGACCTTGTACGACTTCCCCGGCAGCCAGGTAGAGGTATGCCCGCTCGAGAGCGCTCCTCGGGCCCGCTGCTCCCGCCAGAAGTGATTGGGCGGCTTCTCGGTCCCCGCTGGCATCGAGCCGCACGGCCAAGGTCATCAGAAACTCATCCAGTTGAGGCGCGTCGGGAAATTCTCTCGTGAACGCATCGAGCGATTCCCTCATCCCCACTCCGCCAAGCTCGATCCCGATCCGGATGATCTCCGCGAGCGCCAGCTGCCGCTCCGCGCTGCCCTCGGGGAGATTGTCGGCAATCGTCTGTTGGGCCTCGAGGGCTCGGACCGTGTCCCCGGTCGCCAGCGCCGCCTGTGCAATGCGCTGATCCAGCGCCCGGATTTCGGCGTCGCCGGTGGCCGCCTCTCGGAGAGCCTCGTAGGCCCAGAGGGCCACCCCCATGGCCGAGACCTCTTGAGCCTGTCGAGCGAGAGCCGTCAGAAAACCCAGGCGCGTCCGGTCTGGTAAATCCTCCAGGGCGGCCTCGGCCAGGGCCCTCGCTTCCTCGAACGCACCGGCCTCGAGGGCGATTCGGGCTCCAGCCCGGAGTCGCGCACCGGTCGTTGGGGATTGCCGTAACCGTTCGAGCAGAGGCAGCACGAGACTTTCTCGGTCCTCCTCGATCTCCCGCACTCTTCGCATCACGCCCGATACCTGGGATCCGTCGTCTCCGATGACTGCGGCCCACTCGAGGACCGCCTCCTCCATGCGGCCAAGATCTCTCAAGAAATCGCCCGCCTCCATGGCGAAAAGAGACGGACGGCCGAGCTCGCTCCTACCTCGCTCGAGGATGGACAGCGCCCGTTCGGAACCGAAGACCGGGCCAAATACCCTCGCTACCTCGCGATAGGGATCTGAAAAAGGCCCACCCGCGTCCATCCAGTCCTCGGCGGCGTCTTCGAGTCCGCTCTCGTCGTCGAGCTCGGTATACACCCGTAGCTGGAGGAGCCTCGGAACAGAAGCGTTGGGATCGAGCTCCGCGTAGCGCTCGGCGAACGGTAGAATCTCGCGAACCCGACCCTGCGCCCGAAGGACTCGCTCCAAAGCGGAGATGCCGCGCGTGGACACGGGCCGCTCGCCCATGAGGCGCCGCAGGGTCTCCTCGGCTCTCGCCAAGTCACCCAAGGACTCCTCATCGGCGGCGGTCCGGAGCAGGCGTGTCTCCAGGCGAGGATCGTCTTCCTGCGTAACGACTACGACGGGCCGAAGAAAGGCCGCGAAAAAGAGCACACCAAGGAGCCCCGAGCTCCATCTTCTCTCGAAGATCCTCACCGCGTCGCGCCCGTCGGTCCGGCGCGGCGTTCCGCCCGATTGAGCCGCTCGAAATACTCCAGCACCATCTGGCGTTGAGCCGGGGAGAGCCGCCGGAGTTCCTCGGCCGGAGGAAGCTGAAAGCGTAACCCGCCCACGTCTTCGGGCGAGAGCGCTTCCACCTCATTTCGCTCGAACTGGCCGGGCGCCGCGGATTCGCGCTCATCCGAATACTCGTCCTTCTCCAAGCTCCGCCCCGCATCCAGAAGGCGGTGAAAGAGCCTTTCTTGTCGCTGGAGTGTCTCGAGGTCCAAGCTCTCTCCCGCAAGCCTCTCGGCAAGAGCCTGTGCTTCCTGGGCCATGGCCTCGAGATCACCCAGGGGCTGAGCTTGATCCGGCGGCCGATCCGCGAGTTCGCTGAGCTGCCTGGCAATCCTCTGCTGGCTAGCGGACGCCTCTTGCAGCTGTTTCGACCTCGCCTCTTGGCCGAGGTTCATGGGAGTGATCTGCCCGGTCCGTTGGTTCACCGATCCTTGTTGCTGGGCGAGCTGCTGGAGCTGGTCGGTGACCTCTTCTCCGGACTGCCCCTGAGGTCCTCGTCCCGGGACCTTGGCGGCCGACGCCGCCATCACGGCGGCTTGATTGAGCGCCGCGACCGCCTGTTCCGCGGCGCTCTCCGGAGACGGTGTGTCTCCCCGCTGATTCGCCAACGCGTCGAGCGTCTCTTGCATGGCCTCCATCGCCTGGCCGACTTGGGCGGCAACCTCGTTGCTGCTTTGGTCCCCCGCCGTCTCGGCCGCGAGGTTGTCCGCCATGTTTCGAGCTCCTTGGAGCAGCGCCGCCTCGTCACTACGCATGTTCGCGAGGTCCTCCGCGCTCGCCCCACGCATCCGGTCCTGCAGAGCCGTTTGTTCGCGGGCGAGCGACAACGCATCGGTGGCCGTCCGCTCCAGAGCCTCCTGAGCGGCCTGCATGTCCTGCTGCGCCATCTGCTGCTGTCCCTGCTGAAGTTGCTGGGACATCTGGCTCATGGCATCCGCCGCCTGCTGGGCGTTCTCAGATGCCTTTTGGGGTTCGCCGTCCCGAGCCTGTTGCGCGGCATCAGACATCGATTGTTGTGCCTGCTGGCCCTGCTTTTGCGCCTGCTCTACCGCGTCACGCGCCTGTTCTTCCCCTGCCTCCGCCAACCGCGCCTGCAGGCTGTCGAGCGATTCGTTCAGATCCTGAGCGCGGGCCTCCAGCGCCTCCTGCTGCTCGGCCCTCATCTCAGGAGAGTCTCCCTCCTTCATGGCGTCGGCCAACGCCTGCTCCTGCTGGGCGAGTTCTTCCGCCTCCGCTGCGGTCGCCCGGAAGTCCTGCTCCAGTGCGGCCCGCTCGAACTGCTCAATCGCCTCTTTCAGACGATCTCGAAGAGCTTCTTGGTCAGCTGCTAATTTCTCGAGCGCCTGGGCGGCATCGTCAGCGTTCATTTCGTCGACCTGATCCGAGAGCTCCGCGAGACGCTCCTCGAGGCTCTCCGGCGCCAGCTCGTCCAGGAGTCTCTGGAGTTTCCTGATCTCCTCCTGAAGCTCCGGGTCAGCGAGTCCCGTCGCCGCCAGGTCGCGGTTCAGCTCGGCCATTTCCCTCTCGAGGGAATCGATCGCGGCCAGCAGCTCGGCCTGGGCCTCGAGCGCCTCTCGTATTTCCTCCTGCTGGTCGAAGTCCAGACGTTCTTCGGTTTCGTCTCTGGGATTCCGGCTTCGGGGGTCACGCTGGGTCGACAGTTCACGTTCGAGCTGTTGTGTCTCCGCCGCGCGCTCCTCGGCCCGATCTGCCAACTGTTCCACACCTCGTGCCGCATCGTCCAAACGCTCCTGGGCTTCCCGCCTCAGATCCGCCGCGGTGGGCGGCCTCAGCACGTACTCCCGCGTCTCACTCACATGGGGGATCGGAGCGTTGTCCACGGCCCTCGCGTAATACCGGATGGTGTCGCCGGGTAACAGCTGCCAAGTGGTGAGGTCGATGACCGGGCGAAGCAACGCGCCTCGGGTCCCCCCAACCGTCATCGGCTGTTCCATCGGGGCCATGCGGTCCCCAAACGCGGTTACCCGATAGACGATCAGGACCAGACGGTCCAACCCGTAGTCGTCCGAGGCCTCGAGGACGAGCGGCTGCCTGAGAGACACGGGGAGCAGCGTATCTCGCCCGGGGAGCAATACCGAAATACGGGGGGCGGAATCGGGCACCACCGTGAGTTCGAGCGGTGGTGGAAGGATTTCTGCCGACTCTCCGTCGACACCCACAAAACGCCATCCGTATAGACCACTCACCCGTGGCGTCCACCGCCCTTCGAACCCGCGGCCATCCACACTGAATTCCGCCCCGGCCTCGTCCCCAGCCCTTCCCTCTCTCTC
>JADFNK010000049.1 GCA_022563405.1 Gemmatimonadota bacterium | reverse complement strand
CGATCGGAATGGAGCATTCCGACCTCGGAGAGACGCTCGGGCTCGTCAATGAAGCACACCCGGAGCTCGGGATGACCGCCATCGACGACATCTGGCCCGATGAGCGTTTCTTCTTCCGCTCCGACCATTACAGCTTCGCCAAGGAGGGCGTACCGGCCCTCTTCTTCTTCAACGGCACTCACGAGGACTATCACGGGCGTGACGACGAGGTGGATCGCATCAACGTGGAGAAGGCGGTGAGAATCAGCCAGTTGATTTTCTACCTCGGATACGAGCTCGCCAACCGGCTCGAGCGTCCCCGATGGAACCCCGAAAGTCGGAGCCAGATCGTACCGGACCCGTAGAGCTTCGTACGAGTCTTTTCGGGACCACCCAGGCGGCGCTTAGCGCGGCACTTAGGTCCATGAATCGGAAAAAAATGCCCCTCACCCCGAAGGGGCGAGAGGCGTAAAAGGGGGAAGCCGGAGTGCTTCTAGTTAGACGGTCCCCCAGGTGAACTGACACGAACAAAGAGAACGTCTAGGCCCATCGATTTGAGCACGGACCAGGCGTGGTCCGGTAGCCCCATGAGCCACACCTGACGATCCTCGGAATGTGCGAGGCGTTGTGCGGTAAGAAGGAGCGTAAGTCCTTCAAAATCAACGACATGCGAGTCTGTAAAGTCGATCAAGACATCCGGTTTGGTGTCTTCTTGGACGTGTGCGGCGGCACGGGACACGGCCTCAAGAGCGGGAGTACCCGCCGGGAGGCCTCGGCCCCATGGGTTGTTCTCGTGCCCACTCATGAGCTCCTCCTCGTTCGGACGGAAGGTGCCGCTGATACGATACCAGCTCACCGCCGTATAACCTCAAGAGTCGTGCCAAAGGGGCGATTTCCTCCTCGATCGGTGCGAGAGCCGATCCGCGCGCTGCATATGGCGAAACCTGGATAAGGGTGGAAGATTGGACCCCTGGAGGAGACGTATCGTACCTTTTAGGAGACACCGAGGGCTTCGCGGACCTCCATCCGCCTTCCGGATCTGACGGTGGCCGTGCTAGTGAACATTCCAAATCCACTCGTCAATCCACTCGTCCCGTTGTCCAGTTACGTCGAGTTTCCCGTGGATGAAATGCGGAAGCGTGCGCGTGCATTTCTGAAACAGGCCGCGGACCGGCGTACGGTACGTGATTTTTCCGACCGGCCGATTCCCAGGGACATCATCGAAACGTGTATCCTCGCCGCTGGAACCGCGCCAAACGGTGCCCATCGACAACCGTGGCGGTTCGTGGCCGTGTCCGATCCGGAGATCAAGCGAGCGATCCGTGTGGCTGCCGAGGAAGAGGAAAAATTGTTCTACGGGGGTCGTGCGCCCGAGGATTGGTTGGAGGCTTTGATGCCCCTCGGAACCGATGAAACGAAACCGTTCCTGGAAAATGCTCCATACCTGATCGTCGTTTTCGGAGAGAGTTATGCGGTCAAAGAAAACGGCGAAAAGAGTAAAAACTATTATGTGACCGAGTCCGTGGGCATCGCCACTGGAATACTGATTACCGCCATTCACAGAGCCGGCCTCGTCTCACTGACTCACACGCCCTCGCCGATGGGTTTTCTCAACGAGATACTCGGACGGCCCGAGAATGAGCGACCTTTCCTGATCCTGGTGGTGGGCTATCCTGCGCCCGACGCAACGGTGCCGGAGCTCCGGAGGAAAGCACTGGAGGAGATCGCGACCTTCATCGAATGACGAGCCACACGGTCGCTTCCGAGATGGGGGAAGGCTCGGTCCGAGCCTTTTCGAAGGCACTTCTCAAGGACCTTCAGGCCCTTGAGAAGATGCTGGAGGATGGCCTCATCGAGTCCGGTGTTCGGCGTTTTGGTTGCGAGCAGGAGATGTTTCTGGTCAACGAGGCTTGGCGCCCCGCCCCGGTCGCTATGGAAGTGCTCGAACGGCTCGATGCACAAGCGTTCACCACCGAGTTGGCTCGCTTCAACCTCGAGATGAATCTCGAGCCGATGATTCTTGGGGGGGCTTGCTTTAGCGCGCTTCAGGGGGGCATCGAGGAGCTCTTGGGCATGGTACGTGAGGCCGCGGGTGAGGAGGGCGCCCATGTGGTGCTGGTGGGCATCCTCCCGACACTCGGCAAGTCCGACCTCACGCTCGACAACATCACTCCGCTGCCGCGTTACCATGCGCTGAACGAGTCGCTGACCAGGATGCGTGGGGGGGCGTACCGGCTCCAACTCGAGGGGCACGACGAACTCCAGATCGAACACGATTCGGTCATGTTGGAGGCGTGTAACAGCAGTTGTCAGGTCCATCTTCAGGTCGACGCTGCGGAGTTCGCCGCGATGTACAACGTCGCCCAGGCCATGACGGGCCCGGTTTTGGCAGCCGCCGTGAACTCGCCCATCCTCTTCGGCAAACGTCTCTGGGCCGAGACTCGGATCGCGCTCTTTCGCCAGGCCCTCGATACACGAAGCACCTCGGTTCATCTACGTGAGTTCAGCGCCCGCGTGCGATTCGGTGACCGATGGGTGAAGGAGAGTGTGGCAGAACTGTTCGAGGAGGACATCGCCCAGTTCAGGGTATTGTTGGCCCAGGAGACGGTAGAAGATCCTTTCCAGCAGTTGGCGGCGGGCGACATCCCTAACCTGCAGGCGCTCCAGCTGCACAACGGCACGGTCTATCGGTGGAACCGGCCCTGTTATGGAATCTCCGAGGGGAAACCCCATCTGCGCATCGAATGCCGCGTGCTGCCTTCGGGCCCGACTGTGCTGGATGAGGTCGCGAATGCGGCGTTCTGGATCGGATTGGTTCTCGGCGCGAAACGTGAATACGGTGATATCACGGAGAGGCTGAGCTTCGATGACGCGAAGCACAACTTCCTCACGGCGTCGCGCCAAGGGCTCAACGCTGGATTTCGCTGGGTTGACGGACAGAGCGTGACCGCGCCGGAGCTCCTTCTCGAGACTCTGATTCCGTTGGCTCGGGCGGGGTTGGAGGCCTACGTCGATCGATCCGAAATCGACAAATACCTCGGTGTGATTCACGATCGGGTGGAGAGTCGCGGGACCGGCTCCGATTGGATGATGCGCTCGCTTTCGGAGATGAACGACCGAGGCACCCGCTCCGAACGTATGACGGCGCTTACGGCCGCGATCGCCAGTCGGCAGCTGGAGCAAAAGCCCTGCCACGAATGGGACTTGGCTCGGCTGGAAGAAGCGGGCGGCTGGGCCCGGAATTATGTGAAGGTGGAGCACTACATGACCACACAGCTCTTCACGGTGCAGGAAGATGAGCTGCTCGAGATGGTGGCGTTCCTGATGGAGCGAAACCAGATCCGCCACGTGCCGGTGGAGGATGATCAGAATCGCCTGGTCGGGCTGGTATCCTACCGGTCCATCCTACGTATGGTCTCCGACATGGGGAGCGAAGGGGACAAGGGGACCACGCCCGTGAAGACCATCATGGAGGTGAACCCGGTGACCGTCACGCCCGAGACGTCCACACTCGAGGCTATCGATGTGATGCGGAAGAACGGCGTGTCCTGCCTACCTGTGCTGAAAGGTGAAAAGCTCGTTGGGTTGGTGACCGAGGCGGATTTCATGCCGATCGCGTACGAGCTGCTGGAGAAACAGCTGAAGGATGCGTCGACTAAGGATGCATCAACTGAGGATGCATCAACCGAGGACTGAAGGCTGTTGAAGGAGAGCAGCGTGCTCGTGAGGCAAGCAAACACCGAGACCGGTCATGTGCGGTCGGTATAGTCTGACCACACCCGAAGACCATCTCGTCGAGGTCTTCGACGTTCCCCCGCTGACGTTCGACTACCGGGCTCGGTACAACATCGCTCCCACACAGGATGTGCCGGTCGTCGCTTCCGACAAGCGCGGCACGAGGCTGGGTTTGCTACGTTGGGGCTTCGTGCCCGCCTGGGCTGACGACCCTTCGATCGGCTCGCGAATGATCAACGCCAGAGCCGAGAGCTTGCTGGACAAGCCCGCATTCAAGCAGGCTGCCGTATCCCGGCGCTGCTTGGTCCCCGCGGACGGATTTTACGAATGGGCGGCGGAAGACGGCCACAAGGTTCCGTATTGGATTCACTCCCCGGACCGTGAACCGATGGGCTTCGCCGGGGTTTGGGAGCGCTGGCATCACCGGGGAACGGAGCCGGTCTTCTCGATGGCCATCATCACGGTGGATGCCAACGACCAGATCCGTCACTTACACGATCGAATGCCGGCCATCGTCCCCGCTGCCGATCGGAAGGCCTGGCTCGATACTGAAACCCCGATCGCGGAAGCCCTGAGCCTGCTCAAGCCGTACGAGCTGGCACTAGAGGCATATCCGGTGTCGACCCTCGTCAACCGCCCGGCGAACGACGTGCCGGACTGCATCGAGCCAGTTTAGTCTTCAACGGCATCGAAGGTGCTGGCCATACGCTCCAGGGCCTCCTCCAGCTCGGCCGCCGGCAGGCCAAACCCGAGCCGTAGATAGTGGTCCATCCCGAAGTGATCCCCCGGAACTACGAGGAGGTCCATCTCTGTACGCAGGGTCTCGGCGAATTCGGTGGAATTGACCGACGCGTTGTAACGCGTGTAGCAGATCGCACCTGCGTCGGGAGGCCGATACCTGAACCGGTCCTCCTGAGCATCCATCCAGCTGGATAAGAGCGCGAGATTGTTGGTCAGAATCTCGCGTGTTCGTGCCAGGATCTTCTGCCTGGTGGTGGGTTCCAGGGCCACGCGGGCGAGCACGTCGGAAAGGCTCGCCGGGGTGATCGACGTGTAATCCGTGCGGCCCCACAGGCCTTCCATCATCTCGGTGGGCCCGACCACCCAGCCGATGCGAAGTCCGGGTAATCCGTAGGCCTTGGATAACGAGTTCGTGACGAGGACCCGATCGTGGAGGCCCCAGAAAGAGGGAGTCTCAGGACCGCTGAGCTCGGCGCCTCGATAGACCTCATCGGCGAGAATCCAGGCTCCGTGGCGGTCGGCGAGTGCGACGATCCCAGACACGGAAGTGTCATCCAGGACGGCTCCGGTGGGGTTGTTCGGGTTGGTGATGAGAATGAAACGCGCGCCGTCCCTCAGGCCCTTCTCCAACTCGTCCAAGTCGGGCTGCCAGCCGTTCTCTTCCACCAAGTGGAACGGGTGGATGTCTGCCCCGAAGCTCTCGAGCAGCCCTGGAATCTGCATGTAGTTGGGCAGCATGACCGCGACCGAAGAGCCCGGCTCCATGAGCTCCCAGAAAGCCGTGAAATTGGCTTCGGCCCCGCCGGTGGTCACCAGCACCGACGCTTCGCTCGCGCCGGTATAGAGATCCGCGATCAGGTTTCGGAGGTCGTCACTGCCGTTGGACTGCCCATATCCGAGACGTACGTCGAGAGTATCCGGACTGAGGTCCGCCAAGGACAGCAACTCGGTGACCGACAGTGGGTGCACCCCACTCTCGGAAAGATTGAAGCGAACGCGGTGCTCGTACGTGGATTGCCACCGTTCCATGACGAAAGGATGGTACTTCACTTCAGATCCTCCGCGCGCGAGTGATGAGGCCCAACCCCGAAACATCGTAACGGCTCCAGGGTCGCGCTATGTTTTCCTAGCTCTCATACTCTTCTCAGGATGAAGTCATGTCGCACATCTCGCTCCCCCAGAGCCTCGCGTTCCACGGCGATGGTGGCGGCACGATCATCATGCTCGTCATGGATGGCTTGGGCGGCCTGCCGCATCCGGACTCGGGCCTAACCGAGCTGGAGTCTGCTGCGACCCCCCACCTCGACGCGCTCGCTGCCCGGAGCTCTTTGGGGATGCTGGCCCCGGTGGGGCACGGGATCACGCCGGGAAGCGGGCCTGGACACCTCGCGCTCTTCGGGTACGATCCCATCGAGTCCATGATCGGGAGGGGTGTACTCAGCGCACTGGGAGTGGGGTTCGAGCTGCGTCAGGGAGACGTGGCGGCCCGTCTCAACCTGGCTACTCTCGATCACGATGGATTGGTGACGGACCGCCGTGCGGGACGTCCCTCGGACGAGGACGGGCGGCGTGTGATCGAAACCGTCCGTAACAGTCTTCGGACTCCCGAAGGTGTCGAGGCGACGCTCATACACGAAAAGGAGCACCGTGCGGTCCTGGTGCTTCGGGGTGACGGTCTGGGCGCTGACATCGCCGACACCGATCCGCAGCGGACCGACCTGCCACCCGTTCCAGCTACAGCAACCCGGGCGGATCCGGCGTCGGAGCGGACGGCGGGTATCGTTCAGGACATCCTCGACCAGGTTCGGGACATCCTCGCGGACGAACCTCGAGCGAACTCGTTCCTGGCGCGCGGGTTCGCCGCGTTCACTCCATACCCCACGTTCGAGACGCGGTACGGCCTCCGTGCGGTCGCGGTGGCGAAATACCCGATGTATCGCGGCGTGGCGAGCTTGGTCGGCATGGCCATCGACGGGGTGCCCGACTCGAACGAAAACAGTGTCGAGATGCTCGAGCGGCACTTCGGCAGCTACGACTTCTACTTCATCCATTTCAAGGACACGGACTCACGGGCTCATGACGGTGACTTCGAGGGGAAGGTCGCGGCCATCGAAGAGGTGGATGCTTTACTCCCTCGGATCACGGCACTGAGCCCCGACGTGCTCATCGTTACTGGGGATCACTCGACGCCGGCGATCTACGGTGAGCACTCATGGCATCATGTGCCGACGCTCATCGCTTCGAGCTGGACCCGGCCTTCTGCCGATGTGTTCGGGGAGTCGTCCTGCCGGGGAGGGGATCTGGGGGTCGTACCGGGCAAGGAATTGATGTCCCTGGCCCTCGCGCATGCCGCCCGGCTCGACAAGTACGGGGCGTAACGGACCTCTCGGAGCCTCGGAAGCAGTGCCCCACCGTGGTGTTGAAATGAGGTGTGAGGAGTAGCGCCACTCACCGACTCGGTTATTTTAGACCCGCCATCGTGCCGTAGCGCGGCGCGAGCCCCCCAATGGTGAAGCGTCATGCTGTCCATCCCGATCGAGCGGTTTACGCTGGATAACGGCCTCCGGGTGAACCTCTCCCACGATGCCACCACCCCTGTTGTTGCCGTCAACCTCTGGTATGGCGTGGGATCCCGGAACGAACGCGAGGGCAAGACCGGATTCGCTCACCTGTTCGAACACATGATGTTTCAGGGCTCCGAACATGTACCCAAGAACAGGCATTTCGAGCTGATCGAGAGGGCAGGGGGATCGCTCAACGCGACCACCTGGTTCGACCGGACCAACTACTTCGAGACCGTGCCCTCACACCACCTGGAGCTCGCGCTGTGGCTGGAGTCCGACCGAATGGGGTGGATGCTTCCGGCGATGACTCAGGAGAAGCTCGATAATCAGCGCGATGTCGTGATGAACGAGAAACGGCAGCGTTACGACAACCAGCCCTACGGTGACTGGGACGAGTGGATTCAGGCGATGGTATTTCCCGAGTCCCACCCCTACCACCATACGGTCATCGGATCGATGGCCGACATCGAGGCCGCTACCCTCGAAGATGTGGCCGAGTTTTTTCAGACATACTATGTGCCCAACAACGCGGTTCTGACCGTGTGTGGGGACTTCGGTCGAGACGAGGCGCTGGACCTCATCCAGCGTCACTTCGGAGAAATCGCGCGCGGTGAAGAGATCCCTGCCATTCCGGGGGATCAGAATCTCGATCCCATCATCGGTGCGACAGTGCGGGAACGTGTCGAGGCCGACGTGCCTCTTCCGCGCGTCCTCATGGCCTACCGCATTCCACCGTATACCGATCCCGGTTTCTACGCTGCGGACATCGCCGGCTCCGTGCTCGGGACCGGGAGGGCATCGCGGCTCTACCGTTCGCTTGTTCGTGAACGCCGTGTGGCCAAGGACGTCACCAGCTTCGTTCTTCCGCTCACATCGGGCGCCGGGATGTTGCTCGCATGGGCGACGGGCTTCCCCGAGGGAGATCCATGCGAGATCGAGGATGCCCTGGCTGCCGAGATGGAAGGACTCTCGTCCGTGACGGACCAGGAGATCGAGCGGGCCGTCGCGCTCACGGAGACGGCCCTCGTACGGCAGATCGAGCAGGTGGGGCAACGAGCCGACCTGGTTTCGATGTTCGACCAGCTCTTTGATGATCCGGCCCGCTTGAACGGCGAGCTGGAGCGCCTGCGCGCCGTGACGCCGGCGGATGTGTCGGCGTTTGTGGAGGGCTTTCTCGGTGCCGAAAATCGAGCCGTCCTGACCTATGTTCCTGTGACGAAAAACACACCGACTCCGAGCGCGCCGTGAACGGGCCATCCCGATCCGTGGTACCGCCTGCCGGGCTCGTCCGAAGTTTCGACTTTCCGCCGGTCCACGCCGACGTGTTGGACAACGGTCTCCGAATCCGATCCGTGCAGGTCGGGAGGCTACCCATCGTAACGGCCATGTTGGTCTTGGACGCCGGAGAGGGGCTACTGGACGGCAACCGGGCCGGCCTCGCCGTTCTGACCGGGGACTGCCTGGAGGGAGGCACCGCCAAGCGGACCGGCGTGGAGCTGGCCGAAGCACTGGAGACGATCGGAGCCGGGCTCTCTGTTGGGACGGGATGGGATTCGACCACCGTTTCCCTGTCGTGTATGGCCGACCGGCTGGACGACGCGATGGGCCTCCTCGCGGAGGTAATTCTTCAGCCCGCGTTCCCTGATGACGAGGTCGATCGGATCCGAGGTCAACGTCTGGCAGCCATACACCAGAGGGAGATGGACCCCGTCGGAATTGCCACGACCGCGTCGCGTCGTCTGACCTACAGGGAAGGTGTTCCGTATGGGCGTCCGCTTGGAGGCACGGTGGAGTCGGTGGGTCCGTTCAATGCCGACGCGGCCGCTGGATTTGTGGTGGCCCAGTACCGTCCCAAAGGGTCCGGTCTGGTCGTCGTGGGCGACGTCGACGCCCGCCAGGTGCGTTCGCTGGTGGAGACTCATTTTGGCGAGTGGACGGGCGGGACCGGGAGCCGGCCCGAGATCGACGCCGAACCCAGAACTCGCGAGCGGGGGATCGTGGTCGTGCATCGGGCGGATGCTGTGCAATCCGAAATCCGCATCGGTCACGTGGGCCAAGCCCGATCCACCCCCCAGTACTTCGCTCTGAGGGTCGTCAACACCGTTCTGGGCGGTGCGTTCACGAGCCGGCTCAACCTCAACCTTCGGGAGGAGCATGGGTTCACGTATGGCGTTCGCTCCCGATTTCTGGTCCGCAGAGGAGCAGGTCCATGGTGCGTTTCCACGGCGGTGGGTACCGACGTCACGGCCGACGCGGTTCACGAGGCCATCTCCGAGATCTCCACCCTGGTCGCGGACGGACCGACCGAAGAGGAGGTTGATGCTGCTCGAGACTACCTCGCCGGCGTCTTCCCGCTCGAGTTGGAAACAACCGGTCAGATCGCGGCCCGGATTGCGGAGCTCCTCATCTACGATCTACCGGACGACTATTATGCCGACTATCGAGATCGTATTCGCAGTGTGACGCTCGAAGAAGCCTGTGAAGCCGCACGTGCCTGTATCCGCCCGGACGAGATGACGGTGGTCGTCGGTGGGGACGCCTCAGAGGTCCAGGGCCCGCTGGAGGGACTCGAATGGGGACCCGTGACGGTCGAGGCTGCCTCTTGAGTACGGTGCCTGGACGGATCGACAGCGAGGTCATATACGAGGGTCGAATCGTTCGACTGAGTGTGGACAAGGTTCGGTTCCCCGATGGGAGCGAGGGCCAACTCGAGATAATTCGGCACGCCGGCGCGTCTGCCGTGTTGCCCTTCCTGGGCGGTTTGTTGGATCGCGACCCCGACGTGCTGTTGGTGCGGCAGTACCGGTACGCCTCCGACGGCTATCTTTATGAAGTCCCCGCCGGCTTACCGGCGGGGCCCGACGAGAGTTGGGAAGAATGCGCGCATAGGGAGCTGGAAGAAGAAACCGGGATGCGTGCGGCAACCATGACGCCGCTCACGCGCATCTATACTACGCCGGGTTTTTCGGACGAAGTGATCAGGCTCTACGTCGCGACGGATCTGGAGCCCGGGGAACTCTCGAGAGACCCGGACGAATTCATGGAAGTAGTGAGAGTCCCTTTTTCAGAGGCGCTGGAAATGGTCCGAGACGGACGGATCGTGGACGCCAAGAGCATCACGACCATCCTCTTTACGGATCGCTTTGTGCGAGACAATCGCGGCAAGAACGGACCGACTGCGGCCGCGGATGCGCACCGACGTGTGTCCCCCCGTTGAGATCGAACGTCCTCTAGGTGGGACGCATGGGGCGTCCAAGAGTCGGAAATTGGGTTATTTTGGTGGTAACCGAACTGGCACGAAACGTGCGACGCTCAAGAGGTAGGCAGGGGCGTGGCCCGACGCGGTTAGGTGTAACCCGGACGCAGTCAGGCGGGCGGGAAGCAGTAAGGGGAGTCGAGACGTGAAGAACACAGCCGAAATCCAGGTTCTGCCGGGAGGCGCGGCAAAAGAGCATCGCAAGATGCTTGGGCAACTCGGCGACAGTGATGTAGTTCGGGGTTTCCTGGCTGGTGACGAGCGCGCGTTTGGGGAGTTGGTGAAACGGTACGATGGACGCCTCTTGAACTTCGTCTATCGTACAATCGGCGACCGCGAGCGGGCCCAGGATCTGGTGCAGGAGACGTTCGTCAGGGTGTACCGACATATGCACCGTTTTGACCAGACCAAGAAATTTTCGACGTGGATCTACACGATCGCCGGGAATCTGGCCAAGAACGAGTTGCGGAATCGTTCGAGGAACCCGTTGGTGCTTTTCCAGACCATCCGGAAGAACTGGGAGGCCGATCACAGGCCGCTCGAGTGGGAGGACTCCACCTACAGGCCCGACGATCTCTTCCGCAAGCGGCACCTCAAGGACTTGGTCGAGAAGGCGGTCACGCAACTGCCGGAGCATCACCGTATCGTTTTTGTGCTCCGTGAGCTCGAGGGTAAAACCTATGAGGAGATCGCGGAGATCACGGGATGTAATCTGGGCACGGTGAAGAGCCGCTTGAACCGGGCGCGCAACAATTTCGCTCGAGTGATCGCGCCCTCGCTCGACTGAGTCCCGGCACCTCGTTTCCTTCTTCAAGTACGACCCTCTGAGCGCGCGCAAGTGCGAGGCACCCAAGCCGGAAGGCGTGGGTCGCGCGACCCGCCCCCCTCGCGATCACCGTCCAAGAGGGAACACCGCCGACCGGCTCACGTAATAACGAAGCTCAAGGGTGTGTGCCGGTCACGAGTCTTGGATCAGGAGTCCGTCTCAAGCTATGAATTGCTCGGAATTTCTAAGCCGGTTTTCCGAGTTTTATGACGCCCCCCATGGAGCACCAGTACGGAAGGAAGCCGAGGACCACATTGCGGCGTGCGGGAAGTGTGCTCGGTACCTGGAGGTCGTGACCCGGAGTGTGGCGTTGCTCCATTCGATGCCCAGAGCTGAACTCGCCGAGAGTTTCCGTCCGCGGCTCCAACACCGCTTGTTTCACCTGGACGATGGCGGGTCGGTGGCCCGACCCGGCAGAGGCTCCGCCACACCGGCGGTGACCGTGCTTGGAATGGCGATCCTGCTCACCGCAGTCGCCTGGCTGCCAAAGATCGGTGGTGGTATTCCCGAAGTGCACCTCCCCGCGATCGTCGTTTCAGGTCCGCCGATGCCCGAGTTTCTTTTCGAGCCCGACGGGCTGAGGCTCATGCCAGTCTCTTCCGGTTTGTTCCCGGGCGGGCTATGGTCGGACGCGGAGAACCTCCTTTACGAATATTCTCCGATGAGTGAGCGGAATCGTGGCCGGCAGGATGGTGGTGAACGGGTACTCCGAAAAACGGGTCTTGATTGAACGGACGCACACATCCAACCCATCGGCCCCCCATGAATAACCCTCTCCCGAAGGTTCTCACGCAAGGATCCTCGGGCGGGGTTTTTTTCCTTTATGGCGAGGACGAACATCGCAAAGCAGAGGCCGTTCAGGCCTTGGTAGAGGCCCATCTGGATCCGGGGACTCGTGATTTCAACCTGGACATCGTTGAAGCCTCCGACGTGAGTGTCGATGATCTGGCCCGAATACTTGCCACCCCCCCGATGATGGCCGAACGAAGGGTGGTTGTGGTGAAGGGCACTGAGGTGTTCGCCGGTGCGGCGCGATCTCGGGATCTCATCCTGGGTCTGGTTGAAAATCCCCTGCCCGATCTCGCCCTGATTCTCTCGGCGCGGATTCCTGAACGTTCAAAGGCGAAGTTCTACCAGACTCTGATCAAGCGGACTCAGTCGGTGGAATTTGCCAGCATCGCGCCTGAGGACGTGCCCGGGTGGCTGATGGAGGAGGCCAAAGCCCGTTTCGGGGCGACCATGGAGCCTGATGCCGCGAGGGCACTGGGCCAGGCGATTGGGACCGACCTGGGCATCCTCTCACGAGAGATCGAAAAACTCGCGGCGGTTGCAGGAGCCGAGAGTCGAATTACGCTCGAGCATGTTCGGACGGCTGGGATCGTCTTGCTGAAACAGGATCGCTGGAAGTGGTTCGATCTCGTGGGTGCCCGGCGTTTCCGGGAGGCCGTGGCGGGTGTTCGGGTACTCTTGAACCAGGGCGAGAGCGGTGTCGGTCTGACCGTCGGGTTGTCGACCCACCTGTTGAGAATCGGCTTGGTGGTGGAAAGCGGCCCGCGGGCCCTCGAGGAGGTACTTCCCCCTCACCAGCGGTGGTTGTCCCGGCAGATCGGCGCGCAGGCTGGAGGATGGAGTGCGGATGCGATCAGATCGGCCATATTAGGCTTGCTTCGGGTCGATCGATTACTGAAGGCGAGTTCCCTTTCGGACGAACACCACCTGGAAGAATGGCTTCTTGCGTTGATGAGCCGCGAAGACGTCGCGGCGTAGTTTTCTTTCCTGCCCTGATCCTGGCAGTGGGCGTCGCCGTTCCGTTAGGCGCCCAGGAGAGCCTGGACGCGGTGGATTCACTGGCCTTGGCTGGCCGGGCCGACGAAGCTCGGACCGTACTCGAATCTTGGTGGGTGAGTGAGCGGGTACGATCGAGCCGACGCGACCGGCAGCACGGTTTGTGGTTGAGGGCCATCCTCACTGTGGATCCTCGCATGGCCAGCCTCGACTTCCAGCGTCTGGTGTTGGAGTACCCCGGTGGTTCTTACTCCGATGAAGCGATGCTGCGTCTCGGTTTGATCTCAGCTGCGGCGGAAGATCTTCCGCGCGCAGCAGAGTATTTCCGGACTCTGGTGTCGGATTATCCGAGGAGTCCCCGGCGCCGTCAGGCAGAGGGATGGCTCTCCGATCACTCGGTGGTGGTCGAGGAGGCGGAGGCCGTGGCCCGGGAAGCCGCTACTGGGGCTAGTTCGGCTGCCGATGCCGCCGCCGATCCCAGTGCCGATGCTGTTGCCGATCCCAGTGTCGCTTCCGATGCCGCCACCGATGTTCAGGAAGCCGAGGTGGACTCCTCTGCCCGCGCAGAAACGGTGTCGCGGCGTTATGCTGTTCAGGTAGGGGCGTTCGAGAGCGAAGAGCGCGCGAGAAGCCTGCTGGCGGCGGTGAACGCCTCCGGCTTCGATGCGAGGATCGTTCGTGTCCCGGGAAGTCCGCTCGTGCGCGTGAGAATCGGGGCGTTTCCCGATCGAACAGGAGCCGCTGAATTGATGAACCGGGTGAGGAGACGGGGGCACGAAGCGACCATTGCGGCTGATGTGGCCGATGAGGAGCCGATGCGGTGAGTGTGCCCCAAAGGGTGCGGAAGACGGAGTGGCACGTCGTTCTCGCTGAGGACGACGACGACTACGCTATTGTCATCGAACGAGCTCTTAAGAAGGCCGCTGGTGTCCCCGTGGAGATGCGGAGGGCACGCACGGGCCTCGAAGCCCTCGTCCTGCTCCGGGATGTTGTGCCCGATCTACTCTTGTTGGATCTGAAAATGCCGGGCATGGCGGGCCACGAGACCCTCGAGGAGATCAAAGGCGATGACACGCTCCGGTCGATTCCCGTGGCGATTCTTACGTCGTCCGACCGCGACGACGATGTCGCCAAGAGCTACGGGCTCGGAGGTAATCACTTCATCACGAAGCCGAGCAACCCTCTGGAGCTCGAGGAGAAGCTCGGCGCCCTCCTTCGGAACCTGACGGAGTTGGGGGCGATTCGTCGGGGGTCGACGGGCGCGTCGACGACGGCGGTCAGCGCCGTGGACCCCCAGTCGATGGCGGTAGTAAAGGTGCTCCGCTGGGTGGCGGTCGTGGGGGTGTTGCTCGCGTTATACTTGTTCGGAAGAGTGTCGGGGGTGTTCTAGGAGGGTGATCGGAAAGGAGCGGGTCGCTCCCAAGAAGGCCGTTTGCGAGGAGTGGGGCGCTTGAAGGCTGTTGAAGGAGTGCGGAGTGGATTCATCTTTCTCTGAGGACGTTCCGGCTCCGTCTGCGGTAGAACCCGGTTCGGCGGCCACGCTCCTCTCCGAAGAGATTCTGATCACCGGCATGACTTGTGCCGCGTGCGTCCGGCGTGTGGAAAATGCGGTGGCCAGTGTTCCCGGTGTTGCTCACGTAGACGTCAGTCTCGCCACCGAAGCCGCGCGTGTACAGTATGCTCCCGGAGCCCTGGAAAGGGATGCCATCCGGGAGGCCGTGGTTGCCGCCGGGTACGGCGTCGACTCCGCCGCCGAGGCGGAGGACATCGAGGAGACCCTCCGGCGTCGCGACGAGGAACGGGAAGCGGAAGCGAGCGCGCTTCTTCGCCGCTTCAAGATAGGAGCCCTGCTGGGCGTGCCCGTCGTACTCATAGGGCATGCTCAGTTCATCCCCGGCCTCCAGGACCTGAGTTCCGGTGTGATGCGGGGTTTGTGGACGCTCAGTGGCTTCTTGACCATCCCGATCATGGTGTACGTCGGTGGCAGCTTCTTTACGGGGGGATGGTCCGCCTTTCGACGGCACGACGCGAATATGGACACGCTGGTCGCACTCGGGACCGGCGCGGCCTGGTTGTACTCGACTTTTGCGGTCGCCCTTCCCTGGCTCTTTCCCGAGGGGACTGCTCACCCGTTCTACGAGGCGACGGCAGTCGTCATCACGCTTGTCGTGCTCGGCCAGGCGCTCGAGGCCCGCGCGAGGGGCCGGACCTCCCAAGCCGTTCGACGTCTCATGGACCTCCGCCCGCTGGTCGCCAGGGTCGTCCGCGACAACGCCGAGCTGGAGATTCCGGCTGCCGAAGTAAGGGTGGGTGACATGGTGGTGGTCCGCCCGGGAGAAAAGATTCCGGTGGACGGGCGGGTTCATGAGGGCCGGAGCGCTGTTGACGAGTCGATGGTCACCGGCGAGAGCATCCCCGTCGAGAAGGCACCAGGGGACGAGGTCGTGGGCGGCACGATCAACGCGTCCGGTGTGATCCACTTCGTCGCGGAGCGGGTCGGAAGCGAGATGGTCTTGTCCCGTATCGTCCAGATGGTGCGGAACGCACAGGGTACCAAGCCGCCGATCCAAAGGGTAGTGGACGTGGTGGCGAGCTACTTCGTGCCGACTGTCATGATCATTTCGGTGCTTTCATTCGCCGTCTGGTACACATTCGGTCCTTCGCTGAGTTACGCGGTGGTCGTGGCGGTTGCCGTCCTCGTCATCGCCTGCCCCTGCGCGTTGGGTCTGGCTACGCCGATCTCGATCATGGTCGCCGTCGGGAAGGCTGCCGAGCATGGCGTCCTCATCCGGAACGGGGAGGCGTTGCAGCGGGCTCGTGATGTGGACACCGTCGTGCTCGACAAGACCGGTACGGTGACGCAGGGTGCGGCGACCCTCACCGATGTGGTTCCTCAGGCAGGTGTGGAGGACGAGGACCTTCTGAGGTTGACCGCGGCGGTCGAGGCGGGATCGGAGCACCCGCTCGGGAAGGCCGTGGTCGATGGCGCCTTGGCCCGCGGGGTCCGCTCCGAACAAGCGACGGACTTCGTGGCCGTTCCGGGGCAGGGCGTAAGGGCCACGGTGGGCGGGAAGACCGTGCTCGTGGGCACCGCCTCTTTCCTGGCGGAAGCCGGTGTAGACACGGAGGACCTGGAGCGGAAGGCGGCTGATCTGGCGGCGGAGGGGCGCACACCGATCCTGGCCGCGGCCGACGGTAAACCCCTAGGCGCGCTCGGGATTTTCGATCCTGTGAAGGCGGATTCGGTTGATGCGATTCGCCGGCTGCAGGCTTTGGGTAAACACGTCGTGATTTTGACCGGTGATCACGAGGCGACCGCGCGGGCCGTAGCACGCGAGGTTGGTGTCGAGACCGTGTGGGCTCGCGTGCTGCCGGAGCAGAAGGCCGAGCGCATCGCGGAGCTTCAGAAGCAGGGTCGCCGGGTGGCCATGGTCGGTGACGGCATCAACGACGCGCCGGCGCTCGCCCAGGCCGATGTCGGGATCGCCATCGGGACCGGGACGGACATAGCGATGGAAGCCGCCGACGTCACGCTCATGGGCGGTTCCTTGGGCGGTGTAGTGGATCTCATGGAAATCTCGGAGGCTACGTTCATCAACATCCGGCAGAACCTTGTTGGCGCTTTTATCTACAACGTGCTCGGGATTCCGGTGGCGGCGGGTGTTTTCTATCCCTTGTTCGGCATTCTGTTGAAGCCCGTCTACGCGGGGGCGGCCATGGCGTTCAGTTCGGTGACCGTCGTGACCAACGCCAATCGTCTACGGCGTTTTAAGCCCGGGAAGGCCCGAGAGGTGGTGGGGTCCACCGGGCCGTCGGGGTCAGGGTGATGTCCATCGACGTGGTCTTGGTAAACGTGGGCGCCGCGCTCGCGATCGTCTGGATCGTGTGGTACTTCTGGTTGTCAGGAGAGGGTTAGAACAAAGCCTCCCATCCGTCGAGCATGCGCTCGTACGAAAAGCGCTCGCGATAACACCGTTCAGCGGCGCGCCCCATCTCGTCGAGGACTTTTCGGTCGTACAACACGGAGTTGAGGGCCGACGCGATCTCCGGCGGTGCGAAGCCCGTGACCAGTCCCGGTGCCTGGCCGTCCGCGCCGGGCTCCAGGGCCTCGCGCGCTCCCGAGACATCGGTGGAGATGACGGGGAGGCCTCGCGCCATCGCCTCGAGCATCGCACCGGACATGCCTTCCCGGTTCGAGGTGATGACAAGAGCGTCTACCGCGTCCAACAGGGGTGCGATGTCCTGCTGGTAGCCCAAAAAGTGCACCCGCTCACGGATTCCCAAGGAGGTGGCCTGCTGCCCGAGGGCACCGCGGAGTGGACCGTCTCCCGCGATGGCCAGGTGGGCGTTTTCGTGTAGGAACACGTGGGCTTCCAGCAGTCGGCCCAAACGCTTTTGGGACACGAGCCGGCTCACGCTTCCCAGCAAGGGCACGCCCATCGGCAGGTCGAGGGCTCGCCTCGCGGCTTCCTGCGTGAAGCGTGGGCCCAGTGGCGGAACACCCTTGAGAATCGTGGTCAGGCGATCAGCGAGCTCCGGGAGGTCTTCGGCGTACGATTTCCGCATCACATCTGCCACGAAGACCACGTGGTCCACCCAGCGTCTCAGCACGAACCGATACTTGAAATTCCTCGGGGTATCGCTCGAGAGCCCGATGCGCACCACGAGTTTGGGAACCCTGGCCATCCTGGCGGCCGCTGACGCCAGCCAGAGCTTGCGGAAGGTCCCGACCACGAAAACGTCCGGCCGCTCGCGCCGTAGCAGCAGAGCCAGGCGAACCGCGTCGTGTACCGCGAGGTCGCCCCCCAACCTCAAGAGGCGCGTCTCGACGCCTCTCGCTTCGGCCGCCTCCGCGACCAGCCGGCGGTTGCAGAGGAGTGTTACCCGATGGCCGCGGCCCGCCAGGCCGAGCAGGAGATCGACCAGCGCGATCTCCCCGCCGCCCCACTCGGGGGCACCGTTGTGGGCGATGATTCGCAGCGGTGCTTTCTCCTGGCGAGATATGGTAAGACCCTCTTCCCATTTCGGTCGGTTGATCGTGTTCCGGCCGGCGGGTATCCTATCTGTGATGTTGCAAAAGTGTCTCGGCCATTCGAACACATTCGCTGGTCACCGCGTTCCCGAGCCCCTGTAACCCCACGCAATGCCAGAGGCTGACGATACCCCACTGATGCGCCAGTGGCGAGAGGTCAAATCCCAGCACAGGGATGCTCTCGTCTTCTTCCGGGTCGGCGACTTCTACGAATTCTTCTTCGAGGACGCCGAGGAGGGATCCCGACTCCTGGGCTTGACGCTCACGTCTCGAAACAACGGAGCAGCGGCTCGTGTGCCCCTCGCGGGGGTGCCCGCCAAGGCGCTGGATGAGTACGTGGGACGGCTGGTGGCCCTGGGGCGGAAGGTCGCCATCTGCGACCAGGTGGAGGATCCTGCCGAAGCCAAAGGGATCGTTCGGCGCGAAGTCACGGAGACCGTGACTCCGGGGACCGTCCTTCATGACGCGCTCCTGACTGCCGAGCGGAACAATTTCTTGGTCGCTCTGACGGAGCCGGCCGATGAACGCCTGGGGCTCGCCGCACTAGATCTGTCCACCGGCGAGTTGTCCGTCCAAGACGTGCTCGTCCCCGAGTTGAGTGCCGAGCTGGGCCGGCTCGATCCGGCCGAACTGTTGTTGCCGCGCTCACTCGAACGAGATGGAAATGGTCCGGCCTCCTGGGGTGATGCGCTCTCCGGCCGGCTCCACACGTACCGCGACGACTGGGTCTTCGACTACGCCTCTGCGGCTGACGAGATGAAGCGGCGCTACGGGATTCAGAGCCTCGAAGCATTCGGCTTCCGACGGGAGGACCGTTTGCTCGTCCAGGCCACAGGAGCGCTCCTGACCTATATTGCGGAGATCCGGCCGGGAGGAGTAGGACACCTGCGCCGACCCCGTATCGTTCGACGGGGCACCGCGATGCTCCTCGACGAGATGACACGCCGCAACTTGGAGTTGGTCGAGCCCCTACGCGCGGGCGAGGAAGGTGGCACACTCATCTGGGTGCTGGACGAAACAGTGACCGCCATGGGTGCGCGGGCGCTCCGGCGCTGGATTCTGAACCCCTTGGTGGATGCGGAGGAGATCTGGCGAAGGCAGGAGGCCGTCGCGGAGGTCTTCGACGCTCCCGACCTACGCGCTCGCCTTCGTGATGCTCTCGGGCGAATGACCGACCTGGAACGTCTGGCCGGGAAGGTGGGCGCCTTTCGTGTCTCACCAAGGGAGCTTCTCGGCCTCGGCCGATCGCTTGCCGAGCTTCCGGTGATCCAGGAAGCGGGCGCGGGTGCGGAGAGTAAGTTCCTGCGGAGCCTGGTCACCGAAATGGATCTATTGCAGGATGTTCGAGAGTTGGTCGAATCGGCCATCTCACCGGACGCCCCCCCCACGCTCCAGGACGGAGGGATCATCCGCGAGGGGTACTCTGACGAGCTCGACGAGCTTCGAGCGATCCGGGATGGCGCGCGTGACTTCATCGCCGGGCTCCAGAGCCGGGAGCGCGAGCGCACCAAGATTTCGTCGCTCAAGGTCGGCTTCAACAAGGTGTTCGGGTACTACCTGGAGGTCACCAAAGCGAACCTCGACAAGGTTCCCGACGACTACGTCCGCAAACAGACGCTAGCCAACGCGGAGCGTTACTTCACGCCCGAGCTGAAGGAGTGGGAAGAAAAGGTCTTCGACGCCGAGGACCGCATGGATAAACTCGAGGCTGGACTCTTCAGCGAGGTGCGGGTCCGCGTGGCCGCCGAGGTGAGCCGCATCCAGGAGGCTGGAGACCGCGCCGCCGGGCTCGACGTGGTGACCACGTTGGCCTACGTCGCGGAAAGGCGGGGCTATGTAAGGCCTGAGGTCCACACGGGGTACGAGGTGGAAATCGTCGCGGGGCGGCACCCGGTGGTCGAAATGATGATGCCCACGGAGTCGTTCATCCCGAACGACCTGGCCCTGGACCAGATCAGCCGCATCGTCGTGCTCACAGGACCCAACATGGCGGGAAAGTCCACTCTGCTCCGCCAGGTCGGGCTGATTCACCTGATGGCGCAAATCGGATCGTTCGTTCCAGCGGATCGGGCACGCCTTCCGGTTTGTGATCGGATCTTCACCCGTGTAGGCGCCTCCGACAACCTGGCTCGCGGCCAGTCGACGTTCATGGTGGAGATGAACGAGACCGCCTCCATCATGCATGGCGCCACCGAGCGGAGTCTGGTCCTCCTCGACGAGATCGGTCGGGGCACCTCCACGTACGATGGGGTGTCCATCGCCTGGGCGGTAACCGAGCACCTGCACGAAGAAATTGGAGCGAAGACGATCTTTGCCACCCACTATCACGAGTTGACCCAACTCGGGGACCTGCTGCCCGGCGTCAGGAACATGAACGTGGCCGTACGGGAGGTCGGAGACGAGATCGTTTTCCTGCGCAGGCTCGAGGAAGGCGGCGCCGACAGGTCCTACGGAATCCAAGTAGCGCGTTTGGCCGGACTTCCCGATGCGGTGATTGCTCGGGCGAGGGAACTTCTGACCGAGTTGGAGGGAACACACACCGGTGGGGGGGAGGGCTTGGGCCGGTTCGGAGCACATCGTCCGGCGTCGGAGCCCTCGCTCGATCAACTTTCGTTCTTCGCGGCCGGTGACCCGCCCCTGATAAAACAACTCCGGGCGATCGATCCGGAAACGATGACACCCAAGGAGGCCCTGGACTTGGTGTTCGAACTGCATAAGAAATCCGTTTCGGGGGAGGAGGGTTGAGGTCCCTGGCCCTGTGTGCGCTGCTCGCCTCAGGCGTGTGGGGTTGTTCCGGGGATCAGGAAATCGAGAACCCGTCCCCGTTGAGCGCCTCGGTGCCGATCGAATATCCGCTGGATCTGTGGGATCAGGGTATCGAGGGGAGCTCCATTCTGAAGGTGCGGGTGACGGCCTTGGGCGGCGTGGACAGCGTGGTCATCATGGAGTCCAGCGGATACGACGCCTTCGACTCCTCTGCGGTCCGGGGAGCAAGAACGCTGAGATTCAGCCCGGCCCGGCAGGGGGACAAGCGCATCGAAGTCTGGGCACACGTTCCCGTTCATTTTTCGAAAAAGCCCCGTCCTTGAAGGCTGCGGGTCGCGTCCGCTCTGCCCGGGGTCGGATCGGCCGGGTTGGTCATGAGTGAAAATCACCCCCGCCCCTACAACGATGTAACGGAGGTGGTGGGTGGGACCCCTCTGATCAGGCTGAACCGTGTCGCTCGCGACGTCCCCGGCACCATTTACGTGAAGTGCGAGTTCATGAATCCGGGCGGTTCCCTGAAGGATCGCATCGGACTGGCCATGGTGGAGGCGGCCGAGCGCGAAGGAGCGCTCAAGCCCGGAGGGGTGATTGTCGAAGCGACCAGCGGCAATACGGGGCTGGCTCTGGCGATGGTCGCGGCGATTCGAGGCTACCGGTGCATCTTCACTATGCCCGACAAGATGAGCCAGGAGAAAGTGCAACTCCTGCGCGCCTTCGGCGCGGAAGTGGTCATCGTCCCCACCGCGGTCCCGCCTGACCATCCTGAGCACTACACCGTGAAGGCCGCGACCATCGCGCGTGAGACACCGGGAGCGATACTGGCCAACCAGTTCCACAACCCGGCGAACCCGCAAGCGCACTACGAGACTACCGGTCCCGAGATTTGGTCCCAAACAGAAGGAAGAATCACTCATTTCCTCGCGGGTTCCGGCACCGGGGGGACGATTAGCGGCGTGGGCCGGTACCTCAAGGTCAACGGTCTCACACTTTACCAGCTCAACGGGTTCGCCAAGCAATGTCCCGGCTATTTCAAGCTCGTCAAGACCAATGGGGCCGGTATAGGCAGCCGCAAAGTAATACATCGGGTGATGACCAATCATGATGGCAATGGACATTGGTTTATTCATCGCCTCATATTTCTGGTATATTAGCCAGGAATGGCGCTCTGGCTGCATCATTATCCCGGTTTTATTATCACCTTTTAGCTGTATCCGGTGAAAGGCTATATTTCTGGCTCCAGAGTCAGGGTCTTTGGTTATGCAAAGCCCGGCGGTTATAAACGGGCCTTTGTCCTTTTGTCCCTGTACATGGATAGGCATCTCCTCAAGGTGCACGTTGCCGCCCACCAGCACGGTTTCCTTTACCGGCCCTGAGTCAACAGTCTTACACTTGGTCAGCCCACCGTCTATCCTCTTAGCGAATTCTCTGCTTACCATCTCCTTCTCTATTCCGAAGGCAATACCTACCTGTCTCATGTTGGCCGGCGCTTGACCCAGCACATTCCACTTTGGATGGCCTTTGATGTTTTCAAAGAAGAGTGCCTTCTCCCTGGAGTCGGCCAGTCTCCCTGCCATCTGGTACTCAAGGTTAACCTCCTCCCCAACTCTTAGCAGTTCGCCTGCCTTCTCCAGCTGACTTATCCATGTCCGCATATCTTTGGTCATGTCTTTTCCCCTTTCAAGGCTATCGAAGTTCCAACCTCTGAATTGTAACGTAGTCCCTGTATGTGCTGTCAATACCCCAGTGGATATTGTTTATTAACCTCACTCCCTTTATCCACCTCTCCATCCTTCAAAGAAGGATGGAGATATATTCTCTGTATGAAGGGGAGTTAGTTACATAAGAGGGGCAAAGCCCCTTCAAGCTACTCCTCATGCTTTCTTCTTGTTGAAGTTGCTTCAAGTGTATAACCAATGTTGAATAAGAGGGAGTTTAAGAGGGGCGCCAGCCCCTCTGTATAAATCTTCCCCTTCCCCTTGATAAGGGGAAGGGGATAAAAGGGATAGGGTTACTAATTATCAAGTGCATAGATGAGCCTGTGCAGGTAAATATTGACACTTGCCGAAGCGTGGTATATTCTTGTCCTTAACGATATGTAATTAGGGAGGGATAATCAAATGGAAAAGACCTCTACCGGGCTGGATGAAAATATTGCCGGGCTGTTGTGCTATGTACTGGGTTGGATAAGCGGGCTCGTGTTCATCCTGATTGAGCAGAACAACAAGTTCGTTCGCTTTCATGCCATGCAGTCGATTATTGTCTTCAGTGTCCTTACCGTTGCCAGTTTCATCTTCGGCTGGATGCCCTTTATCGGCGGTTTCATTGGCTTTGTTATTTGGGCGCTGGGACTGGCGCTTTGGATAGTCTTGATAGTTAAGGCTTATCAGGGAACAAGGTATAAGCTCCCCTGGGCAGGTAATCTAGCTGAGAAATGGGTTGGTTGATTGGCCCCGGTAAACTATCTTTCCAATGGGATAGAAGAGAAATCCTCTCATCCTATCCCTGTTCTCGGTGCGAGATGCGGTAGGGAGCTATGATGTCTTTATTCGGTCAAATAAGAATGTACTGGCGCCTTACCTGGGGACTGAGACAATTCCTTAAAGAACCTGTAACTCTAGAACAGAGTCGTGAAATCATCAGGCAGCGGCTAGGGAATAGAGAGAAGAACCTTCTAGCCATCGTCAAGCGGGCTATCTATGGGAATGAGCATAGCCCATATCTGAAGCTGCTCGAGC
>JADFNK010000048.1 GCA_022563405.1 Gemmatimonadota bacterium | reverse complement strand
CCGCGATCGGGCCACGATCCCGGAAGCGCTTCATCAACCGGGAGTTGTCCTGGTTGGCGTTCAACGAGCGAGTGCTCGAAGAAGCGATGAACGAACGGCACCCGGTCCTCGAGCGCCTTCGGTTCCTCTCCATCTCCGGGACCAACCTGGACGAATTCTTCATGGTCCGGGTGGCAGGCCTGCGAGCCCAACTCAGGGCCGGTGTAACGTCGCTGAGCCAAGACGGCCGAAGGCCGAGTCGGCAGTTCCGTCAGGTCAACAACCGTGCGATGGAGCTCATGGTCCGGCAGCAGGAGACCTGGCAGTTGCTGAGGAAAGAGTTGGCCGAGAACGGCATCGCGGTGCTCCACCCGTCGGATCTCGACGAGAAGGCCCAGGCCTGGCTCGACGATCACTTCACGCACGAAATTTTCCCGGTCCTCACGCCGCTGGCGGCGGACCCGGCGCACCCGTTCCCGTTCATCCCGAACGGCGGTACGAGTCTGGCGCTTTCGTTGCGGAGCGCGGACGGAGTCTCGAGGTCGGCCCTTCTGCCTTTGCCGAACCAGATGCCGCGCTTCATCCGCCTGCCTGGGAGGCCGAAAAAGCCCACCTTTGTGACGGTCGAAGACGTGATCTGTCAGCACCTCGATTCGCTGTTCCCCGGCTACGAGGTCGAGGAGGCCGAACACTTCAGGATTCTCCGCGACTCGGATGTGGAGATCGAAGAGAAGGCGGAGGATCTGCTTCTCGAGTTCGAGTCCCTAGTCAAACGCCGGAGAAGGGGGTCGGCGATATCCCTTCGCGTATCGTCGTTCATGTCCAAGGAGATGAGGGACTCCATCATCAAGGAGTTACACATCCAAGAGGAGACCGTCTTCCAGGCGAGCGCCCTCGTGGGGATCGGCGACTTGAGTGAGCTGATCGTAGCGGAACGCCCGGACCTCCTTTTCGAGCCCTTCACACCGCGGTTCCCCGAGCGGATCCGCGATTTCGACGGTGACCACTTCGCCGCCATCCGCGCGAAGGATCTGCTGGTTCATCATCCCTACGAGAGCTTCGATGTGGTCGTCCAGTTCATACGCCAAGCGGCGCGTGATCCGGATGTCGTGGCCATCAAACAGACGTTGTATCGCACGAGTGCCGACTCACCGATCGTCGGAGACTTGGTCGAAGCGGCCGAGTCCGGGAAAAACGTGACGGCGTTGATCGAGCTGAAGGCGCGTTTCGACGAGGAGGCGAATGTTCGACTGGCGCGCAAGATGGAGGCTGCGGGGGTTCACGTCGTGTACGGCGTGATCCACCTGAAGACGCATGCTAAGATGTCCTTGGTCGTGCGGCGCGAAGGGGGCTCGCTACGCTCTTACGCACATTTCGGTACCGGTAATTATCACCCCGACAACGCACGGGTGTACACGGACCTTTCCTACTTCACTTGCGATCCGGAGCTGTGCCGAGACGCCGCCCGTGTCTTCAATTTCACGACCGGGTACGGCCACCCCGACCAGTTGAACAAGTTGGTGGTTGCGCCGTTCCGTCTCAGGGATACCCTGATCCGACTCATCGACGACGAAATCGAGCATGCTGAGGCCGGCCGGCCGGCGACCATCTGGGCCAAACTCAACGCGATCGCGGACGGCAAAATCATCGATGCGCTGTACAGGGCCTCCGGGGCGGGAGTCCAGATCCGTCTGGTGGTGAGAGGAATCTGCTGCCTGCGGCCGGGTATCCCGGGGCTATCGGAGAACATCGAGGTCAAGAGCGTGGTCGGACGCTTCTTGGAGCACAGCCGCATCGTTTGCTTCGGCGGGGGGCATCCGCTGCCGTCACCCGAGGCGAAGGTCTACCTCTCGTCCGCCGACTGGATGCCCCGCAACCTCGATCGCAGGATCGAGCTCCTGGTTCCGATCGAGAACCCGACCGTTCACCGTCAAGTCCTGGACGAGATCATGGTAGCAACCCTCCGGGACAACGTACAAAGCTGGTACCTCCAGCCGGATCGGACATACGTGCGCGGCGAGGCGGGCGATCATCCGTTCGAAGCGCACCGTTACTTCATGTCCAGCCCGAGTCTCTCTGGCCGGGGGAGTGGCCCGAAGGAGTCAGCCCCTGATCGATCGGCCCCGGATCGATGGGCCCCGGATCGATGGGCCCCGGATCGATCAGCCCCGGATCAACCCCGGATCATCCCCAAAACGCGGACTTGAGCCGACCCCACAAGCCGAGCGGTTCCCCCGAGCCCGAGCAGGTAGCGGGGTCTTCGCGTGTGTTGTACTCACCGGCCGTCGTCGCGATCTCACTGAACGTTCCCGTCACCAAGTCATCCAGTGACCCGGAACCATAACTGATGAGGAGACGGTCCTCGGACGCGACCAGTTCATTGTGTACCGATGTCAGCGCTCGGCCATTCAGGATGTAGGTAAACCGACCTTCCTCTCCGTCGAAGATCCAGGTTCCGTCAGTCAGCATCAGGTACCCTTCACCGAGTCCGATCCCCAGGTTGCTCGTGAGATGCCCCCAAGTCGTTCCCAGATGGTGGATGTGGACGACGTCGTGGTTACCCTCGTGCATGTGAATGCGCGCTTGGGGCGTCACCTCACCATCGACAGAATAGCAACTTGAAACCTCTTCCATGTATCGCCGGTCCGAGAGATCTATGCGCTCGCCATCGACGTAAATGGCCCAGTTGGCGTGAAAGTGGGTCGCCTCCGGCGGAGGAACCAACAGGAAGCGCGCGGTTCCGAGGCCGAAAGCGCCGAGCGCCATCCCTACCCACAATCCTTTTGGCATTAGCTTCTCCCCTGTCGCCCCCCAGACTGCGGGTGGGCAGAAGGCTGTTCAACAGCCTTGAGCGTAATATATACGACACGGGACGATGCCCGGAGGCCACGATTACCAGCATCCCATCAGCATGAACTGGAGCACCACGAGCAGCGGGGAGGCCCGTCGCGAGCTTTCACGTGCGATCTCTGCCCAGCTCACGCGTGCGAGCGAGGCCCTGGACGTGGGCAAGGACTTGGCCTCGACCGTGCACGAGGCGCGCCGGGCGATCAAGCGCGCGCGCGCACTCCTCAGGATGGCCGACCCGTGGCCGAGGAGCTCACCCGCCGACTCCACGTTGCGCGACGCGAGTCGGGTTCTCGCCGTTCTCAGGGACGCCGATGTGCGAGTCCTGACCGCCCAAAACGTCCGTGATGGCTCTCCCTCCTCTGGGCCGATCCCGGTCCCGCCACACCTGCTCGAATCTCTGGAAGAGGAGAGGCGGCGACGCTTCGCCGAGTGGGGCTCAGCCGAGGGGCCGCTCCAGGCGGCCGGTGTACTCTTGAGGTCCGCAATCGTGGAGGTCCGGGACACCCGAGCACTTGGGGAGTTTGCCGAGCCGGAACAGAACGGGTCGGGCGACACGGAAGAGGCCGGGTCGGGCGGCCCGGCGGAGACGGCATCGGGTGGCATAGGAGAAGCGGCGTCGGGCGGCATGGAGTTGCTGCGGCTCGGGCTCGGTGCTTCGTACACGGCGGTGCTGATGCGATCCGATCCGGCAGCCGATGAACCGGGTGAAGGACCCGCGGACGAACGGTCTCACAAGCTCCGAAAGCGGGTCAAGGATCTACGCTATCAGCTCGAATTCCTGGACACCGGCCAACCGAAACTCGGCCGGCTGGTGAGGGATCTCCACCATCTCACCGATCTCCTCGGTGATAGAAACGACCTCGTCACGCTCACGCGCTACGCTGCTTCCGCTGACGTTCTGAGCGAGTCCGAGCATGCGGCGTTGATTGCCCACATCGAGGGAGTAAAGCGGTCGCTCCGGTCAGAGGCGGCGGCGCTGAGCGCTCGGTTATTCAAGGAGGAGCCGGACTCCTTCGTACGGCGCATCGAGGCGTGGTTGGCCCCAGGGCAGGGCCCACCTCTGAGCCCGAATCAGGGCCGAACTCAGGGCCCGCCTCAGGGATAGAGACGCCGCGCGGTCCAGCCCCCTTCCCCACCTGCCCTGGTATACTCCATCCGATCGTGCAGCCGGTTCAAACGTCCCTGCCAGAATTCGATGCGCTCGGGGACGAGGCGGTACCCCCCCCAAAACGGAGGGGAAGGAACGTCCTGGCCCTTGAAACGCTGCTCGATCTCTTCGGCACGTATCTCTAGAGCCGAACGATCCGGCAGTTGCTCACTCTGCCGCGACACCCACGCTCCAATCTGGCTTCCCCGAGCCCGTGTGTGAAAGTACGCGGCAGACGCCTCGGCGCTGATGCGCTCCACCGATCCCTCCACCCGGACCTGTCTCTGGAGCACCGCCCAATACAGCAGGAGCGAGGCCTTTGGATTCTCGTCCATCTCCCTGGCCTTTCGGCTCCCGTAGTTCGTGAAGAAGACGAATCCGTCCACGGCGAAGCTCTTGAGAAGGACCATCCGAGACGAAGGAACACCATCCCGGCTGGCCGTAGCGAGGGAAGCCGACTCCGGAAGGAGGATTCCCGATTCTTTCGCCTGTTCGAACCACTCGCCGAACAGTTCAATGGGGTCGCGGTCGGACGTCGCTTCGGGCAGCCCCTGGGTCACCCCCTGGCCCAGCGTGACAACGGACTTGATGGCTGACTTGATCGACATGGATGAACGGTAGCGCCGACAGGAATCACACGGTAGACGCCAGGCGCCGGGCCTCCCGAAAACTGATGAGGCGTCTGGAGTCCTCGTCCCAGAGGGCAAGCCTCAAGGTTTTGAGCCCATCCCAGATGGTGATCCGGGTCACGTGCTGGAGCTGAGGATTCTCGTCCAGGCACTGCTGGAGCCGGTAGTTCGGAATTCGAGCGCTCAGGTGGTGGATGTGATGGATGCCGATGCTCGCGGTGACCCACTGCAGAGGCTTGGGGAGCACGAGATAAGAGCTGCCCTCGAGACCCGCCTCGAAGTACGACCAGTCGGTGTGCTCCTTCCAATAGGTATCCTCGAATTGGTGTTGTACGTAGAAGAGCCACACGCCGACCGTTCCCGTGACTATGAGCACAGGCAGGTGAACCAGCATCGCCGCTTTGAGGCCGATGGTCAGACCTGCCAACACCAGGATCGCCGCAAGCGCCGCATTCGTCTTCCAGACGCTCGCCCACTCTCGCTTCCATCGCCTCGGAATATCCCAGGGAAAACGGTGCTTGAGGGCAAAAACGAAAAATCCGCCCAAACCCAGAAGCACGAACGGATGTCGGTAGAGACGATAACGCAGGCGCCCGAGAAACGTCTTTTCGTGGTACTCCGAGACGGTGATGGTGTCGACGTCACCGAGTCCGCGGAAACCCAGATCACCGGAATGCGCGTGGTGATAGGCGTGTGTCTTACGCCAATATCGGTATGGCGTAAGGGTCGCAACACCGAGCCAGAATCCAACGAAGTCCGCAACTTTTTGAGACTTGAAAAACGATCCGTGCCCGCAGTCGTGCTGGATCAGGAAGAGGCGCATGACAAAACCGGCGGTCGGTACGGCAAGGATCAGGGTGAGCCAATAGCCGACCGAAAGGGCGCGGTAAGCGGCATACCAAAAGATGAAAAGCGGTACCACCGAAGTGAGGATTTGCGTCAGGCTGCGCCGAAGATCCGCTCCGCCATACGGCCCCAGGATCGCGCGCCATTTCTGCGAAATCCGTTCCTCCGGGATCCCCTGGTCCGGGGTCTCTGCGTCCGGGGTCTCCTCCTCCCGGGCTTGTCCCCCAGGAGCCTGGCCGTCGGAGACGGGATCGACGAAGATCTGATGGTCGGAGATCAGATTGCTGTAGAACGGCCCTGCCCGTTTCTGGTCCCCGGCGAGTTCCTCCCGCGGGCCCTCGACGCCACCCATCAGAACCCGACCCCGAGAGCTGCCGGAAGCGTGGCTACCGAATCCAGAACGAGATCGGGTTGCGGCATACCGGGGGCGGCTGCCCCCTCTTGGAAGCGGCCGGTTTTCACCAGGATCGCCGCAGCGTCACAGGCGTGAGCCCCCACCACGTCCGTCCCCGGATCGTCTCCCACCACAGCCAGGTTGATCAGTTCCACTCCCATCGACTCCGCGGCGCCCTGAAAGAACATCGGGCTCGGCTTACCCGCCAGCGTGGCCTCCCTCCCCGTCGCATATTCGAGCGCTGCAACGAACGAGCCGGCGTCCAACGCCAACCCTTCGCCCGTGTCCCAGTACCGATTTCGTTGTAAGGCCACGAACTCTGCACCCTCCATGATGTGACGAAACGCCGAGTTGAGGCGATCGAAGTCCCAGGCCTCGCCGAGATCCCCCACCACGACCGCCTGAGGAGACGTCTCATTGATCTTGAAGTGCCCAAAGTCGGCCTGGGCGGCCTCGGGGACGCAGAGAGACAAGTTCCAGAGGCCTTTCTGTTCGAGCCAAGTCGCGGCAGAGAGAGCCGCGGTGAAGACCTCCCCAACCTCCAGTTCGAGCCCCATTTCTTGCAGGCGACTCACGAGGGTCGTTCGCGACATGCGGGTCGTGTTGGTGCCAAACCTCAAGGGAAGACCGCCACGCCGAAGTGCGTCCACGGCGTCAGCCGCTCCCGGGACCAGCCGGTCACCGACGAAGATCGTGCCGTCCAAATCGAGCAAGACGCCTTCGATGTCTTCGAGCAGTTCCGACATTCCGTGTCCCGTGTAGGTGACGCCAGGCTACCCGCCCCCGGCAAGCGCAAGTTAGACAAGAAATAAATCGAGGTCCATGGTGTAGCTTGATCGACGTCTTCGAAGCCGAGTCAGATCGTCCCGCTGTACTCCTTCAACGGCCTTCGGCGCTTTGGTGAGAGGAGACATCCTCCCTTTCCTCCTCAACTTCAGTGCCCTGCGAGGACCGCCCGGCGGCACCCCGGATTTCGGTAAGAATGCCGTCGAGCCGTCGTTCCGCCATAGCGATCTCCGCCTTGACATCTTCTTCTTTCCGGACGCCCCGCTCAAGATCGACGTTCAGCCAGTTGAGCCGCCGAACCAAATCGAGAAGCTGTATGACCTGGGACCGGAGGTCACCGAATTGTCGGTGGCGGGACGTGTCGTCCGGCAGGGCGCGAAGCAATTTGGGGATCCCCAACCCGTCCGCCCCGTAGATGATCGGAACAAGGAGGAATGCGGCAACCAACAATCTGAGCCAAGGGTTCATTTCGACGTACATCGCCGCCGCCCCCAAACCAAGAGCGAAAAAGAGCACCAATATATGCCGCAGCTTGTAAGTCATGGACCTCCCGTGACCTCCGTGGGGCTCCCGTGTCAGTGTTTCTCGCCGCTGATTCCAGCGAATAATCCACACGTACGGGAACTCTCTACGTTACTTGGGGATAACGCGTCACGCCAGAAATGAGTCCCGTGTACTGCCAGAGCCCAAGAAGAGGTCCGACTATGAAGATGCCTTTGCCCGCCGCTGCCTTGGTCATTCTGCTTTCCCTCGGAAGCGCCGGATGCTCCAGTCTCAGCAATACACAGAGTGGAGCGCTGATCGGGGCGGGCGCTGGAGGCGCGCTGGGCGCGGTGATAGGTAACGCGGCGGGTTCAACGGCCAAAGGTGCGATCATCGGCGCGGTGGTGGGCGGTGCCGCCGGTGCGATCATCGGAAGCCGGATGAACGATAGGGCCGAGACGCTGGAGAGGGAGCTCGACAACGCCACGATCGAGCGCGTAGGAGAAGGGATTCTGGTGACTTTCGACTCCGGCATCCTCTTCGGCTTCGATTCGTCCACCCTACAGGCGGCGGCACGTAACAACCTCGGTGACCTGGCTCGAGTGCTGGCCGAGGACTCGGACGATTACGAGCTACTCGTGGCCGGACACACCGACGATTCGGGGTCTGCGGCTTACAACCAAGGGCTCTCGGAACGGCGAGCCTCGGCGGCCGCGGACTTTCTGGCCACCCAGGGGATCTCCGGCAGGCAGATCCGCATCCAGGGCCTCGGCGAGATGGAGCCCGTGGCTTCCAACGAGACCTCAGCGGGTCAGGAGGCTAACCGGCGCGTCGAGGTCGCGATTTTCGCGAGTGCCGAATACCGCGATGAGGCGATCCGGCAGGCACGGAACTAGCGAGGAGCGACAATCCTCGTCGATGGCCGCGACGTAACGGGTGACGCCACCGGTAGCGCGGCCATGTCATGTCGAGCGGACGGCGTTCCGTCGGCCGCCCTGATCATGGAAAAACTCAGATAAAGAGTCGCTACAAGGGAGCCGCTACGCTTTTGGTTACCTCGCTCCCGCCGGCTCGAGCCGGACCACGGCGGTAGGCGAGCCATCTCGGCTTTCGAGGGCGACATAGATATATCCATCCGGGCTCTGTCGGATGTCCCGCACGCGGCCCATGCCCTGCAGCAGCGTCTCCTCCTGGACCACACGCTGCCCGTCCAGGGTGAGACGAGCGATTTGCTGCCCGGCCAGACCCCCAGCAAAGATGTTCCCCTTCCACGCGGGGAAGAGGTCTCCGGTATAGATCATCAGCCCGGACGTCGCGATCGACGGCACCCAGAAATGGGTCGGGGCTTCGATGTCGTCCCGCTGCGTCCCTTCATGGATCGCGAGGCCGCTCCGGTAGTTCACACCGTACCCGATCACGGGCCACCCGTAGTTCAAGCCTGGAAGGATTCGGTTGAGCTCGTCCCCGCCCTGAGGTCCGTGCTCGGTGATCCAGATGTCCCCCGTCTCCGGGTGGATGGCCAGGCCTTGGGGGTTCCGGTGTCCGTAGCTCCAGATTTCGGGACGTACACCGCTTTGACCGACGTACGGATTATCGGTCGGCACACTACCGTCGTCATGGAGGCGGTTGACGGTGCCGTGGTGGTTCGAGATATCCTGTGCAGGGTGAGCCTCCAGATCTCCTCTGGAAGGCACCTGCCGTTCTCCCACCGTCACGAAGAGGTAGCCATCGGCATCGAACGCGAGTCGACCACCGTAGTGGCCGGGGCTACCCCGGGTCTCTGCTACGAAGATGTCTTCGACATCCGTGAGTCGGTCATTCTCAAAAAGGCCCCGCGCCACGGCCGTGGTCGCCTCGGTGCCGTCGCCGATCGGCTTGGCATAACTCAGGTAAATCATTCGATTCGACTCGAAGTCCGGATGAAGAACCACGTCGAAAAGTCCGCCCTGACCTTGGGCCAGAACCTCCGGGACCCCCTCGATGGGTGCCATACGCAGGACGCCGTTTCGCACGAGACGGAGCCGGCCGGGCCGCTCCGTGATCAGCATGTCACCCCCGGGGAGGAACGCGATGGACCAGGGGGTGATCAGGCCGTCGGCCACCGTGACGACCCGATAGTCGTGGTTGGCCGAGCGAAGGACCGGCGCCTGGCCCAGAACGGGCGTTACGACGGACAAGAGAAGCCCTAGGGCGATGAATATTCTTGCGGGTGTCCGGACCATCTCGATCTCCTGGATTCTTTGAGCGGTAAGTCCCTGGTGCGTACCGACCGAGCACTGAAGAGCGCTACGTCAGGATCGAATCTCGAAGGCTGTTGTGAAGCCTTCTTACGATTGGGATATAGCTAGTTCAGGCGTACCAGGGAAAGACCCCGGGGGAGGGAAAGGCTCCGGAGGAAGGGCTCTTACGCGTCCGCCTCACTCTCGGTGCGACTCCGCATCACCCTTCGTATGCCATAGATCACGACGCAGGCTGCCGCCACCGCGAGCCCAATCTTGAGCCCGAGTACTAACATCCCAATGATCCAGGCGATCACGGGGGCCATGAGAATCTGGAGAATCTTCCACAGGATGGCCGCGACGACTCCCGTAAGCGCTATAGGAGCGAGAGACTTCATCATATCGTCTTTTCCTCTCGTCTTTTCCTCGAAAATCTGACAGCCCGCGTGTCTTGTACGTTCCATCCGTCAGCCAGATCGAACAGGCTCGAGGCGTGCACGACCTTTGTATGAGTCTTACGAACGGAACCCATCGCTTGTTTCATGCGGCCCGATCATCACGGGCCAAACACCGCCTGTGACGATAGAGCCGAAGGTACACATCCGTGCTACGACCGTGTTGCGACCCCTACTCAATTACTGTTAATGTGCCGAAGCCATACGCCCATATCGAACCCACACACGATCCCGAAGCCACCCGCACCCGGTCCCGGCGACAGGACCTCACGGCCGAGCCCGGACGCCGACACTTCAAGAACCAAGTGAGACGATCATGAGACGGACCATTCTTACTGCGTCGACCTTCATCGCAGTTTCGTTCCTTTCCCTGTGCATCGCGACCGGAACGTCTGCGCAGGAGTTTTCTACCAGCGCTCTCCTCCGAGCCCCGACCGTCGGATGGCTCACCAACGGGGGGAATCTGTTCAACCAGAATTACTCCCCCTTGGACCAGATCAACCGTGAGAACGTGGGGGAGCTCAAAGGTGTCTGGCAGACTCGGCTAAGGGGTTCAGGTGCGGGTCCGCGTTATTCGGGCGAAGCGCAACCGATCGTGCACGACGGAGTCATTTATATGATCACGGGGGCCGACGATGTGTTCGCCCTCAGCGTAGAGACCGGCGCAATCCTTTGGAGTTATGAAGCGCACCTCGAGCAGACCATCTCCACGATCTGCTGCGGATGGCTCAGTCGTGGTGTCGCGCTGGGAGACGGCCGGGTTTACGTAGGCCAACTGGACGGAAAACTGTTGGCGCTCGACCAGAACACAGGTGAGATCCTCTGGTCTGTTCAAGCCGAACGGTGGCAGGACGGATACGTGATCACCAGTGCGCCCCTCTATTACGATGGTCTGATCATCACAGGCTTTGCGGGCGCCGAGTACGCCCAGCGGGGGCGGGTGAAAGCGTACGACGCTAACAGCGGGGCGCTGGTGTGGACGTTCTACACGGTCCCGGCGCCCGGTGAGTTCGGGTCCGACACCTGGCCCGACGACAGCAGCGTATGGCGGTACGGCGGCGGCTCGGTCTGGCAAACTCCTGCGTCCGATCCGGAGCTCGGGCTCATCTACTTCACGACGGGCAACGCGGGGCCCGACTTGAATGGTGCGGGTCGGCCCGGCGACAACCTGTTCACCTCGTCCGTCGTGGCGATCGACGCGTTGACCGGAGAGTACCGGTGGCACTACCAGATGGTGCATCACGACATCTGGGACTACGACATGCCGACCCCGGTCATCCTGTTCGATAGAGAGATCGACGGGCGGGCGCGGAAGGGGCTCGCGGCGACGGGCAAGACAGGCTGGGTCTATCTCCTGGACCGCGAAACCGGGGAGCCGCTCATCGGTATCGAGGAGCGTCCAGTACCCCAGGAGCCCGCACAGGCTACGGCCGCGACACAGCCGTATCCCATCGGCGACGCCTATATTCCCCAGTCGATCGACTTTCCGCCGGAGGGATACGACCTGGTGAACGGTGGGCGCATCTTCACCCCCTTCCTCACCCAGGGTGTCGTCATGAAGCCCTCCTTCACGGGCGGCGCCAACTGGGCTCCCAGCTCATACGACGTTGAAACGGGACTGTACTACGTCTGTGCCACGGATCAGATCGCCATGTTTCGGGGCGGTCCGAGCTTCAACGCAGAGCCCGAGCCCGGTGGCAGATTCTGGGGAGGGATCTTCGGCGGCGTAGCCGCGGCGGGGACCGGCATCTTCGCGGCCATCGACGTGACGACGAACCGATTGGCTTGGAGTCAGCGTTGGCCGGATCGGTGCTACAGTGGGTCGGTCACGACCGGGGGCGGGCTGGTATTCGTCGGACGTAACGACGGGCGGCTGACGGCGCTCGACGCTTCGACCGGCCGACGCCTTTGGCAATTCCAGACGGGTGCCGGCATGAATGCCCCGGTGAGCGTGTTCGAGCATGAAGGGCAGCAATACATCGTGGCCAATGCCTCCGGAAACCTGTTCGTGGGGTCCGCGCGGAGCGATCGGGTCTGGTTGTTCTCTCTGTCTGGAACCGTGGATCCCGTCGTGCCCGGGGCGGAAGGCGGGAGCGGGGCTCTGGCCGAAGCCGCGGAGCCCGAGGCCGGGCACGCAGGCGGCGACGTGGTGGCCGCCCAAGAACTCTACGTGACGGCGTGCCAAGCCTGCCATGGGGAGGACGGCCGAGGCGGCCAAAGCGGGATCGGATACTCGGACGAGCTCACCATCCAGTCGATCGTCACGGTCGTGACTGAGGGTCGGAACGATATGCCCGGCTGGGGAGACTCCCTCAGCCCCGAGCAGATTCTCGACCTCGCCGAGTATATCAGGGGAGTTCTTCTCCAGAGGTAGTGCATGACCCTCCGCGTTCCAGGCATCCATCACGTCACCGCCATTTCCGGGCCCGCGCAGCAGAACATGGACTTCTACGCGGACGTCCTCGGGCTGCGTACGGTCAAGCAGACCGTGAATTTCGACGATCCCGGGACGCACCATCTTTACTACGGCGACCGTACGGGAACCCCAGGCACTGCCATGACGTTCTTCCCTTGGGAGCACGCATCACGCGGCGGGTCCGGATCGGGCGCGACGGAGGCAACCGGGTTCTCGGTTCCCCCCGGTTCCCTCGAGTTCTGGGCCGACCGACTCAGGGGTGCGGGCGCCTCACCACAGGAGGTGACCACTCGATTCGACGAGGAGTCACTGCGCTGCGAGGATCCCGATGGGTTGATCCTCGAACTCGTGGCCGGGCCCGCCACACGTGAAACGCCTTCCGGCCCCCCCGTTCATCCTGACGTTCCGGCGGAATTCGCCGTACGCGCGTTTCACGGTGTGCTTCTCGACGTGGCCGATCCTGACCCGACAGCAAGGCTCCTCACTGACGTCATGGGCTTCGAGCACCTCGGTGAGTACGATGGACGGCTGCGTTTCAGGAGTGATGAGCACGAGGTCGGGTCCATCGTGGACCTCCGCTCCACAGGGTCGGGCGCGACCCTGCACATGGGACGCGGGAGTGTTCACCATGTCGCCTTCCGTGCCCGGGACGACGATGAGCAACGGTCCTGGCGAGAGACCATCACCAGCGCGGGTATCCCCGTGACCACGGTCCAGGACCGGTGTTACTTCCACTCCATCTATTTCCGCGAACCCGGTGGGGTCCTCTTCGAAATCGCGACGGATACACCAGGGTTCGGCATCGATGAATCCGAAGAGGAGCTCGGACGAAACCTCCAGCTACCGCGATGGTTCGAAGCCCGACGGGAGGAGATCGAGGCGCGGCTTCCACGCCTCGTCCTTCCCGACGAACGGTCATGAGCGACGCACTCTCATGACCGGCGCACTTTCATGACCGACGATCCTCACCGAGGAAGTGAGGAGGTTTGGTTCGGTCCGGCGCTCGAGGCGGCCAAGAGCGCGGTCGTTCTGATCCATGGCCGAGGCGACAGCTCGCGGGGCATTCTTGCCCTGGCGCCGGAGCTCCAAGCGCCACGCACGGCCTTCCTCGCGCCACAGGCGGTGAGTTTTTCGTGGTATCCGACCAGCTTTCTGAGCGAGATCGAGTTGAACGAACCCTGGCTCTCCTCGGCTCTAGCCCGGGTCGAAGCAGCGGTCACCGCCATCGGCAGGGTCATTCCGGAGGAAAAAATCGTGCTCATGGGTTTCTCTCAGGGAGCGTGCCTGGCTCTCGAGTTCGCCGCCCGAAATACTCGCCGGTACGGAGGTGTGATAGCGTTCTCGGGCGGTCTCGTTGGGCCTGAGGGCACGCCGCGTGACTACCCTGGTTCCTTGGACGGTACCCCGGTTTTCCTGGGCTGCAGCGACATCGACCCGCACATTCCGGTGGGCCGCGTCCATGAGTCCGCGAAGGTCATGAGTGGTCTGGGCGGCCAGGTAGAGGAGCGGATCTACTCCCATATGGGGCACACCATCAACGAAGATGAAATCACTTGGGCCGGTGAGCTCCTCTCGTCCATCAGCCCGGAAGAGCCATAGCGGAGCTCAGATCCAAGCCTCGAGGAGTTCCCTTCGGAAGGAAAAAAAGGGCTAGGTTTCCCACCGCACGAACTTGTATGTTTGAAAGGATCCCCACGCGCTTCGCACGACGTGCACGCGCGTCCGGGGAGGTTACCGGGTTTCCCCCAAAGTGATGCCAGGATGAAAAAGGTCTACACAGATACGACCGTCCTCGTTGTCGAGGATAATCCAGATCACATCGGGTTGATCGAGGCGGTGATCTCCCGGGGTCTCACCGGAGCCCGCATTCGGGTAGCCCTGCTCTGTGAGGGTGCTCGCAGCTATCTCCGCGGGGAGTGGCCCGAATACGAGGATGACGGCCCCAACAACCCGATCCCCGACTTGATCGTGTTGGATATGTGGTTGCCGGATGGGAGCGGATTCGATCTTCTCGAGTGGATCGCCGAGCAAGAGACGCTCAGCGACATTCCCGTCGTCGTGTTCACGGCGTCGACAAGTGCCGACCACGCCCAGCAGGCGAAGGACCTCGGTGTCGCCCGATACCTCCAGAAACCCGCGCAGTTCGGCAAGTTGGTGGCGGTGATCAAAGAGGAGCTAGAGGCGGCAGCGGAGCGTAAGGCCTCCGCCCCGATGAACGCTTCGGCGGCTCATGAAGTTCTGGGACACCACTCCGGACCTGCGTGACCCTCCCGGAGTGACGGCAGGGCGCCCCAGTAGACATGCCCCACTCTGAGACGTCGCCGCCAGCCCACGAACCCCAAACCTTCTACGTAGGCTCGGAGGTCGGGCGGCTGAGAAAGGTGCTGGTCCACCGGCCGGACCTGAGCCTTCAACGCCTCACACCCACAAACGTCCGGGAGCTGCTCTTCGACGATGTGTTGTGGGTGCGAAAAGCTCAGGAGCAACACGACGTGTTCGTCGACCACCTCCGGGACCGGGGTGTCGAAGTCTACCTGCTCCGAGACCTGCTTTCGGAAACGCTCACCTCGAGCGAAGAGGCCCGCCAGGAGATCGTGGGCCACGTCGTCACCGAGCGGACGGTGGGGACCTCCCTGCGTGATGAGATTCGGGCCTATCTCCTGGAGATGAACCCGGACGACCTTGCGACCCACTTGATCGGCGGACTCGAATGGACCGAGATGGAGGGTCTCGATCTCAGCCACTCGCTGATGGCACGGACCGGCCCCGATACGTCGTTCGTTCTTCCACCGCTTCCCAATTCCCTCTTCACGAGGGACTCGTCGTCGTGGATTTACAACGGCGTAACCCTGAATCCGATGTACTTCCCGGTGAGGCGGTTGGAGACGGTGAACGTGGAACTCATCTACAGGAATCATCCCCTTTTCAAGGATGCCGACTTCGAGATCTGGCACTCCGACCATCAGAGGAGCGGGGATGCACCAGTCGGGGATTTCGGAAGCGCGTCTCTGGAGGGCGGCGACGTCATGCCGATCGGCAACGGATGCGTGTTACTGGGTATCAGCGAACGTACCACGGCGCGGATGGTCGAGCTCTTTGCAAAAAAGCTCTTCGAGGCGGGTGTCGTGGACCGCGTGATCGCGTGTGACATCGGGCGAGACCGGGCGCATATGCACCTGGACACCGTGGTCACGATGTTGGACGTGGATGCGGTTACCATCTATCCGCAGGTGGTGGACCAGATCGTCGCCTACAGCCTTCGCCCTTCGAGCCGGTCGGAGGGCGGGATGGAGATCACTCACGAAAAGAGCTTCCTCGGCGCGCTCCAGGACGCTTTGCAGGTGAGGCAGTTGAGGGTAATAGGAACCGGGGGTGATGAGTTCCAGGCTCAACGTGAGCAGTGGGACGACGGGAACAACCTCCTGGCCATCGAGCCCGGGGTGGTCGTTGCCTACTCGAGAAACGAATACACGAACACCAAATTGCGTAAAGCAGGTATCGAAGTGATCACGATCGACGGGTCCGAGCTGGGCCGTGGACGGGGCGGAGGGCACTGCATGACTTGCCCGCTCTTGAGGGACCCGGTCTAGGGCTGCCTGCTCTCGGAACGCCTCGTTGTAGGGCTGGCCGGCTTCTCAGGGCCTCGTTGGAGGGCTGCCGGCTTCTCAGGGCCTCGTTCTAGGGCTGCGCGCTTCTGAGCGACCCAGTCTGGAGCTAGACTTCTTCACCGGTCGTGACCGTTCACCACGACCGAGCTCAAAGGACGACCTCAACGGACGCGGGAGGCGGTAGATGTCGGTGGATCTCGGGCAGCGGAGCTTTCTCAAACTCGACGATTTCACGCCGGAGGAGATCCGGTACCTCTTGGACTTGGCGGCCGAACTGAAGATCGAAAAGGCCGAGGGTCGCGAGCGCCCGCGCCTGGCCGGTAAGAACATCGCACTGATCTTCGAGAAAACCTCCACCCGGACGCGGTGTGCCTTCGAGGTGGCGTCTTACGATCAGGGCGGGCGTGTTACGTACCTGGGGCCGAGCAGCGGATCCCAGATCGGGCACAAAGAATCGATCAAGGACACGGCCCGCGTGCTGGGCAGGATGTACGACGGGATCCAATATCGGGGATTCGGGCAGAAGATCGTCGAGGAGCTGGACGAGTTTTCGGGTGTGCCGGTGTGGAATGGCCTGACCGACGAGTGTCACCCCACACAGGTGTTGGCCGACCTCCTCACCATGGAAGAGCACAGCTCTACGCCGCTCTCTGAGATCTCTTTCTGTTATCTGGGCGACGCCGGGAACAACGTGGGCAACTCGCTGATGGTCGGAGGAGCAAAGATGGGCATGGATGTCCGGCTGGCGGCTCCGAAAGTGTGTTGGCCGGAAGCGAACCTCGTCGCACGGTGCCGGGAAATCCTGGAATCCACGGGCGGGACGTTGACGCTGACTGAGAGCGTAGAGGAGGGCGTCCAGGGTGTGGACTTCCTCTACACGGACGTGTGGGTGTCGATGGGCGAGCCCGAGTCGAAGTGGGCGGAGCGGATCGACCTCCTGAGAGCCTACCAGGTCAACTCGGATGTGTTGGCCATGACCGGGGATCCCCCGGCAAAATTCCTACACTGCCTGCCGGCATTTCACGACCGGAACACGCAGGTGGGAGAGGACATGTTCGAGAAGTTCGGACTGGACTCAATGGAAGTGACCGACGAGGTGTTCGAATCCGAACACTCGATCGTGTTCGATCAGGCGGAGAACCGGATGCACACCATCAAGGCGGTGATGGTGGCGACGCTCGGAGAGTAACGGACTACCTCCATGCGCATCGTCGGCTCGATGGGACCTAAGGTCGAGGCGGCCTGTACTTTCGTGGAGAACACCGGGAGGAGAGCAACCATCGGAGCGCTCGAAGACATCGCAGAGATGGTGGCCGGCGAAGCCGGAACGGTGATCGAACCGTGACGGCCGGCGAATGCGGAGGGTGATCGCACCATGACGGCGTCCGAACCCGGAGGGCTTGCTTCCGCACGCGTAGCGGTTCGTGCCGAGTGCTCGGCCGCGAAACCCCAACGTACGAATCCTCGTCGGGAGCGGGGAGGGGGAACCCGCGTCCCTCTCCTCCGAAGTCCCGCCGGCCATCTGTGTGGCCGGTTTCACACAACCGGGTGACGTTCGTATGGAAGTGGAGATCATCGTCGTGGCTCTCGCCAGCTTCGTGGGTGGCGGGGCGATGGGAGCGAGCGGAATGCTTCTTTGCCAGTGGGTGGTGAGGAAGATGTCTCCACCGCAGTTGAACCACGTGGGCTCCATCGATCCACGGGACGTCGAGGTGATGAAGGCGGATGTGGCCGACCTCGCCGTTCGACTGCACTCGGTAGACGCCCGGCTGGATTTCACGGAACAACTATTGGGCGGTGCGCTCTCCGGTGCCCGGCCGCCCGAACCTCTTCTTCATCCGCAAATCGCCCCGGCTCGGGGCGGTGATGGCCTCGACGTTGAAGCCTCGTCGGAGGGAGAGGATACTTCGCCTGACGGGCTACAAGGCTCACCAGAGGGTGCGTTGCGGCGGACGCTCCCCAAGCCTGACCCGGAGAAGCAAGCGTGACCCACCGGCCGGCCTTTCCGCCAGAGGCCCCATCTATCACGTGAGCACGTGGTCGGTGGCGTGGCGTCTGAAGGACTCCGACCTCAGCTTTCTTTCCCGCTCCGCTCTTCGGCCGCACTGTCGTCACGGCGCGCGCTCACCCCGATCCGCGCCAGCCGCTCGCTCGTCTCTGCCATTGCTTCCAACGCTTGGAGGCGTTCTCTGACGCTCAGCCCAAGGGCCTTCCGGAGTCCGAGCCGGCGGGCTCCTTCCCACGTACCGGCCTCCCAGCCTGGTTGATCGCTCACTCGACCTCCTCCTCCCCCATCTCCTCGAGAATCCATCGGAGGTGTTCGGCGTCGTCCTCATCCCTCGCACGCCCCGTCTTCTGCTTCATGGCGATCAGCGTGCGGAGCCGCACAAAACGCACGTTCAGGCCGGGCGCCACCTCGCCGACCATCGCTTCGGCATACTCCTCGTCGAACTCGAACGGGTTACGGACGAAGAGGTCTACGGTGGTCTCCCGATGGACGTCACTGGTCAGCGAAAAAACCTCCACATTCCTCTCTTCGTTCCACTCCTGGCGACGTTCCGGGTTCGCGAACTCCTCTGTTTCGACGGGTAGCACCGCACTATACCCCAACTCGGCCAGGGCGCGGAGTGCGACAAGCACGTTGTCGGTCCCAAGATCCAGAATCAGGTCGAGATGCTGCGTCATCCGCTGGTATCCGTGAGCGTTGACGGCTACCCCACCGGCCACAAGATATCGGACCCCCCGGTCGTTTAGGACAGCGAAGATCGCTTCGAGCGTGGGGAGCTTCATGAAAGACATATAACACGCTGCGCTCAACGCGTCCCGACCACGCGTGCTCAGGCACGACGCCGGACCATGGCCGGAGACGCCTGCCACCGCGTTGGTCCTCCTTCCTCGCTTCGCTGGACCTCCTGACGGTTGGACATCCCCGATCCGCCGAGTAACTATCTACGCCATGCACGGCGCAACCCTTCGTATCGGAATCGACCTCGGCGGCACCAAGATCGAAGGCGTGGCGCTGAGCCGAGATGGAGCCGAGGTCGCCCGTCGGCGAATCGAGACCCCAAGAGACTACGAGCAGACACTTCTGGCCATCGACGGCCTCATTTCGTTCCTCGAGGACGACGCGAGTGCGGTGACCGGCCAAAAGGAGCGGGGCTCCGTCGGTGTGGGCATCCCGGGGACCTTGTCGCCGGCGACCCGTCTCGTGAAGAACTCGAACTCCAAATGGTTGAACGGCCACGCGTTCGACAAGGATCTCGAGGCGATCATGGGTCGGCCGATCCGCGTGATGAATGATGCGAATTGTTTCGCGCTCTCCGAGGCCACCGACGGCGCGGGCGTGGGCGCAGAGGTGGTATTCGGTGTCATCCTCGGCACCGGAGTCGGTGCGGGCATCGTGGTCGGGGGGCACGTCTTGGAGGGACACCAGGGCATCGGCGGAGAGTGGGGCCACAATTCCCTCCCCTGGCCCAAGGACGGCGAATGGCCGGGTCCCGACTGCTACTGCGGAAGGAAGGGCTGCATAGAGGTATACGTTTCCGGACCCGGCATGGTACGGGATCACGAAGCGGCCACGGGCCAGCGACTCTCGACCCGAGAGATCGTGGCCAAGGCATCCGGCGGCGACGACGATGCCGCGGCCTCACACGGCCGCTACGTGGACCGTCTGGCTCGGGGGCTCGCCTCCGTCATCAACGTGCTCGATCCAGGCATCGTGGTTCTAGGCGGGGGAATGTCGAATCTTCCAGCGCTAGCCGAGGACGTGCAGGCAGCCCTGCCGCAGTACGTCTTCACCGATCGGGTCGCCACGAGGGTTCTGCGGAACGTACACGGCGATTCGAGTGGCGTGCGGGGGGCCGCCTGGCTCTGGCCCACCGATGAGGGACGGTCGCACGCGTCTACGACCTGAGGACTCGTCAGTCACGTGAGGACCTACCGACAAGACTGAGGACGCATCGACCAACTGAGGACGTGGCGACCACCTGAGGACGCAGCGCTGTCAGAGGGTGCCCGTTTCGTGCATGATGGCCATGACGTTTCCCTCGGAGTCGTAGAAGGAGCCGATGGACAACTCATAGTTGTCGGTCCGATGTACTACCTGCGGCGCCTCGAGGAACTCCACGCCGTGACTGAGGAGCGTCTCGTAGGACGCCTGGATGTCAGCCGCCCGAAAGTACAGCAGCGACGCGGACGGTCCGACGCCCTCCGGCCGGCTCAGCATCAGTCGTGTCCCGCCCAGGTCGAAGAACGCGAGCCCGGGTGCGTCGAATAGGAACGGAACGCCCAGTACATCGCGGTAGAACGCCGTCGCCCGCTCCACATCCTCGACGGTGACGGCGATCTGTCCCACTTCGGTCAGTCCCGCGTTGGGAGGCTTCTCGTCCGCGGCCGTCTCTTTCTCGCTCTCTGCCTTCGCCATGGCGTCATTCTCCGGTTGACCGGTTCGATGAATATATGTTACTCGAGCGACTCACCCTTCCTGAAGGCCACCCCCAGACGGAGTGAGGTCTAGCCTTCCTCGGCTCGCCGCTGGCTCGCCCATTGCTCGATGAGCTCCTGGATCGCGGAGACGCCTTCGGTGAGGGCTGCCGGCCCCGGCTGAAGAATGACCGACGATTTGATCTCGTAAACGTGGCCATCACGGACGGCCGGGACGTTTTCCCATCCCGGCCGCGCCGCGACCTTTTCCGGACGGAACTTACGGCCACACCACGAACCGATGATGATGTCCGGCGCCCTTCGTACGACCTCCTGCGGATCCTCGATGATCCGGCCCTTCGCGAGGGAGGACTCGGACAGTTCGGGAAAACAATCCTCTCCACCCGCGTAGCCCACCAGCTCCGACACCCAGCGGATGCCGGAAATCATGGGATCACTCCACTCCTCGAAATAGATGCGGGGCCGGGCCGGGAAACCGCGGGCCCGCTCCTGGACCTTGGCGAGATTCGCGGCGAGTCGGACCGCGAGCTCTTCGCCTTTCTCGGAGCAGCCCACCATCGCTCCCAACGTCCGGATCATTCGCAGAATGCCGTCCACGCTTCGGTGGTTGAACACATGGACCTCCACCCCATGGCCGATGAGCTGCGCGGCGATGTCGGCCTGGATGTCCGAGAACCCCAGGACCAGGTCCGGGCGGAGATCGAGAATCTCGTCGATCTTGGCACTCGTGAAGGCGGAGACTTTCGGCTTCTCCCGCCGCGCGCGAGGAGGCCGAACCGTAAACCCGGAGATCCCGACGATCCGCCAATCTTCGCCGATCGTGTACAGCGTCTCCGTGGTTTCTTCGGTCAGACAGACGATGCGCTCGTACATGGGACACTTCTGGATTCGGAATTGCGATTGCTTCGAGATCGGATAAGGGACATCGTACGATGATCCACCCTCGACACCAACCTGATGTCGTCCGGGCAGCGACCGAGGAGGATAACGAGTGAAGAGCACGGCGAGCACACAACCCGACGTGGTCACACGACCCGACATGGTATGGATGGCGACACTGGCGGTGATACTGACGCCCCTTACCGCAGGTGGCTCCCTGAACGCCCAGCAGTCCCTGGAGATGAGAGGGAGCTCCAACATCGAGGTGGTCGCACACTTGCCGCTGGGCCCCGACGTCACCGACATCGAAATCGAGCAGGATCTGACCCGTCCGTATGCCTACGTGGCCCGAAAGAACGGAGGGCTCGACGTCATCGACCTGCGTGATCCCGCAAACCCGACGGTACTTCACCGCTGGCGCATCGACGACGCGGATCTGCACGTGGGCTCGGCGGGCACGGACATCAAGATCTTCCAGTGGGCCGATCGAAATTATGTGGTCCACGCGGTCCAATTTCGGCGGGCGGGTCCGAACTCCGACCTGGGCGCCATCATCTTCGACGTCACCGGCCTTCCGGATGTGTCGACCTTCCGGGAGGTCGTGAGACTCCAGGGCCCGCAGGAACAGGGCGGATTCCACAACGTCTTCGCGTACCGGCACAGCAACGGCCGGGTGCTGCTCTTCGCAACGCGGGTTGCGGCTCACGCGAACGTCTACGACCTGGGTTACCTGGTCGAGGGGCGACCGGATGCATTGGTCGCCCGAATCCCGCTCCCCCCTTCAGTCGCGCTCCCGGGAGTGAGCGCGTACCACGACTTCTACATCGGCTACCACGCCGACAGCGGGCAAGACCGCTTCTACGGCGGCGGCACGGGCGGGTACTACGTCTATGACGTCACCGACCTCGAAAGTCCGGAGCTTCTCGTGAGCCTCACGGGGATCGATGGAGTGACTAGGGGCCATACCTTCACGCCCTCCCCCGACGGCCGCTACGCCGTGACTGAGACCGAATACCGGTACGCTCCGCTACGCATATTCGACTTGAAGCCGGGGCTCGACGGAGTCGTCAGCAATGTCAGTCGGCCCATTTCGGCCTGGACCGCGGACTGGCGGAATCTCGTACACAACCACGAGGTGCGTTGGCCTTACGTGTTCGTATCGGGGTACTTGGATGGCCTGCAGGTTTTCTCGCTGGTGGATCCCGAGCATCCGACTACGGTGGCGTTCTACGACACCTATCTGGCGTCCGGAGGGAACGACGTGATGATGGGCGCGTGGGGCATCGACGTCCGGAACGCGGACGGGTTGATCGTGGTGTCCGATATGGTCACAGGCTTCTGGGCCTTCAGGATGGAGGGCTTCCAGGGATGGAACGGCCTCGACTGGGGGGTACCCAACATCTCGAGCGTCCAGGACTGGGAGAACGGGCCCCAGTATCAGGCCTTCAACCGCTAGAATGTCTGACGTACGACTGACGCAGGGCTGACCCACGACCGACACACAACCGATCCAGGGGAGTGAGCAGTGTCCCACAAGAGCGCCAACGAAGTTCCAGCTGAGCCGGTCCGCGCCGGCTCCGGTACCGTTCGCCAAGTCCTGATCGGCCCGGACGAGGGGCCGAATTTCTCGATGCGGCGTTTCACGATGGAGCCGGGAGGAGGGATGCCCAAGCACACGAACACGGTGGAGCATGAACAGTACGTGCTGGGTGGCGCCGCACGTATCGGTCTCGGAGATGAGGTGATCGAAGTCACTCAGGGCGACGTCATCTTCATTCCGGCCGGTCTACCGCACTGGTACGAATCCCTCGGCCCGGAAGACTTCGAGTTCCTGTGCGTGGTCCCCAACGGCCCGGATGAAATCCGCATCGTGGAAGGCGAATAGACCCGATGGAGACCATCGGATGGCTTTCGATTCTCCCGCCCGTGGTGGCCATCGTGTTGGCCATCAAGACTCGGGAGGTCTACATCTCGCTGGCCACCTTCGTCTGGTTGGGCTGGACCATCATGAACTCGTGGAATCCAGTCCTGGGATTGGTTGACGGTGTAAACACTTTTCTGGCCGCGATCACCGAACCGGGCAACGCCAAAACGCTCGTCTTCTCCGCGCTGATCGGGGGGATCATCACCCTGACGCAAGCCTCGGGCGGCATGGAGGGATTTACCAACTGGGTCGAACGCCGGGGTTTGGGTCAGAACCGGCGCACCGTGCGGCTGTTCGCCATCGGCACCAGCATGTCTCTGTTCCTGGAATCGAACTTCGGACTGCTCGTGGCGGGCTCCGTGTCGC
>JADFNK010000132.1 GCA_022563405.1 Gemmatimonadota bacterium | reverse complement strand
TGATCCCGGCCGACGTCAGGATCAGAAGGAAGAAAACGGCGTAGACGCTGTACTCGGCGCTCATTACGAGATCGCCACGTTCCTTGCGCCCGCCAATGAATCCGGCAACCGCTCCCCAGATGCCGACTGGTAGTGCAATCCAGAGAGCAAGCTCTCCGAGGACGATCACCCGAGCAGTTCCTCAGCCGTGGCTTCGTAACGACTCCCACACTTCGCGAGAACGATCGTGGCTTCGAAGATGCCGTCCTCCCGGAAGCGACCCTCCACCACCACATCCACTGTCTCCGTGTCGTTGAACGTATCGGGCAGTATGTCCCGGTATTCCACGGGAAAACGCACCGACTCGTCCAGAAGATCGATGACCGTGAAGCGGTGCAGCAGCTCGTCCTCGGCACGACTCCATGAGCCCCGCTCCACGCGCCCACTCACCTTCACGCCTACCTGGTGGAACGTCGGATCCGCCTCCACCCGGGCCATCAGCTCGACGGGCGTGAGGTAATACACCATCGATTCGCTGATCCCGGTCCAGATCAGGTAGGTGACGACCAAAGCCACGCCCCCCAATCCGACGAAGAATTTCCCATTATCTTTCATGATGAGCGACTCGGTACGGGTTAGACGGATAGATGGCGCACGCTGCCCCTTCGCGTCTGGAAATATAGACACGCGCCAGGGCAACGCAAACCAACGCCCGACGGGTCGTCGGAACCCTTTCATAAGATAATAGAAAGGTACGGCCCCTGAGTTCCCTCCCAGCCGCAACCCGACCCTGATCGATGGAGGGGAGTTTTCGATACAGTGAAGGGCCCCTACCACGCTGTTCAGGGGATTTCGCGGGTCTCAGGGAGTGGTCAGGCTCGGTGCCGACGGCACGTTACGGGCCTGGACCGGCACCGCCCCGTTCACCAAACCGACCTCTTCCTCCAGGCTTCGAAGCTGTCGGCGAACCTCGGACATGGGGTCGTCCTGCCCGGGCACGGGCCGGGGAGCGATCTTCCGGAACTTGGGCAAGGCCTCCTCCCAGTCACCCAGAAGCTCCTGGGCACGCCTCGAGCCGGTCCGCTCGTAGTGACGCTCGATCATCACTTTGAGCAACTCGATGTCCTCCGCTTGTGCCACTGGCTGTATTTCGACGAGGTCGTGGTTCAGCCGCGACGCAAGGTCACCGTATTCGTCGAGCACGTATGCCATTCCATTCGACATGCCGGCTCCCAGATTGCGGCCCGTGTCACCGAGGATGACGACGACCCCGGCGGTCATGTATTCGCAGGCGTGGTCACCCACACCCTCCACCACCGCCCGGCCACCCGAGTTTCGTACGGCAAACCGCTCCCCGGCGCCACCGGCGATGAACAAGTCGCCGCCCGTCGCTCCGTAGAGCACGGTGTTCCCCACGAGCGTCGCCTTCTGCTCCAGGAATCGCGAACCGGGTGGCGGGCAGATCGTGACTTCTCCTCCGCTCATCCCCTTGGCCACATAGTCGTTGGCCTCGCCGACGAGGTTCAAGCGGACCCCGTTGATGAGCCACGCCCCGAACGACTGTCCCGCCGATCCCCGGAAAAGCAGGTCGATGGATCCATGCGGCAATCCGGCATTCCCATACACCATGGCGATGCGCCCCGAAATCCGGCCACCCACCGTGCGGTCCCGGTTCCGGATCTCGTATGAGCCCCGAAACGTACCTCCATCCTCGATCACACTACCGATGTCCTCCAGAATGCCGTCATCCAACGGGCTACCTGGCCGGTCGTTACGTTCTTGGACGACGTGGGCCGGGCCGCCCAACGTCCGCGTGATCATCTTCGAAAGATCTACGCCACGCCAACGGTCACCCTCCCCTGCTTCGATTTGTGTCAGCAGATCGGCCCTGCCAATCACATCATCGAGCCGCTCATAACCGAGCGAGGCGAGGATCTCTCGCACGTCGTCACCCACGTGCGTGAGGAACTGGATGAGCATCTCCGGCGTTCCGAAATACTTCTCTCGCATCTCTTCGGCCTGCGTCGCAATTCCGACAGGACACGTATTGAGGTGGCACTGGCGGGCCATCTTGCACCCGATGGCGATGAGTGCCGTGGTGCCGAAGCCGTAACGTTCGGCGCCGAGCAGGGCCGCCGCCACAACGTCCCTTCCCGTATGCATGCCACCATCGGTACTGAGGATCACCCGGCCGCGAAGCCCGTTCATCATGAGCGTCTGCTGCGTCTCCGCCAGGCCGAGTTCCCAAGGACTACCCGCGTACTTCAGCGAGGTGAGCGGTGAGGCACCGGTGCCGCCGTCCGCCCCACTGATCTGGATGACGTCGGCATAAGCCTTGGCGACGCCCGCCGCAATCGTGCCCACCCCTTCCGAAGCCACCAGCTTCACGATGACCCGGGCGGTGGGATTCACGACCTTGAGGTCGTAGATCAACTGGGCGATGTCCTCGATCGAATAGATGTCGTGGTGGGGCGGCGGAGAGATCAAGGGCGTACCCGCGGTGACATGCCGCAGCTCGGCGATATAAGTGGAAACCTTGTGACCAGGAAGCTGGCCACCTTCCCCGGGCTTGGCACCCTGGGCGATCTTGATCTCCAGCTCCTTCGCCCCGACGAGGTACGCAGCCGTGACCCCGAATCGCCCAGAGGCGACCTGCTTCACCGAAGAGTTCGCATCGAGCTTATCCCCACCCGGCGTGTAGCGGCGGGGATCCTCCCCACCCTCGCCGGTGTTGGCTCGACCTCCCATCCGGTTCATCGCCCTCGCGAGATCCTCGTGAGCCTCCGGGCTCAGTGCACCCAACGACATGGCCCCGGTCTGGAACCGGCTTAATATGTCGGCCACCGGTTCGACCTGATCGAGTCCGATCGGATCGCGGTCGGACGAGAACTCGAGGAGATCCCTCAGGGCCGTAGGCGGACGGCTATGGACCAAGTCGCGGTAAGCCCGGTATTCCTCCTCACCTCCGCCCTGGACCGTCTTGTGCAGAGCGCGCCAGACCTGCGGGCCGTTCGCGTGGTAGTCGCCGTCCCGCCGGAACTTGTACCAGCCGCCTCGCTCGAGCTTCTCCGCCGAGAAGGCCTGGGTGTGCCGCTCGATCACATCGGCCGTGATGTCGGAGAACCCGATACCACCGATGCGGGACGTCGTGCCGGCGAAACTGCGCTCGATCACTTCGTCGCCGATGCCGAGCGCCTCGAAAATCTGGGCACCGTGGTAGGAAGAAACCGCGGAGATACCCATTTTCGACATGATCTTGAGGATCCCCGCGTCGGCCGCCTTCCTGTAGTTGGCGAAAACTTCATCGGGTGTCTGGGTCTCGAAATCCTCCGCTCCGATCATCGCTCCCAAGGTCTCGAACGCGAGGTAAGGGCAGATTGCCGAAGCCCCGAACCCGATCAGGCAAGCGAATTGGTGAACGTCCCGAGCGTCGCCGGCCTCGGCGATGATGCTCGCCCGCATCCGGAGACCCTCGCGGATCAGGTGATAGTGTACGGTTGAAACCGCTAGGAGCATCGGGATCGGCGCACGGTTCTCGTCCGTGGAGCGGTCGCTGACCACGAGCACCTGGCACCCCTCGTCTATCGCGGTCACCGCAGCGGCACAGAGATCGTCGAGGGCGCGCTCGAGCCCTTCCGTACCGTCCTTCACGGGGAAACAGGCATCGAGTGTGGCGACGGAAAATCCCTCGGGCGGATCTTCCCGAAGCTGCGCCAACTCCCCTTCACTCATGATCGGAGTCACGAGATGGATGAGGCGGGCGGCCGTCGGGTCCTCCTCCAAGAACGAGTGGCGGCGGCCCAGATACGTGTCGAGTGACATCACGATCCTCTCCCGAAGGGAGTCGATCGGCGGATTGGTCACCTGCGCGAAACGCTGCCGGAAATAGGTGTAGAGGAGGCGCCCGGGCCCGTTCAGGGTGGACGGAGGGGTGTCGTCACCCATAGAGCCCGTCGCTTCCTTGCCGTCCCGCCCCATGGGCGTGAGGACGTATCCGATTTCTTCCTGGGTATACCCGTGTAACACCTGCAAGCTCACCAGGTCAGGGCTATCGGACTCAGCCTGATAGCGCTCCGGGTTGAGCTTGGGAGCGACGAGATGATGAAGATTCTCGCTCACCCACTGACCATAAGGCCGCTGTGCGGCCATCTCGGCCTTGATTTCGTCGTTGTGCAAGAACTGCCGCCGGGCCGTGTCGACGGCGATCATCTCACCGGGCCCGACCCTTCCCGACTCCACGATCTCGCTCAGAGGCAGATCGGCGAGCCCGACTTCCGAACTCATGATGACCAGGCCGTCGGCCGTAACCTGATACCGGGCGGGGCGTAGTCCATTACGGTCCATCACCGCGGCTGCGATCGTACCATCCGTGAAGGCGACCGCGGCCGGACCGTCCCAAGGCTCCGTGAGACACGCGTGATATTCGTAGAACTCCCGGAGCTGGGGATCCATGTGGGGCATGCTCTCCCACGCCTCCGGAATCAGCATGGCCATGGCGTGGAGCAGTCCGCGGCCAGACGTCGCGAGCAGTTCCAAGACCTCGTCCAGGGAGGCCGTATCAGATCCGATGGGATGGATGACCGGGATCAGATCCCCGAGCTGGTCACCCCAAAAAGCCGACGTGAGCTCGGGTTCGCGCGCCGACATCCAGTTCCGATTGCCAAGAAGCGTGTTGATCTCCCCGTTGTGCGCGATCAAGCGGAACGGCTGGGCAAGGCGCCAGGCGGCAAGCGTGTTCGTGGCAAAACGCTGATGGAAGAGGGCGATTGCGGACACCGTCCGCTCGTCCTCGAGATCGGGATAGAAATGGGCGAGCTCCGACGCGATCATGAGACCCTTATAGACCACAGTTCGAGCCGACATCGAGACGATGTAACAGTCGACATCCTCTTCCCGGTAGCCAGCCTCGGCGCGCACGCGAGCGAGGTAGAGCGCTCGGTCGAACTCGGCGGCCGACATACCCGAAGGCCTCTCGATAAGAAGCTGTTCAATCCCGGGAATACACCCGCGGGCAGATTCACCGAGCGCTGACCGCTCCGTCGGGACCACTCTCCAGCCGAGGGCTTCGATGCCCGTCCGGACCGCCGCCTCTTCCAGAATTACACGGGCCCGGTCACGCATCTTCTCTTCCGTGGGCAAGAAGACCATCGCTGCCGCGAGCAGCGACAGATTACCCTCATCCATGCCCAGACGCGCGGCATCTTCAGCCAGCACTTCACGAGGAAGCTGAATCGTCACTCCCGCGCCGTCACCCGACGCCGCGTCGGCTGAGACAGCACCACGGTGCGTAAGGTTCACGACCGACCTCACCGCCAATTCTACAATTCTGTGGGTTCGCTCGCCTGCGATACTGGCTATGAAGCCCGTCCCGCAGCCGTCGTGCTCGAAGGCCGGGTTATAGAGAGGCGGCGGGTTCGACGGAGACACCACGGCCCCGGACAGAGGCTCACTGTGTGGCGTTCCGTGTCCAACGTTCAACTTCCGAGTCATACGTCTCCCGATTTATCGATCTATTCCGACAGCATACGCATAAACAAAAACGGCCCCTCCACACCGGAGAAGGCCGTTCGAGGAACCGAAAATACGTGTTCAGTTCACCCGCAGGCGCCTCCAATGCGCAGCCCTACTTCGGCCTCGCTCTCGAGATTCGGGGCAAGCACTCGCACACGCGAGTACGGTGAACGGCGAACGCTCATCGGATTCTTACCTGAGGCGACTCATCTGCGAGGTCCTACCAGGCGTTTTCACTTGCTCTCCATAGGGGCGCAGGGCCCCGACAATCTGTCTGTACTTGCCGATCCCGCCGGACTGTTGCACCGGCGGCACGTAGGCAAGCTGCGCGAGGTAACCGACGAGAATAGACATTTGAGGCCAAGACAGCAAGTAGTCTGCACCTGTGAATCGCGTCTTCCGTCCTCCCATGGACCCCGCAAAACGGCGGCGCGGCTCGTCACGGGAGGCTCCTTGCCCCGCCGTCTCCTCACTCATACAATTCTGCCGTTCCTCACGGTCCTGAGGCCAAATTCCTTCATCCGTCGTTGACGGTGATGCTTCCCGAAATCCAGTCGCTGCGGAGTTGAACCGCTGTGCCAAATCCGAATTCGATGCGGTTATTCGTCCGGTCAGTACTCCTTCTTGCGGTCCTGACTTCACACGGATGCGCCGCGGGAGACCGTCCTGACATCCTCGCCTTGGCAACGGCGGGCACCGGAGGCGTCTACTACGTGCTGGGAGGGTCGAT
>JADFNK010000047.1 GCA_022563405.1 Gemmatimonadota bacterium | reverse complement strand
GGGTGGCTTCGGCTCCGGTTCGGACTGGTTCGTCGGTAAGGGCCATGACACGTTCGCGCCCCAGGGGCCGTGGATTGTTCCAAAGGAGTTCTACGGCGATCCGATGGAGCGCCTGCACCAGAGTCTGGTTATCGACGGCGTGACCGTTCAGGAGGCCAGGGCGGGGGACATGATCCACAATATCCCGGAGCTGATCGAGTACGCGTCGTCACTCATCACCGTGTTTCCCGGTGACGTCCTGCAAAGCGGGACGTCGGGCGGAACGGGCGCCGGTCGCGTGGAGCGCGAGACAGGCTCTGGGTACCTGCAGGCTGGTGAGACGATCAGCGCCACCATCGAGGGAATCGGCACGTTGACCCACATGGTCGTAGCCGAGGAGAGCGTTCCGGACGATCTGTCCGGCGCACAGCTGCCCCCAACGAGGCGCCGGGGCGGCGGCTGAGGGCTCAGGGCCCGCAAAGGTTATCAGGACAGAGCGCCGGCCGGGGCATCCCCGGCCGGCGCTCTCTAATATTCGGGCTTCGACGCGTTGTGATGCCCCCGCCCCCGGTATAGGTTAGGGGCGAAATTTGCTTGGGATGATTTCTTCGTGCGTCCTGCGTCGTGGCCCTCTCTCAGGCAGCGGCCCGGCCCTCTTTCACGTACAACGGCTTCACGAACCACGGCCTCTCTCAGGGATAGATGAGCAGCGACGGAAACGGCGGCTACCAGCCGTCCGAAGTAGAGGCTAAGTGGCAGGGCCGATGGGATGAGCGGGGCACCAACCGCTTCACCAGCGACGCCCTCCAAACCGCCGAGAACCGCTACTACCAGTTGATGATGTTCCCCTACCCCTCCGCCGAGGGGCTCCATGTGGGCAACATCTTTGCGTTCACGGGCGCTGACGTGCACGGGCGCTTCCAACGCCTCACCGGCAAGCGGGTCTTCGAGCCGATCGGCTTCGATGCGTTCGGTATCCACTCCGAGAACTTCGCCTTGAAGCAGGGCATTCACCCGATGGACCTCATCCCGTCGAACGTGGCCAACTTCACCCGCCAGCTACGGCAGATCGGTGGGATGTTCGACTGGAACCATACGGTCGACACGACGGATCCAGACTACTACCGCTGGACGCAGTGGATTTTCATTCAGCTCTTCAACGCGGGGTTGGCCGTGCGCAAGGAAGCACCGGTCAACTGGTGCCCCTCGTGTATGACGGTCATGGCGAACGAGCAGGTGATCGCAGGACGGTGTGAACGTTGCGATACACCCGTCGAACAGCGGCGCATCGCACAGTGGTTCTTCCGGATCACCGAGTACGCGCAGAAGCTGCTCGACAACCTCGAGCGTATCGACTGGTCCGAGAAGACCAAGAAGGCGCAAAAGAACTGGATCGGCCGCAGCGAGGGGGCCATTCTGCACTTCCCGATCCAGGACCGCGACGGCTCCCAGATCGAGGTCTTCACCACTCGGCCCGACACGGTGTTCGGCGCAACCTACATGGTGCTCTCGCCCGAGCACCCCATGGTGGACGAAGTCACAGGCGAGGATCAGGCGGAGGCGGTCGCGGCGTACCGGAAGCAAGCGACGGCCAAGGACCTCGTGGCTCGCCAGAAGGTCGAGAAGATCAAGACGGGTGTGCCTACGGGCGGTTATTGCGTGAACCCGGCCACTGGTGAGCCGATTCCCATCTGGGTCGCGGACTACGTGCTCATGGAGTACGGCACCGGCGCGATCATGGCGGTCCCCGGCCACGACCAGCGCGATTTCGACTTCGCCCAGGCCATGGGGCTGCCCATCGTGCGCGTGGTGGCGGGCGAGGGTGACGGGGCCGACACGCCGCTCACCGAGGCTTACGTGGGCGACGGCGTGATGGTGAACTCCGAACAATTCGACGGAGTGGCTGTTGCGGAGGCCAAGCCGGCGATCGGGGCGTGGTTGGCTGAGACTGGCCGGGGCGAGACCACCGTGAACTACCGGCTGCACGACTGGTGCATCTCGCGCCAACGCTACTGGGGTCCACCCATCCCGATCATCCACTGTGAGGCGTGCGGGCCGGTGGCCGTGCCCGAGGCGGATCTGCCAGTCGTACTGCCGAGGGTCGAGGACTTCAAGCCGGACGACTCAGGCGTGAGCCCGCTGGCGCGTGTCGAGGAGTGGTACCGCATCGATTGTCCCCAGTGCGGAGCGGCCGCTCGCCGAGAGACCGACGTCTCGGACACGTTCCTGGACAGCTCCTGGTACTTTCTCCGCTACCCGTCGACGGATCACCATGATGTGCCGTTCGACAGAGAGCTCGTAAGAAGTTGGTTGCCGGTCGACTGTTACATCGGCGGGAACGAGCACGCCGTCCTGCATCTCCTGTACGCCCGCTTCATCACGATGGCCCTCCATGATCTGGGCCACATCGACTTCGACGAGCCGTTCATCCGCTTCCGCGCCCACGGGACGATCATTCGGGAGGGCGCCAAGATGTCCAAGAGCAAGGGAAACGTGATCGTCCCTGATGGGATCATCGAAAAGTACGGGGCCGACACCTTCCGCACGTACCTCATGTTTCTGGGTCCGTACGAAGAGGGCGGCGACTATCAGGACGAGGGTATCCAGGGGCCCCACGGGTTCCTGCATCGTCTGTATGACACGGTCACCACCGCGGTGGACCTCGAGAACCACGAGGGCTCGCGCAACCCAGCCGTGGCCGACCCGGATGTCGAGCGTAAGCTCCACCAGACGATTCGCCAGCTTACCCGGCAGATCCCCGAGCTCGGTTACAACACGTCCATCGCCGCCATGATGGAGTACCTGAACGTCGTTCGCGCCGGCGGCCGCACGGCACAGCGCAGCGAAGTCGAGCCACTGGTCGTGATGATCGCGCCCTTCGCTCCGCATATGGCCGAAGAGTTGTGGGAGCACCTGGGCCACACCGACAGCATTTTCGACGGGGCCAACTGGCCTGCGTTCGACGAGGCGAAGACCCGTGAGACCTCCGTGAAGCTGGCCGTCCAGGTGAACGGGAAGCTCCGCGCCACCGTCGAGGGACCGACCGGGATGGATCAGGATGCGGCCGAAGCTGCGGCACGCTCCGACGAAAACGTGGCGCGTTACCTCGACGGCGCCACGTTGAAGCGCGTCATCTACGTACCGAACAGACTTCTGAACTTCGTAGTGGAGCAAACTTAAGTGGAGCGAGCCCAAGTGGAGCAAGCTTAATGTCCGAGTCCCCCACCGGTCTCTCACCCGAGCTCGACCGCCTCTGCATCGACGCGGTCCGTGTGCTAGCGATGGACGCGGTTCAGAAGGCCAAGTCCGGCCACCCGGGTACACCCATGGCGCTCGCCCCCCTCGGGTACCTGCTCTGGACGCAGCACTTGAGGCACAACCCCGCGGACCCGGCGTGGGCCGACCGGGATCGGTTCGTGTTGTCTGTGGGCCACGCGTCGATGCTCCTCTATTCACTCCTTCATCTGACGGGCTACGACCTCTCGCTGGAGGAGATCGTGAACTTCCGGCAGTGGGGCTCGCTCACGCCCGGGCATCCCGAGCTGAAGCACACCGCGGGCGTCGAGACGACCACCGGGCCGCTCGGCCAGGGCGTCGCCAACTCGGTCGGTATGGCACTCGCCGAACGGTGGCTGGCCGCCCGATTCAACCGGCCCGGCCACGACGTGGTGGACCACTACACCTACGCGATCTGCTCGGACGGAGATCTCATGGAGGGGATCTCCCATGAGGTCGCCGCGATGGCGGGACACCAGAAGCTCGGCAAGCTCATCTGGATCTTCGACGACAACCGTATCACCATCGAGGGCGCCACCGACCTGAGCACGTCGACGGACCAGGGCGATCGCTTCCTCGGATATCAGTGGCATGTTCAGCACGTGGACGATGGTACTGATCTCGTCGCAATCGACCGGGCGCTCACGGCCGCCCGCGCCGCGACCGATCGCCCCTCGCTGATCGTCATGACCACCCGGATCGGCGAGGGCAGCCCCAACAAAGTGGGTCACCACTCGACGCACGGAGCCCCGCTCGGCGACGACGAGATCTCCGCGACCAAGACGAACCTCGGCTACCCGTCACACGAACCCTTCCACGTCGACCCCGAGGGGCTCGCCGCGTGGCGAACCACGGCGGACCGTGGCGGCGAAATCCAGGCCGACTGGACCACGCGCTTCGAGGCGTATCGGTCGGAGCACCCGGAGCTGGCCGAGGAGTTCAAGCGAATGATGGCCGGAGAGCTGGCCGCGGGGTGGGACGCCGAGGTTCCGACCTACGAGACCGTCGACAAGGCCGCCGCCACCCGGTCGTGGTCCGGCAAGGTGCTTCAGGCCGTCGCCAGTGGCGTCCCCAACCTGATCGGTGGATCGGCCGACCTCGGATCATCCAACATGACGGACATCGACGGCGGGGGAGACCTGTCGGCCGACAACCCGGATGGCCGCATCATCCACTTCGGCATCCGCGAGCACGGGATGGCCGGCGTCATGAACGGCCTGGCGCTCCACGGGGGGATCCGCCCGTTCGGTGGGACGTTCCTGATTTTTTCGGACTACATGCGGCCCTCCATCCGATTGGCGGCCCTCATGGGTCTGCCGGTCACCTACGTGTTCACCCACGACTCGATCGGGCTCGGCGAGGACGGCCCGACCCACCAGCCGATCGAGCATCTCATGAGCCTGCGGGCCATGCCCAACTTGCTGGACCTGAGGCCGGCCGACGCGGCCGAGACCGCCGTGGCCTGGAGGATCGCGATGGAGCGGACGGACGGGCCGACCTGGTTGTCGCTCACACGGCAGGGAGTCCCGGCCCTGGACCGAACGGTGTTCGCCTCGGCTACGGAGGTGCGCAGAGGCGCTTACGTGCTGGCCGAAGCGTCGGGCTCCGGACCGGAAGTCGTCCTCATCGCGAGCGGCTCGGAGATCGGGATCGCGCTCGACGCCAAGGAGGCCTTGGAGGCCGAGGGGACCGCGACCCGAGTGGTCAGCATGCCGAGTTGGTACCTCTTCGCCCAGCAGGATCAGTCCTATCACGACCTGGTGCTTCCTCCGGACGTGCGTGCTCGTGTTGCGGTCGAGGCAGGATCGACGTTCGGATGGGCACGCTGGATCGGTGCTACCGGCGCGGCGGTGGGCATCGACCACTTCGGGGCTTCGGCCCCGGCCGAGACGCTCTACGAGCGCTTCGGTGTCACGACCGAGAACGTGGTGGCGGCGGCCCGCGCTTCGCTCGAAAAAGTGGCGGTGGCACCCCTGCGTTAGCCCGGGTTGGGGGTGGTCTATGTTGGGGGTGATCTATAAGGAAGCCTGTCTGGCGAGTTCCATCAGGCGGGCCGCGGGGACCTCACCGACGAGTGCCTGCTCGATCTCGGGCGTCGCCCAGGTGACGAGCGCCGGCCCACCGTTGCCACGCCGGCTGAAGCTGGAGGAGAGCTCGGGGTCACGCCTCGGAGTTCCCTCCTGGGGGATCAAGTAATGGGAGATTTCACGCCCGTCCTGGACGTACTGGATCATCGCTCCGCGCCGACCCTCGATCAGACAGATCTCAGCGCTCGTGCAACGGAGCCCGGCGACCTGCAAGGGCATGATGGAGCGTCCCAATTCCCGTGTCAGGAAGCGGCCGATCTCCTCGGCATCGGAACTGACCAGCCTTTCCTGCGAGACGGCCCGGCGAAGGTAGTCTTCCGCGAACAGCCCGCCGTCGTTCAGACCGTCTTCAGGGCCATACAGGAGAGCCCCCGCGAAACCTCCGGCCAAGAGGCCGGCCACCGACGCTACCGCCGCGACGACCCAGCGACGGCTGACGCGCCTCGGTTCTGCGACATTGAGACCCCTCGCCCGCTCCCTGGCCAGTGCATCGAAAACACGCTCGCGAAGGATCTGGGGCGCTCGCTCCTGGCTCGCACGGTCGTAGGCGTCGAGCAAGGCTCGGTCCTGCGCGAAGTAGGACTCGCAGGCTGGGCATCCCTTCACGTGCTGGCGAGCCTCGAGTACCTCGGCTTCAGCAAGCCGGGGCCGCTCGGGAGGCCAGAGCGCATGCCTCGCTTCGGAACAGTTCATGCCTTCCATCCTCTTAATGCCTCCGGCATCCTCTTAATGTCTCCGGCATCCGCTTAATGCCTCCGGTCGTCATCGGTACCACTCCGGTCCAGCGTTCTCCTCACGACCGCTGTGACCAGAACCTGCCGGTACCGAAGCAGACCCTTCAGACCATCCACATCCGTCCCCAACACCCTGGACGCCTGGTCGTAGGACCATCGCCGGAACACCACGAGCCAGATCGCCGCACGCGCCAAAGGAGGCATCTTCGCCGCTGCCCCGAAAAGAGCCTCCGGGTCGATTTCCACAGCACCCGGAGACGGCCCTCCGTTCGCCGAGGTGTCCAAGCCCTCCCCGTCGATCGACCCATCGTCGCCCGACACCGAACGAGCCAGGAAGACCTCGACCAACTTCCCTTCGATCCACCGCTCCGACTTACTCCCCTCCCCGATCTTCCGGAACTCCTGAAACGTCCCGGTCAGTGTCCACAAAACGAGATCCTCCGCGGGAGCTTCTTCTCCCCCGTTGAGAAAGAGGGCGCCGTGATAGAGGCCGTCGATATGCCGACCCGCAAATTCTTCGAGCGTTTCACGCATCCTACCGAATCCGGCTGGTGGCAGAGGTGGAAGTGCGATCTGCTGCCAAACTCGTGTGCCCCCCAAACGGTTCCCGGACAACGGGCGACGTTGGTATCTTCCGGAGCCCGCCATCGAAGAGCCGCGGGACCCTAAAATCTCCAATACAAAAGGACCTAACCCGAGTGTTCAGCCAATTTACTCTCCAGGACCTCGGCAGCCTGGGTGAATTCGTGGGCGCCCTTGGCGTAGTCATCTCGCTGATCTACCTGGCCCGTCAGATGATCCAGAATACGACCTCCGTCCGGGCCGCGTCCTTCAACTCGATGACCGAGAACAGCATCCGGCTTCTGGAGGATGTCTTTCCCAACCCTGAGTTCGCCGAATTCCTGCACCGGGCCCAGAGCGATCCGTCGGGGCTCACGCCGGCGGAGTCGATTCAATGGAACTCCTATATGACGGCCGTGTTTCGACACTTCGGCAACCTCGTGTACCAGTACCGGGTCGGCTCCCTCGACCGGCAGATGTGGGAGGCCTACCGGCGGACGCTCAAAGAGCACCTTCGCGCGCCGGCTTGGAGAACGTGGTTCGAGGCGAACAGCCACATCTTCAGCACGTCGCTCATTGAGCAAGTGGACAAGGCTGTGCGGGAGTTGGACGAGGAGGCGCGTGGAACGGGTGAACCGGCGGGTGAGCCGGTTCGATCCTAGCTCGTCAAAGCCCTCTCCAGTAGCGCGGCCGACTTCTCCGAAAGCGCCAAGGCCGACGCGGCCTCGTGGCCACGCTCGGTCATCTTTTTCCAGGTCTTGCGGATGATGTTGATGGCCTTTTCCTCTCCGATGTCGTCCCGTTGCAGGAAGTCATCGAGATGATGGATCAGGAAGACGAGCGCCGCGGCGTCTTCCAGGGTCTGCACGTCGGCGTCGGTGCGAAGATTTCTCTTCTGGAGCAGCGTCCGAACGCGCTCGATCGTTTCATCGTCATACTGCGCGGCCCGAAGAATCTCTGACGCCTTGTCCGCGTGGAAACCGTACAGGGTCGTACGCCAACGGAGGTAGCCCTTCCGGTCCATGGGATAGTCGCTACGCGGAATCTCCCACCTGCGAATGTGTTGGCTCCGGGCGGCGATGCGCAGCGCTTCGGGAGCGCCGGGATCGAGCTCCTCGACCCACTTCTGCATTCTCATCCCGTAGAGTTGCTCTTTGGGCTGGGCCACCCCGTCGACCACCTCGGAGTTCGGGTCTTCGCCATTGGCCTCGTCGATGCTCCGGATGACCTGCTGAAATCGATCCGTGTCACTCATGAACGGCCTCCAAAAAGGGCTCAAATCACCCGCGGATCCCAAAGTACATCAACAACCTCCGCAACCACCACCCGGCCGAACTCCGGATGGTTGGGATTGATCACCACGTTCCACCCCCAAGGATGGGCCACGAAGGAAGGCACACGGAGGGCCACCGAGCCTTGGGAAGCCGCCCAGGCCTTGCCGATCTCCCGCGATCGGACTTCGTCACGCCAATCGGGATGTTGGGCAACATCGAGGACGGGTACGCTCAAGTCGTCGGGAATGACAATCCGCGACGCCACGCGACTCCGTGGAAGTCGGCCGCGAACCGCGTACACGAGTTGCTCGAGCAGAGCCCCCTCGTACACCCGGGAGGCATAAATCACGGGCAACCCCACCGGATTCCAGCGGCCTCCCACGACAGCCGCTCCAAGTCCATCCAGTGGGTCGTACCGGCGGTTGTGGATCCGGAAGACCTCCATGGATCAAACCGGCAAGCTCAAACCGGCAAGCCCAGATCGAGGGACAATAGGATATGCTCTACCTGTCGCGCCCCGATCTCGGAGAGCGCGAGGTCGATGGGCACCCCACCACCCAACATGGGGTGAGGCGAGGTAAGAAACTCCGCCGCGGCCTCCGTGTCGCCCCAAACGTCCTCCGCCGTGGCCAGCACCGAAGCCACACGCACGAGCTGCTCACCCTCCGCAGGCTTGAGCCGATCTCGACGCTGAAGCGTGGCACGCGAGACGATCGAGTCCACGTACTCCGCCGGGCGCCGCACGCCGAGTCGCTTCAGCTCGGCCTGAAGCTCCTTCACCGCCTCGACCGGAAGTCCCTCCTCCACCGCCTTACGGACCTTCTCGAGCCGAGACGGACCCGCGTATCCCGCACGGGCCTCTTTCACGACGAGGGCACCCAACTCGGTGATAGTCCTATATGTGTTCATATGAACTTAAAACTAGTTTATATACACCACTCCTTCAAGCTTACAGATCGCACCCCCTTTTCTTGTGCCGCTCGTTGCCCCGCATCATGTTCTTGGTCCAGAAATTTTTGGGAATGAGCAAAAGAGGAGTGACCGATCCGTGACCGACCAGACCAAGCAATCGATGCCTGCCGGCACCGCGGGTATTGTCACCCGCCGAAGCTTGCTTCTCTCCCTGCCGGGGTTGGCGCTCGCCCGCCGTCTGCTCGGCCAGGGGCAAGCCGCACCGCTTCGGGTTCGGGGCCTGCATCAGGTCACACTCGCCGTATCGGACCTGGAGCGCTCGGTGGATTTCTACCAAGCGGTCTTCGGCATGGCCGTACAGGCGCGCCATGACGGAAAAATTCTTCTCCGTATCGGTGACGGACCGCACTTCCTGGCGCTCACCGAAGCCGGCTCGGAGCCGCCCAGCATCGCCCACTTCGGCCTGGCCGTGGAGAACTTCGATGTCGATCGTGTGGTCCGAGCTTTGGCGGCGCACGACGTGACAACAGGCGGCCAGGATGAGGGGCTGAGCGGCGGGCCGATGCGTGTACGTGAGACCACACGAATGGGCACTCCCGAGCTCTATATGGGCGACCCCAACGGACTGATTATTCAGTTACAGGATCCAACCTATTGCGGCGGAGGCGGACCGCTCGGCGACCGCTGCGCAACTCCCGAGCCCGCGCCCACATCGGGATCGATCGCGCTCCGCGGCCTGAGCCATCTCACGATCAACGTGCCCGATCCCGAAGCCACGAACGCGTTCTACATGCGGACCTTCGGTACGGACATCCAGACGTACCAAGCCGCCTCACCCCTGATGGGCGTCGGCCAGGGCGTACACTTCCTGATGTTCATCGGCGGCCAGGCGCGTATCAATCATGCCTGCCTGAGCCTCGAAAACTTCGATGTCGACTTCATTCAAGGGGCCCTGGAAGAACACGGCATCACGCCGAGAGGCACTGGAAGGGGCGGACTGGGTCCCCTCCGGCACTACGTGACCATGAGGATGCCGAATCGCGGTGGCGCGCCAGAAGGGACGCCGGAGCTCTACTTCACCGATCCCGACGGTTTGTCGATCCAGCTTCAGGACGTGAAGTACTGCGGTGGAGGTGGGTATCTGGGCGGAGCCTGCCCCTAGTCGAGAGCGACCCTAGAAGAGTGATCGTAACCACATGCTGGCACTGATATCCCCCGCGAAGAAGCTGGACGCCGAGCTGGAGCCCGAGCTGGACCCCGGGAATGAGCCGCCACCGGGCGACTTCACCCTGCCCCGCCTGCTGGACAACAGCCAGGAGCTCGTGGACACGGTCAAGGATCTGGGGAAAGGCCGACTCAAGGCCCTCATGAATCTCTCGGACGCCCTGACCGACCTGAACCACGCCCGTTACGCACGGTACTCCACACCTTTCAGCCCGCTCAACGCCAAACAAGCCGTGTTCATGTTCCGCGGTGACACCTACGTCGGGCTCGACGCCGACACGCTGAGCAAGGATGATCTCACGTACGCCCAGGACCATCTCGGCATTCTCTCGGGCCTCTACGGCATGCTGCGCCCCCTCGACCTGATTCAGCCCTACCGGCTGGAGATGGGCTCGAAGCTTTCGACCCAGCGCGGGAAGGATCTCTACGACTTCTGGGGCTCCCAGCTCACCGACGCCTGTAATGAAATCACCGCCTCTCATGAAAACCGTACCGTCGTGTCCTTGGCCTCCAAGGAGTACATCGGGGCGATCCGGCCTCAGGACCTGGCCGGCCCCTTCCTTACCTGCCACTTCAAGGAGATGAGGGACGGCGTACCCAAGACCATCGGGTTCGTCGCCAAGAAAGCGCGGGGAAGGATGGCTCGTTTTATGGTTCAGAACCGCGTCGAGACTCTGGACGACTTGAAGGGGTTTGGGGAGGACGGGTATGTCTTCGAACCCGGGCTATCCAGCGATGAGGACCTGGTGTTCGTGAGGGATCGCCAGTAGGAGCTGCAACGTTGGGTGATGCTCGGGCGTAGCCCTGTCCTTTCGACCCGCCACATCCTACTTTTTCTTCGTCGTGGTGGCCTCGTTTCAGGAACCCTTGTCAGGGGAGGATCCCGATGAAACACTTTACCCGCGCGCTCACCCTCGCCTCGACTCTCACCCTCGCCTCGACTCTCACCCTCGCCGGGCCGGCCCAGGGCCAAGAGCTCCTCCGTTGGGGATTCCAGGCCGGGGACACCTGGCAATACCGTCTGACTCAGAACACGTCGACCAGCAGTGAGCCCCTTCGCGACCTAGACTCCGGTCAAAGAGCGGGGCCGTCGATCAGCCAGTCTCAGATTCGAACCACCACGCTCGAGGCCGCGGTCCAACAGGTCGACGCGAACGGGAATATCACGGTCGACTGGACCTACACACGGGTGCAGATGTCGGCCGAAGGCCTGCCCGGCATGAGCTTCACCTGGGACTCCGACAGTCCCGACCCGAGCGTCGAGGCCACACCGCTGGGCCCCATGATCACACAACTGAAGACGATGGTCGGGAGGACGCTGACCGTCGTCATGACGCCTCGCGGCGAGATCCTCGAGGTGCGGGGACGCGAAGCCATGCTCGCCGCCATGCTCGAGGGGCTGGATCCGGTGATGGCCCTCATGATGGAGGAGCAGCTCGGGCCGATGTTCGGCAATGACCAGATCGTATCTGAGTTCATGGGAGGGGTGGGGATGTGGCCCGAGGGCCCGGCAAGCCTGGGCGAGTCTTGGACTACCCGCTCCGAGGTTCCCCTGCCGATGTTCGGGAACATCACGTCCGAAACGCGAAACACGGTAAGCGCGTTCGAGAACCAGTCGGGTGAGCGTGTGGTCCTGATCCTTCACGAAGGCACGGTCGTCGAGCTCGACAACTCCGGTTCAGGGGCTGGCCTACCGATGACGATGACCCTGAGCGACGCTAGCCTGAGCGGCTCGACCACGTTCTCGCTCGATCGCGGGTTGATTCTGAGTAGTACCAGCACGAACGTGCAGGTGATGACCATGAGCATGCCGGCCGCCGGCCTGCGGCAGCAGATGCGAACGGAAAGCTCCGTCCTCCTAGAGCTCGTGGGTCCGGTCACTGGCCCGCGGAGAGCACGGCTTGCGTCGAGACCCGATCCGGATGCCTCATCGGTGGTTCCCTTCACCGAGCTCTTCACTCTGGACACGCCCAACTCGTACGTCGCCTTCTCTCCCGACGGTAGAACCTTGGCCACCGCAAGCGCGGAGTCGGTGAATCCGGACAACCCCGGCGAGCTCAAACTCTGGGACGCTGCCACGGGCGAGGAGCGGGCCGTGCTCGAGGGTCACCGAAGCGGCATCATCGGTTTGGCGTTCTCGCCGGATGGAAGCACGTTGGCGACCGGGGGTTACGACCAGCTCGTCAAATTGTGGAATCCGGCCACGGGAGAGGAAATCATGACTCTCAGCGGCCACCCTTCGTGGGTCAGCCGGGCAGTGTTTTCTCCCGACAGCAAGACACTGGCTACCGGCAGCGGCGGCGACCCGGCCTACCAGGGGGAAAACGAGATTCGGCTCTGGGACGTCGCGACCGGTGATGAACGATCGACGTTGAGGTTCGAGCAGTTCAAGCGGAACGATGTCTACTCTCTGGCTTTTTCACCCGACGGCACACAACTGGCCTCCGGTTCCGCTTACACGGCTGTTCCCCCCGCCACTGGCACGGACGGACGCCTGACACTCTGGGATCTGGCCACAGGAGAGGAAACGACTCTTTTCACAGACCCGCGCGGCGCGGTTCTTTCGGTTGCGTTCTCACCGGACGGGAAAACCCTGGCGGCGGGACTCTGGACCCGGACGATCCGGCTCTGGGACGTCGAGACCGGAGAGGAGATCGCCCAGCTTTCGGGGCACAGAAACTGGGTCATGGGCCTGGCGTTCTCTCCCGACGGCAAGCGCCTGATCAGCGGCAGTGGAAACCCGCGAGCTCCCTCGGAGATCGGGGAGTTGATCATCTGGGACCTGGAGACGTATCAGGCGCTGGCAAGCCAAAGCACCGAGCGCCGGGGCGTCCGATGGATTGCGCTCTCTCCCGACGGAAGCAAGTTGGCCGTGGGCCTGATCAACGGGAACGTCAAAGTCTGGGCATTGGGCCTCTGACTTGACGGCGACCGGAACGCCACGGACATTCGCGATTATGCCGCGACCCAAGCCCACCGCCCACCAAGGAGCACAGTCGTGAATACTCCGAGACCGGTCCGCAGCAGCCTTCTGACAGTCCTTCTTCTTACGCTGGCCAGCGCGGTGCTCGCGCAGGAGCCGTTGAGCACGGTCGAGTTCTACAGCCCGGCGGTGGACCGCACGATGAAGTACAACATCGTGCTGCCGGCCGAATACGAGAGCTCGAACGAGCGTTATCCGGTCCTCTACCTGCTTCACGGCCTCACCCAAAACTACACGGCCTGGGGTGGCCAGGGTGTGCCGGTCTATACAGGGCTCTTTAGGGACCTGATCGTGGTGATGCCCGATGTCGGCAACTCCTGGTACATCAACTTTGCCGAGAGCGGGGGAGGCCAGAAGAACAACTGGGAAGACCACATCATCCAGGACGTCGTCGGCCACGTCGACGCGAACTACCGAACGATCGCGCGCAGGGAAGGCCGTGCCATCACCGGCCTGTCGATGGGAGGTTTCGGAGGCCTCTCCATGGGGCTGCGTCACCCCGACATGTTCGTCTCGATCGGGAGCACCAGTGGGGCGATCTCCTACGCCCGGGACGCCGCCCGCCGCCTGAGGGGCGAAGCACCACCGCGTCGCGGCGGTGCCGCTCCCCAGCGTTCGGCCGAAGAGCAGGCGGCACGCGAGGCGCGTCGCAACACGCCCAATCCCCGTATCGGCATCGAGGGATTCAGCAGTCAGGCGGAGCGTTCTCAAGAGGGTCGGCCGTTCGTGACCGCCGAACAGGCGGATGCCTACGATCCCTTCGTGCTCATTCATCAGGTCAGCGCCGAGCAGCTCCCGCACATCTATCTGGACAGCGGTACCGAAGACGGGCTGATCCGGGTGGCGAGGGAGTTCGCGCTGGTGTTGTTCGAGAACGACATCCCGTTCGACTTCATGCAGATGCCGGGCGGTCACAACGGTACGTACTGGACCCAGTCCATCGGGCACATCATGTCGATCCAGTACGAGGTGATGCGGCGCGCCCTAGGGGAGAGACCGGCCAGAGCGCCCAGGAACCGGTAGGCCCCGCCTATCCCCACTCGAATCGTCGCCATCACGGCTGGTGCCTCCGGCATCGGCCGGGTGGTGGCGGAGTCTTTCCTGGAGCAGGGCTCGATCGTCTATATCTGTGACGTCGATGCCGCAGCGTTGGCAGAAGCCGCGGCGGCTAGCAAGAAAGCCGCGGCGGCCAGTGAGAAAGCCCCCTCGGACCGCGAGAAAGCCCGGCCGGGCACCTTACACTGCATGAAGGCCGATGTGTCTCGTTACGAAGACGTGCAGAGGTTTTTCGCCCAGATCGAAGCCGAACAGGGCCGGCTGGATGTCCTCGTGAATAACGCCGGCGTATCTGGGCCCACGGCCCCGGTCGAGGCCGTCGATCCCGCTGACTGGGATCGGACCATCGCAGTGAATCTGAACGGCCAGTTCTACTGTGCCCGCGAAGCGATTCCGCTGCTCAAGGCCGCAGGTGGCGGATCCATCGTGAATATGTCGTCGAACGTGGCCTTTTCCGGACTGCCGTTGCGCGCGCCCTATACGGCCAGTAAATGGGCCGTCATCGGGCTCACCAAGACGCTGGCGATGGAGTTGGGCGTTCACAAGATCCGCGTGAACGCGGTCTGTCCGGGTAGTGTCAGTGGCGAGCGTATCGATGGAGTCATCGAGCGGGATGCGGCCGAACGTGGTATGAGCCCTGAGCAGATCCGCGAAGTGTACTTGCGGCAAAGTTCGATGCGGGTGTTCGCGAGCGCGGAAGACGTTGCCAACACGATCCTGTTCTTGACGTCGGACAAGGGCGGCATCATCTCGGGTCAGGCGATCGGCCTCGATGGGCACACCGAAACACTGGCGAACTGGCTCGACTGAGCCGGGTTGGCATCTGAACGGAACGAGCGTCTGCACAGAATGGGCGTCTGCACAGAAGCAGAGGAGCTGGAATGAAAGCAGCATGGTACGAGCGGTTTGGAGCAGCCGACGACGTATTGATCGTTGGTGAGCTGGAAGATCCGCAGCCGGGTCCCGGTGAGGTGTTGGTACGTCTGCGAGCCAGCTCGGTGAATCCTTCGGACGTGAAGAAGCGCGCGGGATCGTTTCCCAACTTGCTGGACGGTGGATACGTGATTCCGCACAGTGATGGGGCCGGCGTGATCGAGGCCGTCGGCGAGGGGGTCTCCGGCGACCGCATCGGCGATGAGGTCTGGGTCTATCAAGCGCAGTACGGCCGCCGCTTCGGGACGGCCGCCGAGCTGGTCACGGTGGGGGACGAGCGCGCACCACTGTTGCCGGAAGGTGTGACTCATGAGGAAGGGGCCTGTCTGGGGATTCCAGCCATGACAGCACATCGTTGTGTGTTCGCCGATGGACCCGTGGCAGGACAGACGATCTTGATTACAGGCGGCGCCGGCCGCGTCGGCCACTACACGATTCAGTGGGCGCACAACGCGGGTGCACGTGTGATCGCCACGGCAAGTAATGAAGAAGACAGCCAGGCCTGCACGGAGGCCGGCGCCGACGCGGTCGTCAACCACCGTGAGGAAGACTGGTCGGCCAAGGTTCTCGATGCGGTTGATGGAGAGCCCGTCGATCGCGTCATCGAGGTCGAGTTCGGTGCGAACTTGTCCGAAGTGCTGAAACTCGTACGCACCGGAGCTACGATCGCGACCTACTCGTCCACGCAGGACCCCCAGCCCAAGCTGCCGTTCTACCAGATGATGTACATGGATCTCAAGATCCGGCTCGTCATTGTCTACGCGATGCCCGAGGAAGCCAAGCAGCGAGCGATCGCCGATATCGACGAGGCATGGCGCGCAGGAAAACTCCAGCACCGCGTGGCGCATGTCAGGACTTTGGATGAGATCGCCGAAGCACACGTCCTGATCGAGGACGGCGGTTTTCGAGGTTGTGTGGTGGTCAGGCCCTGATCGGTGGGCGTAACTAGGGGACCAGAGGCCCCGGCGATGGAGCCGGAGATCCAGCCGGAGATCGAAAGCGCCGGCGTTGACTGGCCGAGTTTCCTCACCTGCATCGCAGTTGTGCTGCTGGTTTCCCTGCCGTTGGTGCTTTTCCCCGAGGCGGGCGAGCGCCTGCTCACGGCGTCCTATGACTTCATCGCGGACCGGTTGGGGTTCTTGTATGCCTTCGCCGGGTTCGGCGTTTTTGTCCTGCTGGCGTGGCTCGCATTCGGTCGCTACGGCAAGGTGAAACTGGGCCGTGACGAAGACACCGTCGAATACTCCAACTTCAGCTGGACGGCGATGCTGTTCTGTGCCGGGGTGGGGGCAGGGCTGCTGTACTGGGCCACGATAGAGTGGACGTCCTACTACGATGCGCCGCCCTTCGGTGTCGCGCCGCGATCACCTGAAGCGGCGGACTGGGCTTCGACCTACGGCATCTTTCACTGGGGTATCACCGCCTGGTGTTTCTACTGTCTTCCCACGCTGGCCATCGCCTATCCGTACTACACGAAACGTGTCCCGTATCTGCGCTTCAGCACCGGTTGCCACTATTTCCTCGGCGGTGAGCGGGGGACGGCGGCGGAGACAACGGCCGGAAGGGTGATCGACCTGTTCTTCATGATCTCCCTGCTCGGTGGCGCCGGTGCGTCCTTGGGATTCTCCACACCGATGATCGCCGCCTGCATCGCGCGCTTGACCGGACTGGAGGTCACCTTCGGTCTGGAGGTTTTTTCCGTGCTCCTCTGCGTGGCGCTGTTCGCCACGAGTGTCTGGTTCGGTTTGAACCGCGGCATCAAACGCTTGAGCAATCTGAATCTCGTACTCGCTTTCGTCCTGTTGCTGTTCGTCCTGCTGGTCGGACCGACGCTGTTCCTGCTCGAGACTTCGCTGAAGAGCCTCGTCCTGATGGTGCCGAATTTCGCGAAGATGAACTGGTGGACCGACCCGTTTACGGACTCGGTATTCTTTCGCGATTGGACGGTGTTCTACTGGGCTTGGTGGATCGCCTATGCGCCTTTCGTGGGTCTTTTTGTCACGCGTATTTCCCGAGGGCGCACGATACGCCAAGTGATCCTCGGTATGACACTGTACGGGTCGCTGGGCGGCGCGCTGTTTTACATGATCTTCGGAAACTTCGGCCTGTATCTCGAGCTGAGTAACACGCTCGCGGTAACGGAGGTCGCCCGCGTGGCGGGTGAGCATGCGGCGATCGTCGCGATTCTCGATCAACTACCGCTCGCCTCCCTTGTGATCCTTGCCTTTGCTGTGGTGAGCGTGATCTTCTCCGCCACCACCTATGATTCGGCATCGTACATCCTCGCGTCGAGCGCCACGCGTCGTCTTCAAGCGGGTGATGATCCGCCGCGTTGGCATCGCTTGTTCTGGGCCATCACGCTGACGATTCTGCCGCTGGCGTTGATGTTCATCGGCGGTTATGAGGTCATGCAGACGGCGGTCCTGGTCGTATCGTTGCCGATCCTCGGCATCGGTGTATTCATGTCCGTGGCGCTGGTCAAGCAGCTGGGTGCCGATCAAGCGGGTCGAACCGCAGGCTCAGGCCCGCAATAAAACAGACGGAGGACAGGACGACGAAAGACCACAGCCAAACAGACCACACGGCGACGGACGACACACCGACAGACAACAAGATCCTGTGGCGGCCGTCGCCCGAACGTGTGGCGGCGTCGCCATTGGCCGAGTTCGCCAGCCGTCATGGTCCCTATGCGGGGCAGGCGTCTTTCGACTACGACGGCCTGCACCGCTGGTCCATCGAGCAACCGGACGAATTCTGGAAGAGTATCTGGGAGTTCGGGGGCGTGATCGGTGAACCCGGCGACACGGTGTACGAACCCGGCGCCGATATGCGCACAGCGCGCTTTTTCCCCGACGCGACCTTGAACTTCGCCGAGAACCTCCTGCGCCGTTCGGATCAGGGTGAGGCGATCGTCGCGCTCGGCGAGGACGGCCGGTGCCGGCGCGTCAGTTGGCAGGAGCTGAATACCGAGACCGGGGCCTTTTGCGCCTGGCTGGACGAAGTCGGCCTGGAAGCAGGCGACCGCGTGGTTGCCGTGTTACCGAACATCGCCGAGACGGTCAGTGTGATGCTGGGCACCAGTGCCTTGGGAGGAGTCTTCTCTTCGGCATCACCCGACTTCGGCGAGCAAAGCCTGCTGGACCGCTTTGCGCAGATCGAGCCGAAAATCCTGGTCGCCTGCGACGGTTATCAATACGACGGCAAGACCGTGGACATTCGCGAGCGGATCAGCGCTGTGGTGAAGCAGTTACCGAGCGTGGAGCAGGTGGTGATCGTGCCCTACATGGACCTCGGCGTGCCTGACGGGATGCTGGACTGGCGCGAGCTACTCGAGGCACGACGCGGCCGGGCCGTGCAGTTTCGTTCACTGCCGTTCGATCACCCGCTCTACATCATGTTTACCAGCGGCACGACCGGAAAACCGAAGTGCATCATACATCGCGCGGGTGGGTGCCTGCTTCAGCATCTCAAGGAGCATCGCCTGATGTGTGGGCTGCGCCCGGACGAGAGGGTTTTCTACTTCACGACCTGTGGCTGGATGATGTGGAACTGGCTGGTTTCGGCGCTGGCCTCCGAGTCGACCCTGATGCTGTACGACGGTTCGCCGTTCTATCCCGACGGCAACCGCATGTTCGATTTCGTGCAGGATGAACGCGCCATGTTTTTTGGCACCTCCGCGAAGTTCATCGACAGCGTGAACAAGGCCGGGCTGAGGCCGGCCGAGACACATCCCTTGCCGGACCTCCAAACCCTCGCGTCTACCGGTTCTCCGCTGGTCCCGGAGAGTTTCGACTTCGTCTATGAACACATCAAGCAGGACGTGGCGCTGATTTCGGTCTCCGGCGGTACCGATCTTCTGGCGTGTTTCGTCGGAGCGAATCCGCAGGGGCCCGTATACCGCGGCGAGATTCAGGCGCGGGCGCTAGGCATGGCAGTCGAGATCTGGAACGATTCGGGCGAACGGGTTGTCGAGGAGCGCGGCGAGTTGGTCTGCACGCAGCCGTTTCCGACCATGCCGCTGGGCTTCTGGAACGACCCCGATGACGCACGCTTCGAGGCGGCCTATTTCGAGAAGTTTCCGGGCATCTGGTGCCACGGTGACTTTGCGCTGGAAACCCGGCACGGCGGCTACCTGATCATGGGCCGTTCCGACGCCGTACTGAATCCCGGCGGCGTACGCATCGGCACCGCCGAGATCTACCGGCAGGTCGAGCAGTTCGACGAGGTGCTGGAAGCGGTCGCGGTCGGACAGGAGTGGGAGGGTGATGTCCGCGTGGTGCTTTTCGTCGTACTACGTAAAGGCATGGCACTCACCGACGAGTTGATGCTCGACATCAAGACACGTATCCGTGCCGGCGCAACACCGCGGCACGTGCCTCGGGTGGTCGTGGCGGTAGCAGACATTCCCCGCACCCGGTCCGGCAAGATCATGGAGCTCGCCGTCCGCGACGTCATCCATGGGCGCGAAGTGAAAAACATAGAAGCGCTGGCGAATCCCGAAGCGCTGGATTGTTTTCGTGATCTGGACGCGCTTGCCCCCCCCCAGACCCCTAAGCAGGTCCCTAAGCAGGTCCCTTCTGCCAGAGGTCCGGGCGTGTAGGCTCCTCGCACCAGGGGATCTCGCCAATGTCAAAACCCAAGACCGACCGCGAACCGAAGCTCGACAGGCGCGAGGCGTTCCAGGCCGCCGCGTCCGAGCTCGACGCGACGTTCGTCCAGGGTAAACGAAGCTCCGGCGACCAGATCCACCTGGATCACGGTCCATGGAAGGTGATCCTCGACACGTACGTCGTGAGCACCGGCCAAGCGACCATCACGTATACACGGGCGCAGGCCTTGTACGTAGCGACGGACGACTTCACCCTGCGCGTCACCGGCAAGAACGTTTTCACCCGGATCGCCGAGCTCTTCGGCTTCTACGGGCTTCTGGTCGGTGATAAGGGGCTCGCACGTAAGTACAGGATCAAGAGCTCGAACAACCCCCGAGCACGGACCTTCATGATGGACCAGCGGCTCCGTGATCTGATCATGGTTCAACCGTCACTCCAACTGGATATCCAGCGGCTCTCTTGGGGGAAGCGGCGGAAGAGGGGGGACGGCGTCCGCAGGGTGACGGCTCTGACCACGGGTGTGGTCAAGGACCCGGACCGCCTCGCGAACTACGTGCGGGTCGTGGCTGCTACACTCGACCAGCTGTTGAGGATCGGTGTGGCCCGCCACGAGCCCGTGGCCGAGGCTCGTACCTACGCTCTCAGCCGGCGCATCTAACCCAGAGGGACAGCCGGGCGTGGCTCCCGGTCAGGCCGGCGGCACGTCTCCGGGGTCCGGTGCATCTCCCGGGTCGGGCATATGCACCAAACGAAGGTACCCGACCAGGAGGGTCGCGGCCAAGAAGTTCACCCCCACTATCACGACCGGCCCCAGCGCCTCGAGCGCCACGACCACGCCCAACCCGGACACGGTGGCGGAGAACGCCGCGGTGGCGGTGAACGCCACGGTGCAAAGGGCCGCCACGGCGAGGAGCGGCTTGAAGCCGCCCCAGTGTTTCCAGTCGAAGCGAAGGGCCGCGAAGACCCCAACCAGGGCGAAGGCCAGGAAGTGCAGGACGGTGAAGGTCGCGATCCGGTAAGCCACCGACAGACCGGCGAGCAGACCCGACACGCTGCTCAGATCCCAATCGAAGCCGGCGGGGCCGTAGACGGCTCCCGACAGGGCGCCCGGCGTGGCCAGAGGCTGAAATCGCATCAGATCGAGAACGAAGAAGGAGAGAGCTACCCCTGCGGCAGCGATGGCTCCAGCCTCCGCCCCTTTTAGCGCGCGACCGAATTTGCTCATGGCTCGGCTCCCTGGAGCGTGTCACCCCCCCCCACCTCACCGAATCGCCGTTCAAAGTGGGCCTAGCCGCACTCTCTCGCAACTACATCGGTGCGTCGATCAATAGGCTTGCTTTATTCCATAGCTAATGCGCATCGTTGATTACCCCCCCCAACGAAACCGTGCGCTCAGCCTGGCTCTAAACAAGTCCGGATCAAAAAGGTGCCATGACACATATGCGGAGAGAAGTTGCGGGTGGTCGATCTGAACTCCCCCGAAGACCCCGTAGGTATTCCCCGAGTAAGCAGACCACCATTCTGGTGGTAGAGGACAATCCAGGCGATGCACAGTTGATCGAAGCTGTCTTCGCGACCGGACTGTCGTACACTCAGGTGGACGTGGTCTTCCGTGGCGAGGAGGCACGTGAATACCTCCTGCAGCAAGACCCGCCGACCCTCATCACGCTCGATCTCTTCCTGCCGGACACCAACGGCCTGGAGATACTCGAGTGGATGAACGGTGACGATCGATTCGCAGACATCCCGGTGATCATCTTCACGTCGTCGTCGGACCCCGCGCACGCGAAACGGGCGTACTCGCTAGGGGCTCGGCGCTACCTGCAGAAACCCGCCAATTTCGGAAGGCTCGTCGCGGCGGTGAAGAAGGAGCTCGAGTGCTGGATGGATCCCAAGCTGTATTCATCGATTGCGTGAACGCTGAGGCCTAGAGGCACCTGCCGACCTCAGCCCCGACACACCGCCAGCGCGAACCCACCCCAGGGCACCTTGCCATCACGGTCATCACCCATCGGTTCGAACTTGGCCAGCTCGAGCCCCTGCGACGTCACGAGCCTGTCCACATGGTCCCGCGCAGGCGCGAGAGTCGAGATTCCGAAGAGCCAGCGCTCACCGTAGAACTTGATTCCGAACTTCGCGCCCCTCCCCAGCCACACGAACGGCGGCTCGGCCCGCACCAGCTCCCGGCTCATGAAGTCGAACGCGATCCGGCTGCCTGGTGCGAGATGGGCGACCTGGCGCAGTGTGGCCTCGACCGCCTCGTCGTCGAGGTACATGTTCACGCCCTCCCAGAGGATGAACGTCGGGAGTGCGGGGTCGAAACCCTGCTCCGTCACGGCTTGGAACCACGACTTCTGGTTGAAGTCGGTCTCCACGAACGTGACGTGGTCGGATGAAATACCCGCACGGGCGAGAGCCGTGCGCTTGGCCTCCGAGGTGGGCGGCATGTCCACCTCGAAGAAGCGCACGTTGTCGTCGCTCACCCCACCGTCGTCCCCCACCCCGTCGTCCTCGAACGAGCCATAGACTCGAGTGTCCCAGCCGGCGCCCAGCACCACGACCTGTCGAACCAGATGCTCTCCGCCGGGATCGGTCGCCTCCGCGAACATCCGGTCGAAAAAATCCGTGCGGTGGGCGACCACGGAATACATGGTCGAGGGGCGGGTCCCAGGAAAGTCGAATATCGCGCCTCGGTATCCGCACCAGCGTGCGGCCACACCCATGCCACCGAAGACCCAAGCAATGAAGGGTGACAGCGCGGGGAGGTGCGGGGCGAGCCGGACCGCTGATTCGTCCGGTCGGGTCCCCGCCTCATGCATGATCATCCGGGCCATGAAGGGCTCATAGGCCGTGCCGGAGATCCCTTTAGGGATGTTGAAGACCCAGAGCTTGAAGATGTACCCGATCATCGCCAGTACGAAGAAGGGCGCGAACACGAGCATCATCAGCACGAAGATCAACAGGCGCATCGCGTTCCCTGCGGGGGCTCACCCATTGGGGATCAGTTTGGGTCGGTCTCAACCGGCTCGAGCCGGAGCAGCACGGCGTCGTCCTCCTCGGTCAGCACGTAGAGATACCCGTCGGGCCCCTGCCGAACGTCCCGGATCCGCTGCTTGAGCTCGGTGAGTAACCACTCACGCCCCACCTCTTCGCCACGCGCGTTGAACACGATCCGTTCCAGGTGCCCGGTGCGGAACATCCTCCCGACCATGAGCGAGCCGACGAACAGGTTGCCCTGCCAGGCGGGAAACTGCTCGCCCGTGTAGAAGGTCATTCCGGACGGCGCGATCGACGGCCACCAGATCACCTCCGGCTCTTCGAACGCTGCGAGCCAGGGCGTGTCCGACACCCAGGTGCCTCGGTACTCACGACTGTACGAAGCGATCGGCCAGCCGTAGTTCCGGCCCGACTTGATGATGTTGATCTCGTCTCCACCCTGCGGTCCGTTCTCGCTCGCCCACAGATCCCCGGTCTGTGGGTGAAGGGCGAGACCGAGCTGGTTCCGGTGACCCATCGAGTAGATCTCCGGGAGGTAGTCGTCGTTGCCGACGAACGGATTGCCGAGCGCCGGCGTTCCGTCGTCGTTCAGCCGCAAGAGTTTTCCGAAGTGGGTGGTCGGGTCCTGCGCATACTCCCCCGTCTGCGCGAACACATAGGAGCCGCCGAGGCTCATGAACAACGTGCCATCCGGGTGGAACAGGAGTCTGGCTGCGGCAATGCCGTCATCCAGCCCCTTCGCCACGAAGATGTCGGTCACCTCGGTCAAGGAGTCCCCTTTGAGCAAACCCCGGGCCAACGCGACGGTCCGGGCGGGTTCGCCCTCGAACTCTATCGACTTGGTGTACGTCAGGAAGACGACGCGGTCATCGTCCGGGTGGAGCGCAATGTCCATGAGCCCGTCGCGATCCCGGGTGGCCAACACTTCCGGCACGCCTGGAATGGCCTCTTCCAGGAGCTGGCCATTGCGGATCAGGCGAAGGCGGCCCTCACGTTCGGTCACCAGGATGTCGCCGTTGCTTCTGAACGCCATACCCCACGGATGCGAGAGCCCACTGACAACAGGCACCACGCGGACTTCCGGCACCACGTCGGTGTTGATCACGATCGGACGATCCGGGGGTGGCAGGGCTGGAACTCCGCCTCGCCTAAACTGGGCGGATGCGGATCCGCTGGAGAAGGCGGAGAGGGCAAGCGCTAAGGCGAGCGCGAAGAAAGAAGGTCGAATGCGGGTCCTGTGGCTCATGGCTCCTCCAGGGTTGGACGGTCAACCTACGCGATGGGCGGCAAAAGCCCAACCGGGC
>JADFNK010000006.1 GCA_022563405.1 Gemmatimonadota bacterium | reverse complement strand
ACGGGTGCGCCCGGGCTGGAGTTGGACGTTGCGATGACGGGTGATCGTATCACCGAGGTGGGAACGATCGCGGCAACCGGGGTCGAGGAGATTGATCTGGCGGGCATGGCCCTGGCGCCTGGGTTCATCGACATCCACTCCCATGCCGACCTCTCTCTGCTGGTCAACCCGAACGCGGAGAGCCGCATCCGTCAGGGGGTCACGCTGGAGATCGTGGGCCAGGACGGAAACTCGGTCGGCCCGATGTCCGACGCCGGTTTCCGGGCCACACGAGATCGATACCGTGATACCTACGGAGTGGACATCGGCTTCCGGGACCTCGGGGGTTTCCTGGATCAGCTGGACCGCACTCCCGCGACCGTGAACCTCGCCACGATGGTGGGCCACGGGACCATCCGCGGCCTGGTGGTCGGTGGCGAGAACCGACCCGCCACGGATGGGGAAATTCAACGCATGCGCGCGCTGATAGGGGAGGCCCTCGATCAGGGGGCGGTAGGATTTTCTTCGGGTCTCGAGTACACACCTGGCTCGTTCGCCGACGTGAATGAGCTCGTGGAGCTCGCAAGGGAGCTGCAGGGAACGGGGTATCCCTATGCGTCTCACATGCGCAACGAGGACGACCGTCTCTTCGCGGCGGTCGAGGAGACCCTCCACGTAGGCCGGATGGCGGGCGTGCCGATTCAGATATCACATCTCAAGGCCCAGGGGGAGCGGAACTGGTGGAAGGCGGAGGCGGTTCTCCGCTCCATCGAGGCGGCTCGGAGCTCCGGCCTCGATGTACACTTCGACCGCTACCCCTACATCGCGTACGCGACGGGGCTGTCCGGTCTTTTCCCCGCTTGGGCGCGGGCAGGGGGAACCGGTGCGTTCATACGACGTCTGGGGGATCCTAGTGAGCTGCCGGCGATCGAGCGTTTTACGCGAGCAAAGGTGGCGCTCCTGGGTTCGTGGGATGCGGTGCAGATCAGCTCCATACGGACGGCAGGCAACGCGTATGCCAGAGGTCGTCGTCTAGGGGAGCTGGCGCGGGAAAGGGGCGAGGAACCGTTCGCCCTCACGGTGCGGTTGATCGTCGAGGAGCGGAACAGCGTGGGTATGATCGGTTTCGGAATGTCGGAGGAGAACACGGCAGAATTTCTGGCTCATCCGCTCGGGATGGTGTGCTCCGATGGCGGTTCGTATGCTCCGTATGGGGCGCTGTCGGGGGGCTCACCCCACCCCCGCGGGTACGGGACGTTCCCCCGCCTCATGGGCCACTACGTGCGGTCCGGAGCACTGTCTTTGGAGCTCGCCGTGCACAAGGCGACTGCGCTGCCCGCTCGGAAGATCGGTTTGGCCGACCGAGGTGTGATCGAGCCCGGCGCGTTCGCCGATCTCGTGGCGTTCGACCCCACCACCATAGCCGATCAGGCCACCTTCGAGGATCCCCATCAGTACCCGGTGGGCATCCCCCTCGTCATAGTGAACGGCCAGGTGACGCTGAGAGACGGTGAGCAGACGGGCGCGCGTGCTGGGCGGGCCATTCGGGGCCGGGGGGCGGCCGCTTAGGAGGTGTCGGACGTCTTTGCCAGCCTGGCACACGCTTTGGGCACGGCCTTCAAGGAAAGCCCCGGCGAGCCCTGGCCGGACGATGTGTTCGAGTCGTGGGCCCAGAGGGTCTTCACCTACCAGTTCGGGGCTAATCCGGTATATGCGGCGTATGCCCGCAAGCGAGGGGTTACGCCGTCCACGGTGACTCATTGGAGCGAGATTCCATGGGTTCCGGCCTCGGCGTTCAAAGCGGTTCCGTTGGTCTCCGGAGACCCATCGCGGGTCCAGCGTGTTTTCCGGACGAGTGGCACGACGGGTGCCGGACGCCGTGGAGAGCACCACGTCCTCGACCTCGGTCTGTACAAGGACTCGCTGATTCCGAATATGAGGCGCCATCTCTACGCGGGGGGGCCGGATCGGGCCGATGGAGACGGGCCAATACTTCCAATCTTGGCCCTCGCGCCCGAGCCTGCTGACGTGCCCGAATCTTCGTTGAGCTTCATGTTGGGTGCCGCGCTCGATGTGCTCTCAGGGGGGGAGGGCGGGTTCTTCGTCACTCGGGATGGAGTGATCGATACCGTCGGGCTGAGTGAAACATTGGGAGAGGCTGCCGCCCGCGGGACCCCCGTACTTCTCGCCGGAACGGCGTTCGCCTTCGTTCACTGGCTCGATTGGTTGAAGGAGCACAGCGCCGGGTTCGAGCTGCCTCAGGGCTCGCTGATCATGGAAACTGGGGGCTTCAAGGGCCGCTCTCGAGTTTTGGAGCGTCCGGAGTTCTACGCGTCCTTGTCGGAGGCCCACGGCGTCCCGTTCGAGGCGATCGTGAACGAGTATGGAATGACCGAGCTGCTCTCGCAGTTTTACGATGGCCCCGTCGCGGCGACGTCCGGCATGGTCCTGGAGGCTCGCCGGCATGTGCCACCTCCTTGGGTCCGAACGCGCGTGCTGGATCCGAACACGCTCTCCGCCGCTCGGATGGGGGAGCCGGGTTTACTCTGCCACTACGATCTGGCCAACGCGGGGTCGGTGATGGCGGTCCTCACGGAAGATCAGGGTATCGCTGTCGACGATGGATTCCGAGTGCTCGGTAGAGTCGAGGGTGCCGAGCCGCGAGGCTGCTCGCTCGCGATGGACGATCTTCTGTCGGGTGTACGGTCATGAGGACGACCTTCGACGCCTGTCGGCTTCCAAAGCTTTCGGTCGGTTTGGCGACCAGGCCTCCAACACTCGTTTGGGAGACTACAGGCGTCACCGATGGGTTTGTGATTCGCTACCCAGTGTGGCCCGGCGATTCCGCGGAGCAGCTCCTTGTGGCCTTGAGGGAGGCGGGCGTGCGACTCGCTGAGGTGCCGGTTCGGGACTTGGTGGACTGCATTGGACGGGTGGCGAATCGTTTCCTCGACTCGTCCGATCCGCTTCGCCAAGAGGCGATCGACTTGCTCGTGCCCACGGCGGGCATTTCAAAAGAGATGGCGTCGGAGATTTTGACGGGGATGGCTCGCGACTGGACCGCGGATCGGCTCACGGAGCTTCTGCAGCGGGAGCTCCAGGACCCGGGCGTGTTGGACGGATTTCGCCGAGTGGACGAGGGCCGGAGGGTCCGCGCCGAGGGCCCTCTGTTGACGTTTCATGTGGGTGCGGGCACCGTCCCCGGGGTCAGCGTCACGTCGATGATTCGCGCCCTTCTCGTGAAGTCGGCGGTCCTCCTCAAGCCCGGATTGGGGGATGTGGTCTTGCCGGTGCTTTTTGCCGGGGCGCTCGCCGAGGAGGCTCCTGAACTGTCGGGCGCCATGGCCGTGACGTACTGGCCCGGTGGGTCCTCTCCGCTAGAGGGTCTCGCGCTTCAGAGGGCGGAGGCCGTGGTGGTGTACGGTAGCGACGAGGTGGTCGAGTCGCTCCGGGCGCGCACGCCCGTGACAACACGCTTCATCTCCTATCACCACCGCCTGAGCCTCGGCTTGGTGGGGCGTGAAGCGCTCACCGCCGCGCGCGCCCCCGATGTGGCCCGAATGGCCGCCCATGCGGTTTCGATGTTCGATCAGCGGGGTTGTGTCTCTCCGCACGCGATCTACGTAGAAGAGGGAGGAGCCGTCGATCCCGGAGAGTGGGCCGCCCTGCTGGCGTCGGCCATGGCGGATCTCGAGGTGGAAATCCCGGGCGGACAGCTCACCGCCTCCGAAGCCTCGGCCGTTCACCAAATGAGAGGGTCCGCTGAGCTCCGCGAGGCCTCTGGCAGCGGGGTTCGTGTATTCCGGGGAGACGAGAGCTTCTGGACGGTGATTCTCGAGGACGAAATGAACTTCACGCCCTCCTGTCTCAACCGGGTCGTGTCGGTTGTCCCTACCCCTGACCTTGGCGGCGTCGCCGGCTCGTTGGGAAAGGTTGGGCGGCACTTGCAGACCGTGGCGATCGAAGGTGCTGAAGATCGTCTGTCGATGTTGGCGGAGGCACTTGGCCGGGCCGGCGCCACACGGGTTACGTCATTCGAAAAGGCGCCTTGGCCACCACCCTGGTGGCGTCACGACGGTGCTTCTGTGCTGGCGGGATTGATACGCTGGATCGATCTGGAAGAATGATCAAGCTTCCTCTTGCTCTTCGGAGCGCCAGATCACCATCTGGCGCCGTCCGTCCGAGGTCTCTTCGACGCGCACCGTGAGAGAATCCTTGGCCGCGAGCCGTAAGTCGTCTCGTAACCCCTGAGGGATCGTGATTCGCCCACCCACTCCGATGGACACATCCGTATAGTAGAGCGTGCGATAGATGGCCATCTGCCCTCCTGGAGTTTGCACGGTAACCGGCAAAATCTACCGCGATTGCCAACGGCGGCAACCGGGCTGACTCGATCGGTTCGAATCAGGTCCGGAACCCGTCACTCCGGATCAGGCAGAAGCGAGCGGAGGAGGCTTTGAAGCTGGAAGTCTTCGAAGCCCCGAGCTTTGCTCTCGACCGCCTCGGAGGAGTCTTCGATCAGAATCGTAGTCGTGCGCAAGGCCGATTCCCCTGCGGAACTGGTCGAGGGAGAGAAACAGAGGAGGCCCCGGTAAGTCTTGGGTATGCTGGGGTCGTCCTGAAATTCTAGGTAGACATCCCAGAAGTGGCCATCGTAGCTGATGGTCGTAAGGTGTCGGCCGTTCGAGAGAGGCGCCGGACTAGAAGATTCGTTTGCTGATTTCATCGTAGCAACACAGTAGCATGGCTCTTTTGCTCCCGCCACAGGCGGGCGACGTCCGCTACAAGCGAGCCGCTGCAGGATCTATAGGTGCGCGTGTCCGTCGCAAGGCACGCCGCGCTTCGGAGAGGTCCTTCTTCATCTCTTGTTGTTGCTCTGCGTCCAGCTCCTGGCCGCCGAATCGGGAGCGGAGGTAGTAGTCGACCAACCTGCGCGCGCGTGTATGGGCGGGGTGCCCGACGCGGGCGAGCTCATCCAGCAGCAACAGCGGCGCCACTCCCGCGTCCGCCCTGAATCCGGCGCGGCTGCAGCTTTCTCGGAACCGGAGGTAGAGCCCCACCTCGAGCGGATGTCTTCGGGACCTCATGAGCAGGACGAACGTGCTCAGGGCCATCACCACGACGATGAACGTCGTCCAATCCACGCCGACCCGCGCGGCCGGTGCTTGCCCTGGAGAATTCGCGCGCGCGCGCGGCTCCGCTCCGAACAGCTCGGCGATGCGCTGATACAGTCCGGATTGTGACTCCATGTTGTAGTCGAGCACCCACTTGTTCCACCGGTGCTGGAGTCCGTCGAACAGGAAGCGGCCCGGCCACAACCAGGACGTGCCCGCCGCTGACGCTCCGGTGCCTCCCGGGGTCGGGTCGAACTGGACCCACCCGAACCCAGGGAACCAGACCTCCACCCACGAGTGGGCCTCGTTTTGGGTGACGGCGAGGTACTGTCCGAAGTCGTTCCACTGCCCACCCAGGAAGCCGTTCACTTCCCGAGCGTGGATACCCAGACCCCGTAGGAGGATCACCATGGCCGTCGAAAAATACTCGCAGTGGCCCTCTCCACGCTCGAAGAGGAAGTAATCCAGGGTTGCCTCCCGGGCCGAGCGCGGGAGTTGGAGCGTGTAGTCGAACTCAGTATGAAAGAAGTCGTTGATCGCGGTCACTCTGTCGTAATTGTTATCCAGTCCTTGTGTGAGGGAGTCCGCGAGGTCGCTCACCCGTTGGGGAAGAGGGGGCAGCTGGGTGTAATAGGCACGGGCCGGCGAAAAACCGGAGCCCGCCTCCCGTAATGCTTCGGGCGCGGGGCGGTCAGCTACGGACAGAACCTCGTACGAGGGGACGCCTGAGCCCCAGTAGATGTGGTCGCCCGCGTTGTCGAAGAGCGGTTCGATTCTGGGGTTGTTCGATCTCACGTCCAAAAGAGGATGGAGTGCGAAAAGCACAGGCACGTCCAAGGGGGCACTGTAGATCTGCTGCCGCACTCTTCCTTCTCCCCAGGCCTCGTACCACCGCGCCGGGCCGATGGATGGAAGAAGACTGTTCGATCGGCTCCAGCGCACTCCGTCGAAGCGGTCGTAAGAGCGGCCGCGCCAGTGGAGACTGAAGAGGTCTTCGGGTGTGCCGTCCGGGAACTCCACGCGGAGCACGATCTCCGGGTTCGGGTAAATTCTGGAACCGTGTTCTCCGATCGAAACCTGGTCGGAGAATCCGGCGATGGACGTCGCCAGGACCTCCCCGCGAGCCGCCCATCCGCTCGAGAATCTCGGGAATGCGACGAACACAAATCCGCTCATCATCAACGTGACACCGGAGAGCACGACCATGCCGGCCAGGAATCGCCGGCTCACCAGGGCCTCACGTACACGGTGCTGCTCGGCTTTCCGCCGCAGATGCCCGACCACAAGGGCGACGGTGGCCAACACCACGTAGGTTACGAACGTAAGAGCGAAGAGAACGCCGGGCCGGTAGGCGGCGGCCGCGAGAATCAAGGCGAAGGTCAGGTAGTACAGACGGGAGTCGTTGGGGGCGTCGAGTGATCTGAGGGCTTCTGCGCATAAAAGGAGCAGCAGAAGGTCGACGACAGGAATTACGACATCGTCTCCGATCACGAAGACGTACAAGGCCCGCAGCGCCATTATTATGGCGAGTGGCAACAAGAAGCGCTCGACCCTCAGGGAGACATCGGACTCGGGTTGCCATACGAAGGCGAGGGTCAGGGCGAGAGCCGCCAGAACCGTGCTGATCGGCTCGAAACCGGCACCCCCGGCAAACGCGGTGAGGGCGACAAGACCCATGGCGACGACCAAGCGCCGGTGTAGGAGATCGAGGCTCACTCGGCGGGGCCGCCGGCGGGAATGATGTAAGCCCCGTACGATCCTCTTTGTTCAACCGAGAGAGATACGAGGACACATCGCATGGGGTCGATCGGCGGCACCAGGCGGGGAGCGGATGGATCGAAATCCACCCGCGCGAGCAAGTCGAGCACCCGCTCGAACTGACCGGAGCCACCACCGGGTTCGAGTTCCGACGTACACGTAGTGAGTCCGAAGCGGCGTCCGCGTCGGTACGCCCGGGCGGCCACCGCAGCCGCGACTTCGATGACGGCCTCAGCCGGCAGCCCGGGCTCCCCTCGTGTGTCCAGACAAATCCGTATGGTCTCGTTGGCCTCGTAGTCGTACTCTCTCGTCACCGGCGTCCCGAGCTTGGCCGTGGTCCTCCAATGAATGTCCCTCGGGTCGTCTCCCACCCGGTACTCTCGCAGCCCCCGGTACTCGCCGCGGGCGCTTGGAGCACCTTCCGAAGAGTCGGAAAACTGCGGCCTGCCACGTCCTCCGGGGGGCGCCGAAAGGCGTACGCGTCGGTCCGACCTCGGCCAGATGACGAGCTCGCCGGGTAGCGGCACGTCACGCTCCTTGGTGAACAGGCCGAAAGGGAAGGATGTGGAGAGAGTCAGCGTCTCGAGTGGGAAGACACCGCGCTGGACGAACTGATTCTTCGAGCCCACCACCACCGACTCCCCGGCTCCGATCCGACCGATGAAAGCGGGCTCCGGGAGTCCTGTTTCGATCAGGTCGACGGCGAGGGTGGGGAACCACCGCTTCCGATTCGTCACGTTGTACGTGATGCGGAGCGGCTTGTCCACGGTGACGCCCCGCGGGGTACGTCTTCGAATCTCCAGTTGGCGAAGGACTCGCTCGGAGAGCCAGCCGGACAAGGTGATGAAGCCGAGCATGGCTCCGAAGAGAAGATGGAGCAGGTTGTTGCCGGTATTGACCGCTGCGAATCCGATAGCCAGCGAGCCCGCACTGAACAAGATGCCGCCAGCCGTAAAACGGATACGTCGCCAGGCGCGGAGCCTCCTCCACACGTTTCGCAGAGCGGTCAGCATCCCAGGAGGCCTTCTGGCCTTAGACCCGGACCCGACCTAAACCGGGACCGGGATGTCCTCGAGAATGTCCCGCACGATTGCTCCGGCTTCTTCATGTGCTTCGTGGCTGGCCGCGCTCGCGCCCACCGGAAGAATTCGATGGGCCAAACACGGCATGGCGAGCCTCTGCACGTCGCTCGGTACCAGAAAATTTCGCCCGCTGAGGAGAGCATAGGCCCGGGATGCACCCAACAACCCGATGGCGCCGCGAGGGCTCACGCCCATCTGAAGCCGGGGATCGACCCGGGTTCTCTGTACGATGTCCATGATGTAGCCGACGAGGGAATCGTCTACCTCGATTCGTGACACTTCTTTCTGCAACCCCAAAACCTGCTCCGGCTCGAGGACGGCCTTGATGCGACGTTCCCAGGGATCGTCTCTAGTGGATTCCAGGAGAATCCGTCGCTCGGCGCTTTCACCCGGATATCCGATCGTCAGCCGCATGAGAAAACGATCGACCTGGCTCTCGGGAAGCGGATAGGTGCCGTGGTGTTCCAGGGGGTTCTGCGTCGCCATCACCATGAAGGGCTGTGGCAGTTGGAACGTCTCGTCGTCCAAGCTGACCTCCCCCTCCTGCATGGCCTGAAGAAGGCCACTTTGCGTCCGCGGGGGCGCCCGGTTGATCTCGTCGGCAAGGAGGAGATTCGTGAAGATCGGCCCGAGCCTGATCTCGAACTCCGAGGTGCGGGGGTTGAAGATCGATACACCCAGCACGTCGGACGGGAGGAGGTCGCTCGTAAATTGGATGCGGCGGAACGAGAGACCAAGAGCGGTCCCGAGGGCCCGAGCCAGCGTGGTTTTCCCTACCCCGGGGACGTCCTCGAAGAGAATATGGCCGCGGGCGAGGAGGGCCGCGACCGCCAGACGTACGACATCTTCCTTGCCGTGGAAGACCCGTTCGACCTCGGCGATCAGGCTGTCGAGCAGGTCGAGCGATCGTGGGATGTCGGTGACGGTTGCGGTATCAGTCAAAGTTAATATCCATCCGACCTTTGGAAGGCTCGCCGAGGGCGGGGAAAGTAAAACCCGGGTACGAAGGAAAGGTTCTCAAAAGGTTCTTATATATACACCGTTTTTGTAGACTGTAGGCACGTTTTTATGAGCGTGCGGCAGCGTTGACACCCTCTGGAGGCTCACATAACTTCCGGCCGATCGACACCGACAAAATCTCACACCCACCCACTCCCATCCGCGCGGCAGGGCATATGACGAAGCGATGGATCCGTGCATCCGTCGTCGCTCTCACACTCCTGGTTTCAACGGCGTTCGTACAGGCATCGTTCGTAGAAGCGCAGGAGAGTGGTGCGGCGGTCACGGGCGGTGAGGACAGCAGGGTCCAGCCGATCGCCTTCCCCCATACCATTCACGCCGGTCAGGATCAAATCGACTGCCAGTACTGCCACTTCTCGGCAGAGCGGTCAGTCGATGCCGGCATCCCACCGGTCGCGACCTGCTGGGGGTGCCACCAGATCATCCGCGGGACCGATGAACGGCAGCAGGCGGAAATCGATAACGTCCGCGGTTACTGGGAGAGGCAGGAGCCGATTCCCTGGGTTCGGATCTACAAGGTCGCGGACCACGTCCATTTTCCCCACATGCGGCACATCGCCGCCGAAATCGACTGCGCGACCTGCCATGGGGAGGTCCAGGAAATGACGGTTATCGAGGAGGTCAACCAGCCTCTTGGGATGGGCTGGTGTGTCAGTTGCCACATGGAGCGCGGCGCCTCTCGGGACTGTGCCGTCTGCCACTATTGATCTTGGAAGCCAACTGATTATGAGCGACGGACTGAAGAGACGTGACTTCCTGAAGGTCGTCGGCGCCAGCGGTGCGGGGGTCGGTGTGTTGGGCTGCTCGACCGACAAGGTCGAGAAGCTCATGCCGTACGTAACGGCCCCGGAGGAGATCACGCCGGGCGTGGCGACGTGGTACACGACCGTGTGTGGAGAGTGCGATGCCGGGTGCGGCATGTGGGTGCGCACGCGGGAGGGGCGTGTCGTGAAGGTCGAGGGCAACCCCGAACATCCTGTGTCGCGAGGATCGCTTTGCTCGCGTGGCCACTCGAGTCTCCAAGCGCTCTACAACCCGGATCGTTTTACGGGTCCGATGCTCCGGCAGGGTCAGGAGCTGCAGCCCATTTCATGGGAGGACGCAGAGGGGATGGTCGCGGAGCGCCTGGCTGATGCGGGCGGGTACTACCTGCTTACGGGATCGGTCGGGACTTCCCTGACGGGCTTGATGTCCGACTTTGCTGGCGCGACTGGCGGGCAAGTTGTCCGGTACGACCCCCTCGCCGAGGCACCCCTCCGCGAGGCGAGTCGGATCGTCTTCGGACGGGATGTGGTTCCTTGGTACGATCTGGAGGAGGCCCGCTTCCTGGTATCGTTCGGCGCGGACTTCCTGGAGAGTTGGCTTTCGCCGGTTCGAGACGGACGGGGATTCGCGCGCATGAGCGGCGTGGACGAGGAGGGCCGTAAGGGCCACTTCACGTTTGTGGGGTCCCGCCTCTCCCTGACCGGACAAAACGCCGACGAGTGGCTGCCGATCCAGCCGGGGACCGAGGCTCTCGTTGCCCTCGCGATGGCGAATGTTGTGGGCGGGGGACCCAACGCGGGGCCCTACCGCAATATCGTGGCCGCTTACAACCCCGAGAACGTCGCGAGCATCACGGGAGTCGAAGCCGCGAGCATCCGCGAGCTCGCTGAGCGGTTCGCGGAGGGCCCGAGCCTGGCGTTGGGCCCGGGTATTGCCGGGCTGCATCGCGGCGCGACGGCGGCCAACGTCGCGGTGGCGATCTTGAATGCCGTCGCTGGCAACGTGGGACGCACGGTCCACTACGACGCTCCCCAGCTCGACGCGCCGTCGGCTGGCTTCGCTCCGATGCAGGAGGCCATCGAGGCGATGCGCGGAGGTGACGTGGGCGCGGTGCTCGTTCACGGAAGTAATCCCGCTTATGCCTTGCCCGCCTCGTCCGGTTTCCGGGAGGCGTTTGGCAGCGTTCCCTTCAAGGTGTCGTTCGCGTCCGCGATGGACGAGACGGCCGCCGTGGCGGATCTGATCCTTCCGGATCGGCATTTCCTCGAGGCGTGGGGCGACACCTCCTCCCGCCCCGGTCAGTGGACGCTACGGCAGCCGACCATGCGCCCGGTTCCCCATTTCGATTCGAAGGAAACCGGCGACGTACTTCTCTCTGTTGCGACCCAGATGGGACAGGATCTGGGGGTGCAGACATTCTACGAATATCTACGCGGCCGCTGGGCCGATCTCGCAGCCTCGGCGGGGGCGGACGACGCCGATGCCTTCTGGCGCGAGTCGCTTCGAGTGGGGGTGGCGCAGGTCGGGACGACGCCGTCCGGTTCTTCGACAACACTTCGTCAGCCCGATCGGCTCATAGCGTTCGATCCTCCGGAGTTCGATGGGGAGGGGGATCTGCATCTGATGGTCTACCCCTCCTCTCGATTCGGCGACGGCGCTCTGAATGCCAATCGGACCTGGCTTCAGGAATTGCCGGATCCAGTCAGCAAGATCACGTGGCATTCCTGGGTCGAAATTCATCCGGACCGGGCGGAGGCCCTCGGCGTTCGCAACGGAGATGTGGTCGAGCTGTCGACACCGTACGGGTCGGTGGAGGCACCTGTTTGGATCTACCCCGGTATCCGCGAAGACGTGATCGCCTTGGCTATGGGCGGAGGACACACTGATGCAGGTCGTTTTGCCGACGGAAACGGTGTCAACGCTCTAGACCTTCTCCCGAGCGAGGCCGAAGCCCTCTCGGGCGGATTGGTGCACTTCGTGACCAAGGTGGACGTCACGCCGACGGGCGCCCGGCACCGACTCGCGTCGATCGCCGGGTCGGACTCGCAGAGCGATCGGCCCATCACTCCGGCCATCGCGCTCGCGGACCTCGGTGCCGAGGGTGCCGGCGACGAGGAGGGTGACCACGGTCCGCTGAAGGAACTGCAGGGGGTCGGAGGCTTCGTGCCGGTCGAGACCGACGGTCGCCCCGAGGCCTTCCCGCTCGAGGGTGCTCGCTACGGCGAGTACGGGGATGAAAACGAGCCCCGGTGGGCGATGGCCATCGACCTGGACAAGTGCACGGGCTGCAGTGCTTGTGTGACGGCTTGTCAGGCCGAGAACAATGTGCCCTGGGTTGGCGAGGGCCAGGTCACCATGGGCCGTGATATGATGTGGATCCGGTTGGAGCGCTACTACGAGGTGGTGGAAGCGAGCCATGCGGGGCCGGTGGACGTGCGGTTCCTACCGATGATTTGTCAGCACTGTGGGAACGCCCCCTGCGAGCCCGTATGTCCGGTCTTCGCCACGTATCACACGCCTGACGGGATCAACACGCAGGTCTACAACCGCTGCGTGGGGACGCGTTATTGTGCGAACAACTGCCCGTACAAGGTCCGCGTTTTCAACTGGTATTCCTTCACGGACGAGGAGCCGGTGCGCGAGGGTCTGGGCCACGTTCCGGAGCCGCTCAACTGGCAGTTCAATCCCGACGTGACCGTCCGAGAGAACGGGGTCATGGAGAAGTGCTCCTTCTGCATCCATCGCATTCGGAAGCACCAGGACCGGGCCGCGGTGGCGGGAACCACCATCGCGGACGGCGAGATCATTCCGGCGTGTCAGCAGAGTTGCCCGGCCGAAGCGATCGTGTTCGGCAACATCCGTGACTCGGATTCGCGGGTGGCGCAGGCCTCACGCGACGAGCGGGCGTACCGCGTCCTGGACGAACTGATCAATACGCAACCGGCGGTGAGCTACTTGAAGAAGGTGACGTTCCACGAAGTGGATTCCGGGCAGCATTGATGAATCCCACCACCGAAGTGCTGCGCGGGGCGGTCCCCCACCCGGACATCCAGTCCCTCGAGGAGGTCAACCGCGCGGTTCTCAGGCCCCTCGGCCGTCCCGGCCGGGGCTGGTGGGCGCTCCTGGCGCTGTCGATCGCCGGGATCGGGCTCTTGGCGGTCTCGTGGGGCGTTCAGCTCTGGTTCGGGATCGGCGTCACCGGGCTCAACAGCCCCGTGGGCTGGGGCGCCTACATCACGACCTTCGTCTTCTGGGTAGGAATCGCTCACTCGGGGACGCTGATTTCCGCGATCCTCTTTCTGTTCCGCGCACCGTGGCGCCAGTCCATCTACCGCGCCGCCGAGGCCATGACGGTGTTCGCTGTCATGACCGCTGGGCTTTTCCCGCTCATCCACATGGGACGCGTGTGGCACGGATATTGGCTGATGCCGTATCCGAACAGCCGCTTTCTGTGGCCCAACTTCCGCTCGCCGTTGGTCTGGGACGTCTTTGCCGTGACCACCTACTTCACGGTCTCGGCGGTCTTCTTCTACCTGGGTACCATTCCCGATCTGGCGGCTGCGCGGGACGCCGCCACGGGCTTGCGGAAGAAGTTCTACAAGGTCATCTCGCTCGGTTGGCGCGGCACGGACCGCGAGTGGCACCACTTCGGGAAGGCGTACATTTTCCTGGCGGCGCTGGCGACGCCTCTGGTCCTCTCGGTCCACTCGGTGGTGTCCTGGGACTTCGCCGTGACCATCGTGCCCGGCTGGCACGCCACGATTTTCGCTCCTTACTTCGTGGCCGGGGCCATCTTCTCGGGCGTGGCGATGGTGATCACGCTGACGGTGCCACTCAGGAAGGCGTTTGGTCTCGAAGCGCTCCTGACGAACAAGCACTACGACGCCATGGCGAAGCTCTGTTTGATGACGTCGTTGATCGTCTTTTACGCCTACCTCTCAGAGTTCTTCATGGCGTGGTACAGTGGTGAAGAGGTGGAGCGGGCCGCTTTCTGGGAGCGCCTCTTCGGCCATTACTGGTGGGCCACTTGGATCATGCTCGTCTGCAACGGCATGGTGCCCGTCATGCTCTGGTTCAAGAGAGTGCGGCACTCGATTCCCGCGCTGTTTACGATCTCGATTTTCGTCAACATCGGCATGTGGTTCGAGCGGTACGTGATCATCGTCACGTCGCTGCACCACGAGTACGAGCCATTCGCGTGGGGACTCTATCGGCCATCCATCGTGGAGATGGGTATCGTGGTGGGGAGCTTCGCTTGGTTCGGATTCTGGTTCCTGCTCTTCACGCGGCTGCTCCCTCCGGTAGCTATCGCCGAGCTCAAGGAAGTGCTACCGACGAGGATGCGACCTGCGGGCGCCGGTGGGCCAGGGGGTGACCAGTGAGCCTCGTCCGGATGGCGTGCGTCGGCGTGTTGCTCATGGCCTCGGGGGCGTGTACACCGCTGGACGACGTGACGGCGGCTATCTTCGGACGCCACATGCGCGATTCGAGGTCGTTCGACCCGTATGAGAACACGATCGCGCCGCCCGAAAACAGTGTGCCCTTCGCGGCCGGAAACATCACCGCTGGACCGGGCATCCTGAACACCGGGCAGCCGGAGCTGGGTTTCATGCCGGCCCCGATCACGCAGGCGGACCTCCTCAGCCCCGTGGTGCAGAACCTGCCCAATCCGGTCCCGTCCGATCCGGCGTCGCTCGAGCGCGGCGAGGTGCTCTTCGACCGATATTGTGCGATATGCCACGGGTTGGCGGGAGTGGGTGCTGAGGCCAACATGACCCAGTGGATTCCGCTCCTGGTAGGGTTCAACCTGTCCGGTCCGGGCGTGGCGGGGTTCAGCGACGGCCACATCTACGGGATCATGCGCGTGGGCCGTGGCCTCATGCCTCCGTACGGACACCAGATCAGCCACTTCGACCGCTGGAACATCGTGAACTATATACGCGTGCTGCAGGACCAGGCCGGTAATACGCCGGCGGGTGCGGGGGCGCAGTAGGCCAATGAGCCATATTCACGTCCCCTCCGAGATTCCCATCCAGTATCTGCCACGCTCCAAGAAGTGGGACAGGGTATTCCTCGGGATGTTCGTGGTCGGCCTTGCGGGTTTCTTGTACGCACGGTCTGTCGACCCCGATAGGGCCTGGCAGTCGTACGTCTCGAACTGGCTGTTCTTCACCAACATCGCCATGGGCGCGGTACTGCTCACCGTGGTGACGTGGATCACGAAGGCGAAGTGGAACTGGTCGGTCCGCCGGGTGAGTCTGGCGTTCGTGGCCTTCCTTCCGATTTCGTTCGTGCTGTTTCTGCCGATGCTCGGGCTCGGCGAGGCGTATTTTCCCTGGGTCGCTGAGATGGCCCAGGATCCGATCCTCGATCCGATCCTCGCAAAAAAGGCTCCCTATCTCAACATGACGTTCCTCTTGTTGAGGAACGTGATCGGGGTGCTCCTCCTGTTCGGGGTGTCGCTCTACTTCGCGTACCTGGCGCTCAGACCCGATATGGGCTTGACCGGGGGGCACGCCGATGCGGACCGCGGCCGGGAGTGGTGGCGCGAGCTTCTCTCGCGGGGATGGCTTGGTCAGGAGGTGGAGGAGGTCGTTTCCTACCGGCGCATGACACGTCTCGCTCCGGCGTTCGTGATCATATACGCGCTCATGATGAGCATACTCTCGTACGATTGGGTCATGTCGCTCGAACCCCACTGGTACTCCACGATGATGGGCCCCTGGTTCTTCATGGGCGCCTTCTGGAGCGGCATCGCGGCCACGGCGGTTGCGGTGACCTTCCTGAAGAGGGGGGACAACTTGCTCGACAAGGCGATGGGTCGCCAGCAAATGCATGACCTCGGTAAGCTCACTTTCGCCTTCTCCGTGTTCTGGGCCTACCTGTTTTTCGCCCAGTACCTGGTCATCTGGTACGGGAAACTCCCTTGGGAGCAGATTTGGATCATCCACCGGGCTGAAGAACCCTGGGGTAAGTGGTCCGCCGCTTTGATCGTGATGTGCTTCGTGGTTCCGTTCGCGGGCCTGCTCGGCCGGAAACCGAAGATGAGTCCCCTGATCCTGAGGTCGATCGCGATCGTGCTGCTCTCAGGGTTGTGGTTGGAAAAACACCTCATGGTGGCGCCGTCGATCCGTAGTCCCGACACGCCGACGTTGGGTGGTACGGAGCTGCTCGTGGCGCTCATGTTCCTGGGGATCTTCCTGTTCGCCGTCCGGTGGTTCCTTTCCACCTTTCCGCTCATCCAGGTGTGGCAGCCCATGGTGGATCCGGAGACCTTCGAGGCGGAGATGGCTGCTTCGGGGATGCCGTACGAGTGATCTAGCGACGTTTGGCGGCCTTGTTCTCGTACATGCGCCGGTCGGCGGCCTGGATGAGTTCTTCGAACCCCACGGTCTGGTCGGAATCGAACTCCGCTATGCCGGAGCTCACCGTGACTCCGTGAGACGCCAAGAAGCGGTGTGCTTTGATGCCCGCGTGGAGCCGCGCAAGGTAGCCTTGTGCGCCCCGCTCATCGCCCTCGGATAGGACGGCGACGAACTCGTCCCCGCCGTATCGCGCGACCAAATTCATCGCCCGGTTCTCCTGGAGGAGAACCTCCCCGAATGCCTTCAGGATCTGATCCCCGACCACGTGTCCGAGGGTGTCATTGTAGTGTTTGAACGAGTCCAGATCGAGCAGGACGAGGGCCAGTTTTCGACCACGCTGAGCCGCGCCGATTTCTCGTTCGAGATGGAGTTGAAGATGCCGGCGGTTGGGTAACCCAGTCAGTGCGTCGGTCAGGGAAAGCGCCTGGATGCTGGCGTGCAGCTCGGCGTTATTCAGGGCGACGGAAGCTTGTCCGGCCAGCCGGCCCAACATTCGCACATCGTACTCGGTGAACCGCCTCACCTGGTTGCATCGGGCCGAGAGCGCGCCGACGACGCGGTCCCCCACAACGATCGGCGTCAGGATTGCGCTCCCCGTCTGGAAGTAACTCCTGACGATGTCCGGAAGGTCTGCATCGGCGGCGACGTCTTCGATCCAAAGCGGCTTGGCCTGCGTCAACAGCATCTCGGCGACGGCGTCCGGGACCGTGACCGTGGTTCCGACGGGAACCGGGGCCTCCCCTACGGAGGTTCTTACGGTCGCACACCCGTCTTCGTACGTCCAAACGCCCGCACCGTCGACCTCGAGGAGGTCCATCGCCGCGTGGGAGACCCTCTCCAGGACTTCCTCGAAGTCGAGGGAACTGCTCAAGACACGGCCGATCTCCTCGAGTCTTTCCGCCTCGCGGGACCGCCGCTGCGACTCTTCGACACGACGCATGTTCTCCAGTGTTATGGCCGCGAGATCGGCCATTCCCCCCAACAGCTCGAGGTCGGAGGTTTCATATGCGTCGGCGCGTGATGTGTATACGGTGAGAACGCCGATCACGCGGTTCTCGCAGAGAAGGGGGAGGGAGAGGGTCGAGCGCACGGCGCCCGATTGCACGTCCCCGGGGAACAGTACCGCGCTGACGTCGGTCTGGTCCGCGATGGCTGTGGGGGTGCCGGTGCGAAGGGCTTCACTGTCGGAGCCACGATACGTGAGCCCTGGCTCGCTTTCTCTGCCATCGTCCATACTGAAGACGACAGTGGCGACATCACGTTGATCATCGTAAAGGGAGAGCAAGAACCCTTCGAGTTCGACCATCTTGGCGCATTCGGCGTAGATCGCTTGGTACAGTTCGTACGAACTCGAGCTGCCGAGGAATGCGTTTCCCAGTTCGAGTAGCGCCCGGTAGCGCTCGGCAAGCGGGGCGGCGGGGCTCGGCTCGGCTGAGTTCATATGGGGGGGCCTCGAACGCCGCGGGAGGAGCCAGGAGGATCAGGCCTTTTCCGCGATCTGCGTCAACTACGCCACGAATGTCCAAAGATATGCGCAAATTACAGCGGCTTCCAAGAAAAAAAAGTCCTGGAACCGTCAGGTGTCCGGTTCGCTTTCCGCTCCCTCCCGATCGAAATATCGCTCCATCTCGAACCCCATAGCCCGCACCAAACGGGCCTCCCGGAGGTCCGGCTCGGCTCGCGACAAGATGGTACGCAGAAGGCGCATGACACTTTCGGGGTGCCGATCCCCTTTGAAAAAGTCGATTCGACTCAGCCCGCGGTGGAGGGCGGAGTACATCTCCTCCAGGTCTTTTTGCGTGGCGGGGCCCTGGTCCCGCTTGCCCCGCGGTAATGGAGTCTCCTCGGACCCTGCCAGATGGATCTCGTAACAAAGGACCAGGCAGGCCTGAGCCAGATTCAGACTCGGATATTCGGCGGCCGTCGGCACGATAGCCACCGACTGACAGAGGTCGAGCCCTTCGTTGGTGAGCCCCCGATCCTCCCTACCGAATACCAGAGCGACGAGGCCGCTGGCGGTGCCCTCGACGATTCTTGGCGCGATTTCCCTGGGCCTCACGTAATTACGCTGGTCCGTACGGGGGCGAGCGCTGGTTGCCACACTGAGCACCACGTCGGACAAGGCGTCCTGGAGTGTTTCGAACGTCTCCGCCGCTCCTGTCAGCTCTTCGCTGCGGTGCGCGATACCGCCGATGCGGTAGGTGTCGAAGTCGTCCGGGCTCACCAGGCGTAACCTGGACAGACCCATGTTCATCATCACGCGGACGACGCCGGCGACGTTGACGACGTCTTTGGGCCTGTCCAACACGATGACGACGTTGTCGAGGTTCGCCGCTCCAGGCCCGCTGTCCTTCAACCGCCTTCTACGCCCGGTCGTTGTCCGGGGGTTCCTCGAGCTTGCGGTCGCTGGGGGGACCGTCTTGTTCGCGGATTTCCCCCTTGAAGTTCCGAATGGCCGCTCCAAGGCCCCGGCCGATCACGGGTATTCTCTTCGCCCCGAAGAAGAACAACACGAGCGCAGCGATCAGGATCAGCTCCCAAGGTCCGAAACTCATCCTAGAAGCCCCCTGGCGATGGTTTGAAGTTGCATGTTCGTCGTACCCTCGTAGATCGTACCGATCTTCGAATCGCGATAAAATTTTTCGACAGGGTATTCCGTCGTGAATCCGTACCCGCCGAACAGATCGATACACAAAGAAGTCACCTTCTGTGCCATTCGTGAGGAATGTAGCTTGGCCATCGCTGCCGGCACCAGGAAGTCCTCGCCGGCGTCCCTGAGCCGAGCCGCGTTGTAGACCAGGAGTCTGGAGGCCTCCAGGTCGGTTGCCGCGTCCGCCATCTGGAACTGAACGCCCTGAAAATCGGCGATAGCGCGACCGAACTGCTCTCGTTCTTGTATGTACCGCAAGGTGTGATCCAGCGCTCCTTGAGCGGTGCCAACCATCTGAGCACCGATTCCGATGCGGCCTTCGTTCAGCGTCTCGATGGCCACCTTGTATCCCTTCCCGACCTCGCCCAGCACCTTCCCGTTCGGAACTCTCACGTTGTCGAGAATCAACTCCGACGTCGAAGACGCCCGTATTCCCAGCTTGTTCTCCTTCTTGCCCAGGGAGAACCCCTCGCTGTCGCGATCCACCATGAAGGCCGTGATACCCTTGTGCCCTGCGCCGGGATCTACCGTCGCGAAAACGATGAACATGGAGGCCTCGTGCCCGTTCGTGACCCAGAGCTTCTGGCCGTTGAGCAGCCAATCGTCGCCGTCTCGTGTGGCTCGACAGCTCAGCGCGAAGGCATCCGAGCCACTTCCCGCCTCCGAGAGGGCGTAGGCGCCTATCCACTCAGAGGCAAGCTTCGGAAAGTAGTAGGCCTGTAGCTCGTCGGATCCCCATCGAGCAATCGCGTTGTTCACCAAAGTGTTCTGGACATCGACCAAGGTGGCTACGGACGGATCGGTCTTCGACAGCTCCTCCACGACAAGGACCGACGTGAAGAAATTGGAGCCGGCTCCCCCGAACTCCTCCGGAATTTCGATCCCCATGAGCCCCAACTCGAAGAGCTGGGGGATGAGATCAGCTTCGATCTCCTGCTTGTGATCCATCTGGGAGACGAGCGGAGCGACCTCCGAGGTCGCAAAATCTCGCACCGCCTCTCGGAACATCTGCTCCACGTCGGAGAGCGAAGTCAGGGCGGGACGGATCGCGGAATCGGTCTTTGTGGACGTATCCATATTCTCTATCTTCTTCGCGCCACGATCATCAAAAAATCCTCGAATAATTCCGGTTGAAAAGCTAGTTGAAAAGCTATCCGAATAGCTTGAACGCGAACAGAAGAAACGTCTAGACCATACACGACACTCGAACCTGGAGAAATGGTGTCCGAAATACCCGAGGGACTTCGCTATACAGAGGAGCACGAATATCTGACGGCGACCGATGAGAGCGGCGTGTATCAGATCGGCATAACGGACTATGCCCAGGGGGAGTTGGGGGACGTCGTGTACGTGGAGTTGCCCACGGTCGGGGAGAGCTTTGAGAAAAAGGCCACCTTCGGGACGATCGAAGCCGTAAAGGCCGTGAGTGATTTGTTCTGTCCGGTTGCCGGAGAGATCGTCGCGGTGAACGAGTCTCTAGACGATGACCCGTCGCTCGTGAACAGCGATCCCTACGGTGCCGGGTGGATGCTTCGGTTGCGGGTGGGTGACCAGGCCACGGTCGACGCTCTTCTGGACGCGGCGGCCTATAAGGCCCTGGTCGGCGAGTAGCCGCCCGGATGTCCCCCCAGATAGACTCGGAGAACCTCTTCGCGAGCCGTCACATCGGCCCGCGGTCTCATGATGTAGAGCGGATGTTGGCTTCCATGGGTCTCGGCAGTATCGAAGAACTCGTGGATCAGACCATTCCCGAGTCCATCCGGCTGGAGTCCGACCTGGACCTTCCGGAGGCGTCCTCAGAACACGAACTCCTAGGGCAACTTCAGGAGATCGGCGCCCTGAATCGAGTGTTTCGATCGTATATCGGGATGGGGTACCACGATACGATCGTTCCTGGTGTCATTCTGAGGAACATCCTCGAAAATCCCGGCTGGTATACCCAGTACACACCCTACCAGGCCGAGATCTCGCAGGGGCGCCTCGAGGCGCTCCTCAACTACCAGACCATGGTGATCGACCTCACTGGGATGGAAATCGCCAACGCGTCGCTTCTGGACGAGGGCACGGCGGCCGCCGAGGCGATGACCATGCTCTTCGGCGAAACAAAGGATGAGGCCCGTACCAGATTCTTCGTGTCGGAGCTGTGTCATCCGCAGACGATAGAGGTCGTTCGGGGCCGGGCGGAGCCTTTGGGTATCGAGCTCATGATCGGCGCTCACGACAATTTCGACGTCGAATCGTTCGGGGATCAGCTCTTCGGAGGCCTGATCCAGTATCCGGCGAGTGATGGTGGGCTCCACGACTACACCGCGTTTTGTGACGACTTCCACGAGTGGGGTGCAGGGGTGGTCGTGGCCGCGGACCTGATGGCGCTGACCCTCCTCACACCTCCCGGAGAGTTCGGCGCCGACGTGGCCGTAGGGAATACTCAGCGATTCGGCGTTCCCATGGGGTACGGAGGTCCCCACGCGGCCTATTTCGCGGCGAAGGAGAGGTTCAAGCGCAAGTTGCCGGGCCGGATCGTCGGCGTGTCGGTCGATGCGGACGGAGATTCGGCACTCCGGATGGCACTCCAGACTCGCGAGCAGCACATCCGACGGGAAAAGGCGACGTCCAATATCTGCACCGCTCAAGTGCTCTTGGCGATCATGGCGGGTATGTACGCCGTCTATCATGGCCCCGACGGCTTGCGCGGCATCGCGAACAAGATCCATCGGTTGACTGCGACCCTGGCGCATGGTATACGCGAGCTCGGCCATACGATCGTGCACGATCGTTTCTTCGATACGATCCAGGTGGTGCCTTCGGAGATGTCCGGAGAAGACGTACTGCGGCGTGCAGCGGAGTTGGAGATCAACCTCCGTGACGTCGGGGACGGGACCGTCGGCATCACCCTCGACGAGACGACCCGACCCGAGGACATCGACGATCTCTTTGCCGTGTTCAGCCATGGTGGCCCTCGGGGAGGCGGTGTGAAGCTCAGTGCGGAGAAGGTGTCCGCGTCAGCGTCGTCCGCCATCCCTGAGCTTCTGATCCGCACGTCTCCGATTCTCGAGCACCCGGTCTTCCATCGGTATCACTCCGAGACCGAGATGCTCCGGTATTTGCACCGCTTGGAGAGTCGTGATCTGTCGCTCAACACGAGTATGATCTCGCTGGGATCCTGTACCATGAAGCTCAACGCGACGACCGAGATGGTGCCCGTGACGTGGCGGGCTTTCGGAGGGCTTCACCCGTTTGCGCCGCTTGACCAAACCGAAGGGTATCGGCGGATCTTCTCGGATCTGGAGAAGTGGTTGGCGGAGATCACCGGGTTGGAGGCGACGTCGCTTCAGCCCAACTCGGGCGCCCAAGGAGAGTACGCCGGTCTACGGGTGATACGGGCGTTCCACGAGAGCCGGGGCGAGGCTCACCGGAAGGTTTGCCTGATCCCATCGTCTGCGCATGGGACCAATCCGGCCAGCGCAGTGATGGCCGGCATGAGCGTCGTAGTCGTCGAGTGTGACCAGTCCGGCAACATCGACGTGGACGATCTCGCCGCGAAGGCCGAGGCGAATGCTTCGGAGCTCGCGGCCTTCATGGTTACCTATCCGTCGACCCACGGCGTGTTCGAGCCCCGAATCCGTGAAATCTGCGATATCGTGCACGCCAAAGGGGGACGAGTCTACCTCGACGGCGCCAACCTGAACGCCCAAGTGGGTTTGTGCCGGCCGGGCGACTACGGTGCCGACGTCTGTCACATCAACCTCCACAAGACATTCTCGATCCCACACGGTGGCGGAGGGCCGGGCATGGGCCCGATCTGCGTCACGTCCGAGCTGGCGCCTTTCCTTCCTGGGCATCCCGAAGTAGCAACAGGCGGCGACAGCGGTATCCGGGCCGTGTCGGCGGCCCCTTGGGGAAGCAGCAGCATCCTGCTGATCTCCTGGGCGTATATCGCGCTTCTGGGAAAGGACGGCGTCCGAAGGGCCACGGAAACGGCGATTCTCAACGCCAACTACATGGCGAACAGGCTCGGTGAACGGTTCGACATCCTCTATCGGGGGGAGAACGGTCGCGTGGCGCACGAGTTCATTCTGGACCTCCGTCCTCTGAGGAAAACGAGCGGGATCACGGACGAGGATGTCGCCAAACGGTTGATGGATTATGGGTTCCACGCGCCCACCATGTCGTTCCCGGTCGCGGGAACCGTCATGGTCGAGCCTACGGAAAGTGAATCCAGGCACGAGTTGGACCGGTTCTGCGACGCGCTGTTGGCGATTCGGGATGAAGTCGAGGAAGTCGCGTCGGGCGAGGCAGACCCGGAGGACAACCTGCTCAAGAATGCTCCGCACACGGCCGCCATGCTCATGGCCGAGGCGTGGGAACACGGGTACTCACGAGAGCGGGCCGCCTATCCGGCCCCCTGGACCCGAGAGTACAAGTACTGGCCCCCGGTTCGGCGGGTGGACAATGCCCACGGGGATCGCAACCTGGTGTGCACTTGTCCGCCGGTGGAAGCCTATGCTGAGGAAGCCGCCCCGGTTGACGACCCGGCCCGAGTTGAGATCGCCGAGCCCGGAAACGGATCGTCCGAGCTTTGACGGTCGCCTCGGGCTCGACTCCGCCAAGCTCCGTGCGACGCGACGGGAATTCTGGCGGCCGAGCACGGAGGCCGCTCGATACCCAGGCGCTCAGGTGGAGGATCCTCGTCGACCCGCCCTCTTCCGGTCCGAGGAACATGGCCGTGGATCACGCACTGGCGGCCTGTTCGAGTCCGGGGGAGGCGGTGCTCCGCATTTACAGGTGGAGCTGCCCCACGGTCTCCTTTGGCCGCAATGAGCCGGCCCGCGGCCGCTACGATGCTGCCGCCGGTCGCAGCGCGGGCATCGAGTTCGTACGCAGGCCGACGGGTGGACGGGCAGTGTTGCACGACCGGGAGCTCACGTACGCCGTCGTCGTTCCGTGCCCGACGCCGGGGGGTCTGAGGGCGACGTACGGGCTGATCAATCGGGGGTTGGTAGAAGCCCTGTCTTCCTTGGGAGTTCCGGCCGCGATGGCCGCGGGCCACAGCTTGCCCGCGAGCCGCGGCTTGTTGCCGCGGGTCCCGATTCTGGCCCGTGTTTTGATGAGCCGGCTCCCGGCGAAGTCACGGTGGATGGAAGAAAGCTCGTAGGAAGCGCGCAGGCTCGGCTCGAAGGAGCGCTACTCCAGCATGGTTCGCTGCTCATCGGTCCGGGCCAGGAGCGGCTACTCGCTCTAGGTTCGGCGTCGAGTGCGACGTCCACAGGTTCGCAGGCGCCAATCTCCCTCGAGGAAATCCTTGGACAAGCTCCGCCTTGGTCCGATCTGGTGGACGCAGTCATCTCGGGTGTGAATAGTGTGACAGGAGGTGACTGGCATCGGGGTGAACTCACGGAGCCCGAGCGGGTCAAATGCAAGGCGCTCACGGAGCGGTATGCTTCAGCCGGGTGGACGTGGCGCCGTTAGAAGTGCCCACGTAGCGGAGGAACCATGAGACGAGTTGGTTGGGTCCGGACGATCCTGGTGCTCGCGGTCGTGGGGCCGAGCGCGTGCGGTGACGGGGGCGGGACCGGGTCCTGGAGCCTGGACCCCAGGGTGGTGCAGGCGGGAGCCGGCGTTCCCTTCTGTGAGGAGGTTACGGCCCGTGTCTCGGAGTTCATGAGTGGGTTCGAGGGGCAGGCACCTCCGTCGGAACAGCATGGGGGCGTGGTGGTGGTGGGCCTGCCGGGTGAGCTGCCAGGTGGCATGAACGCGCACGTCGCCGCTCCGAACCAGAGCCTGCAGGTCCAGATCTTCCTCAACCTCATGACGCTCGTCCGGTATGATTCGGACTTGATTGCGACGTCTTACCTGGCCGAGTCCTGGGGCGTGTCGGACGACGGCAGGGAGCTCACTTTCTACCTCCGGGACGACGTGTATTGGCACGATGGCGAGCTTACCGACGCCTACGACGTGGCCTATACGTTCGAACGAGCCACCGACCCGGAGACCGCTTTTCCAAACGATGTCTGGTGGACGTTCGTAGAAACGGGTCCGGGTGCCGTGGAGGTGATCGACTCCTTCACCGTGCGCTTTCACATGACACCGCACGCCGATTTTATCGATCCGTGGACGATGATGGCCATCATGCCGCAGCATCTACTGGAGGACGTGCCTGCTGCGGAGCTGCGGGCGCACCCGTACGGATCGGTGTGCCCAGTGGGCAACGGGCCGTTCATTTTCGCTGAGCATCGGCAGGACGCGAGCTGGACGTTTCAGGCGAACCCCGCGTTTCCGGAGGGTCTTGGAGGGCGGCCGTACGTCGACCGGTTGGTTGTTCGGAACATTACGGAGCAGACTACGTTGTTGACCGAACTGCTGACGGGAAACATAGACGTCTACGTCGCCCCGACGCCCGACCAGGCGGAGGCGATCCGCGACTCGGACAGGCTCGAGTTGGTTCACTTTCCCAATCGGCAGTATGTCTTCGTCGGCTGGAACTCCCGCCGTCCCCAACTCGCGGACAAGAGGGTTCGGATGGCGATCACGAAGGCAACGAACCGAGACGAGATCGTCGCGGCCCTCCTCGGTGGCTACGGAGTTGTTTCAAACGGCACAATACCTTCGCGTCATTGGGCTTACGATGCGTCTTTGGGAGCCGACCAGACGGCGTTCGATCCGGAGGCCGCCCGCCTACTTCTGGACCAAGCCGGATGGATCGACCGGGACGGTGATGGGGTGCGGGAGAATGCCGGAGGCCTCCCCCTTTCATTTACGATCAAGTATCCCCCTGGTAACCAACTGTGGCAGAATGTCGCGGAGATCATGCAGGCTCAACTCTCGACGATCGGAATCGAAGCCACGCCGACGGCAGTGGAGGGGGGCACGTTGATCCAGCAGGTGTTGTTTTCCCGGCCCAGGGAGTTCGATGGTTGGATTTATGGCTGGACGATCGACTTGAGGCTCGACGACACCGCCCTGTTTCACAGCGCGTGGACCGAACGGCCGAACGGATGGTCCGGCACACAACGCCCGGATATCGATCGCTATCTCGAACGGTTACCGTTGACCCTGGACGAATACGTGGCCAAGCCCATGTGGGGCGAATACCAGGAGCTCCTGGTCGACGAGCAGCCGTTCACGTTCCTGTTTCAGCCGGAGCGATTGGTGGGTGTAAACTTGCGCATCCAGGACGTTGTCATGGACATACGGGGCGAATGGGTGAATGTGCAGGACTGGTGGATCCCATCCAGTGAACGGAGACGCGGAAGGCGATAGGATTAGAGGCAGCGGCATCTTGGCACTAGTAGAGGAGACGAACATGAGGGAAGCTCGGTTGGCAAGGCTGATTCTAGTGGCTGGGTTGACGGTGATGATGGGAGCATGTGGGGGCGAAGGTGGGGCCTCCCGTGAGGCCGGACCCTGGATGTTGGAAGCCTCATTGGCCGAGGCCGGTTCAGGCATCCCGTTTTGTGAGGAAGTCACGGCTCGTGTCTCGGCGTTCATGTCGCAGTTCGAGGGGCAGATGCCTCCGTCCGAGCGCCACGGCGGCGCGGTGGTGGTGGCTTCGATCGGCGAGATCCCCGACGGGATGAACAATCACGTTTCTCAGGACTACACCGCGTCGCAGCACCAGAGCTTCGTGAACCTCATGACCTTGGTGACGTACGACGAGAACCAGATTGCGATGCCCTATCTGGCGGAATCGTGGGAAGTTTCGGACGACGCCAGCGAGATCACGTTTCACATCCGAGACGACGTCTACTGGCATGACGGCGAGCTGACCGACGCGTACGATGTCGCGTATACGTTCAAGCGTGCCATCGATCCCGAGACAGCTTTTCCAAACGCCGCGTACTGGACCCACTACGACCAGGGGCCGGATGGCGTGGAGGTGGTCGACTCGTTCACGGTGAAGTTCCGGATGCGGCCCCATGCGGACTACATCGACCCCTGGCGCGCCACGGCGATCATGCCCGAGCATCTGCTCGGAGACGTCCCCTCCACGGAGTTGAGGCAACATCCGTACGGTACGGTATGCCCGGTGGGTAACGGGCCATTCATATTCGTGGAGCATCGGGAAGCCGCGAGTTGGACGTTCCAGGCCAACCCTGCTTTTCCTGCCGGCCTCGGCGGGCGCCCGTATGTCGATCGCTACGTCTACCGAGTCATCACCGAGCAGACGACGCTCCTGACCGAGCTGTTGACGGGGGGGCTGGACGTGTACATCCGTCCCATGCCCGATCAGGCGCAGGCCGTCATCGACTCGGATGCCGTGGACCTCTTGCAGTATCCGTTCCGGAGCTACGTTCTCGTGGGTTGGAACGCACGCCGCCCACAGCTCGCGGACAAGAGGGTGCGTCAAGCGCTTACCAGAGGTACCAACCGGCAGGAGATCGTGGACGCTCTGTTGCAGGGCTACGGGACGGTGGCGAACGGGAGTGTACCCCCGTTCCACTGGGCCTACGACCCCTCGATAGGCCGGGATGCCATGTCGTACGATCAGGATGCCGCCAGGGCTTTGCTCGACGCCGCGGGTTGGGTGGACCGGGACGGAGACGGCGTGCGCGAGAACGCCGAAGGCGTTCGACTTGCCATCTCCATCAAGTACAATCACGGGAACGATATGCGGCAGGATATCGCGGAGATCATGCAGGCGCAGTTGGCCGACATCGGTGTCGAGGTCACACCGACGGTGGTCGAATGGGGTACCCTGCTCGACCAGATCGGCCAGAGCCCTCGGGACTTCGATGGGGTGGTCATGGGTTGGGTGGTCGAGTACAAATTGGATGACACCGATCTCTTCCACAGCCGTAATATCTCCGCGACCTACGCCTGGTCCGGTACCCAGCGGCCTGATATCGACCGTTTCCTGGACGAGTTGCCGTTGGTCGTCGACCGCGAGGAGGCCAAGCCGCTTTGGAGCCAATACCAGGAACTTCTGGTGGACGAGCAGCCGTATACGTTCTTCTTTTTCTCCGACCGGCTCGACGGCATCAACAAGCGGCTCCGCGGCGTGGAGATGGATGCGCGCGGGGAATGGCTGAACATCAAGGATTGGTGGATTCCCGCCGACCTGCGATGAGGGACGAGAACTCCGGCGACGACTCCGGTGCAAGTCGAGGCAGCTGGGCTGTGAAAGGCGGGCGGTGACGACATTCATTGTCCGGCGGCTCCTCGGCGCCATTCCCCTCGTCCTCGGCATCGCCACGATCATCTTCTTCGTGGTGAACCTCGCCCCGGGCGACCCCGCTGACCGGTTCTCGAGTCCCAGCATGTCGCCGGAGGCCAGGGAACAGATCCGTGTCAACCTGGGCCTCGATCAGCCCATTCACATCCGCTACGTGCGGTGGCTCGGGGCGCTTGCTCAAGGGGACCTCGGAGTCTCGTTTTCGCGTAATCGGCCGGTTACGGACATCATCCAGGAATTGCTCCCCAACACGCTGCTCCTCTCGTTCACCGCCATCGGGGTCGCGTTCGTCCTGGGGATCCTGCTCGGAATCCTACAGGCTGTTCGACAGTATTCCCTGCTGGATTCGATCGCCTCGATCGTGGGTCTGTTCTTCTACTCCATGCCGTCCTTCTGGCTGGCGTTGATGATGGTGCTCCTGTTCAGTCTTTTTGCGAGTGTCTGGGGGTGGCCGATCTATTTTCCGGCCTCGGACATCCAGAGCATCGACTACGCTTTTCTCAGTCCGTTTGAGAAGGTCCGAGACCGGCTCTGGCACTTGACACTTCCGGCCACGTCTTTGGCCCTGGTCCTGGCCGCCGGGATCGCCCGTTATACACGAGCAAGTATGCTGGAGGAAATCCGCCAGGACTTCGTTCGTACCGCGCGCGCCAAGGGGCTCTCGGAGCGCGTCGTGATTTTCAAGCACACCCTCCGGAACGCCTTGATTCCGGTGATCACACTGGTGGGCCTCTACCTTCCCTTCCTGTTCAGCGGGACGGTTTTCATCGAGACGGTCTTTGCATGGCCAGGCATGGGTAAGCTGGTCGTGGACGCCATTCTTCAACGTGACTATCCCATAATCATGGGTGGCAGCCTGGTCTTTGCGATGATGGTCGTGGTGGGAAATCTGGTCGCGGATGTGCTCTACGCCGTTGTGGATCCGCGGATCCGATATGACTGACCGCCTCGGACCACGGCGAAGCAGACTGGCTCTTTCCGCCCTACTCCCGGGGTTGCCGCAGCTCGTGGTGGGACGGTGGGGCGTGGGCGGCTTGGGTCTGACGGTATGGGTCGCATTTCTGGCGGTGCTCCTGACTCGGTGGGCCCGGTTCGCCGCCGGCTGGGGCGGACCGCTGGATCACCAGATCGCGTCGCTGACCGTCGTGGCCGGTCTGCTCGGCACATGGGGATGGTCCATGTTCGACGTGTCGCGTCAGGCCGAACTGGAGCGCAGCGGCATAAGCCAGTGGAAGCTCGCGGCGGAGGCGTTCAAGAAGAACCGGATCGCCGTAATCGGCGCGGTGGTGATCGTGTGGGTCTACTTGATCGCTTTGGTGACGCCGTTGATCGCTCCCTACGATCCGGCCATGCAGGGTCCGCTGATGGGCCGCTTGGTTGCTCCCAGCGGCGAATTCCTTCTCGGGACGGACCATCTGTCTCGAGACGTCTTCTCACGCATGATGTATGGCGCACGGATCTCCCTCTCGATCGGTTTCGTGGCGGTGGGGATCAGTGTCACCATAGGCACTCTGCTGGGGGCCATGGCGGGCTACCTCGGCGGATGGATCGATGCGGTTGTGATGCGTTTCGTCGACATGGTGATCTCCTTTCCCCGTCTGGTGCTTCTCATCGCCATCGTCGCGCTCTTCGATACCCAATCGATTTTCCTGATCATGGCGGTCCTGGGCTTCACCCAGTGGCCCGGCACCGCGCGAATCGTCCGTGGCGAAGTCCTCAGTCTGCGAGAACAGGAATTCGTCGAGGCGACCCGGGCCCTCGGTTTCAGCCGAAGGCGCATCATCCTCCGCCATGTGATTCCCAACGTGCTGGCTCCGGTGATCGTCACCGCCACGCTCGGCATCGGCAACGTCATCGTGTTGGAGGCCGGCCTCTCCTTCCTGGGTCTCGGTCTTCAGCCTCCCACGCCCTCATGGGGATCCATGGTAGCGGACGGCCGTGACTTCCTTCTCAACGCCTGGTGGATATCCACGTTCCCGGGTCTGGCGATCGTGCTCACCGTGGTCGCGTTCAATCTGGTCGGGGATGGGCTGAGAGACGCTCTCGACCCGCGCCTGAGGGCGTGACCGATGCCGCTTCTCGAGGTGACGGATCTCCGTACGTACTTCACGACGGACGCGGGTGTGGCCCGGGCGGTCGACGGCGTGTCCCTCCAGGTGGGAGTGGGGGAGACGTTGGGGATCGTTGGGGAGTCGGGGTGCGGCAAGACCGTGACGGCGCTTTCTGTTTTACGGCTGATTCCTTCGCCGCCCGGCGAGATCATGGCGGGCAGCTCCATCCGCTTCAACGACGAGGAGCTGCTGGAAGTCGAACCCGCTCGGCTCCGGGAGATTCGAGGCAACGAGATCTCGATGATCTTCCAGGAGCCGATGACCTCGCTGAATCCGGTCTTTACGGTGGGGTACCAGATCCAGGAGGTGCTCAGGCTGCACCGTGGCTTGAGCAAGCGGGAGGCCCGTGCCGCGGGAGTGGCTCTTCTCGCGGAGGTCGGGATCCCGGAACCCGATCAGCGCTTCGACGCTTATCCACATCAGATGTCGGGTGGTATGCTGCAGCGGGTCATGATCGCCATCGCACTCTCGTGTGAGCCACGCCTTCTGATCGCCGACGAGCCGACCACGGCGCTGGACGTCACGATTCAGGCGCAGATTCTGGATCTGCTCGTAGAGATGCAGCGTAAACATGGAATGGCCCTCCTCCTCATTACCCATGATCTCGGGGTGATCGCGGAGGTGTGTGATCGGGTGGTGGTCATGTACGGCGGCCAGATCGTGGAGACGGGGACGACGGAGGAGATCCTGACCCGTCCCCAGCATCCCTACACGCAGGGGCTGCTGGCCTCTCTTCCGGGGATCGGGGACCGAGACGTCCGGCTGAACCCCATTCCGGGCACCGTGCCGAGTGCGGTGGATTGGCCGGACGGATGTCGATTTCGGGACCGCTGTTCCTTTGCATGGGAGCGTTGCGCCGAGTCTGCACCCGATCTGTTGCCGGTGGATGGCCGCTCGAGCCGGTCCGCAAGGTGTTGGCTCCTCGATCCGGATGAGGCGGCCGGCCGGGGAGCTCACGTGACGCCCGGGGAGCCCACGTGACGTCCGGGGAGCCCAACGTGACGTCCGCCAGCGACGGGAAAACCGCTGAAGGAAACGGCGCGTTGGACGGCGAGGTGCTGCTCGACGTTCAGGATCTGAAGAAGTATTTCCCCGTCCACGGCGGCGTCCTGGGGCGGAGCGTGGCTCAGGTCAGGGCGGTGGATGGCGTGAGCTTCCGGCTCCGACGTGGGGAGACCCTCGGACTCGTAGGGGAGTCCGGTTGCGGAAAGTCCACCACGGGACGAACCATCCTTCGCCTCATCGAGCCGACCGGCGGGCGTGTGCTCTTTGAGGGTCAGGACCTAGAGGGATTCGATCGTGCCCAGTTCATTGCGTTTCGGCGATCCGCTCAGATCGTGTTCCAGGATCCGTACGGGTCGCTCAATCCACGGATGACGGTCGGCAGCATGCTCGCGGAGATCCTCAAGGTGCACGGGTTGGCGGAGACCCGTGTGGATCGGTTGGCCCGGGTCCGCGAGCTGCTCGAAATGGTGGGCCTACACGCGGAGCACGCCGGTCGTTATCCGCACGAGTTCAGTGGCGGTCAGAGGCAGCGTATCGGTATCGCCCGAGCGTTGGCCGTGGAGCCGAAGTTCATCGTCTTGGATGAGCCGGTCTCGGCGCTCGACGTTTCCGTCCAGGCCCAAGTGATCAATCTTCTACGGGATCTCCAGAACGAACTCGGCCTCACCTACCTCTTCATCGCTCACGATCTGGCGGTGGTCGAGTACATGAGTGATCGCGTGGCGGTCATGTACCTCGGCAAGATCGTCGAGATGGCCGCGGCCCAGGAGCTGTACAGGAACCCGCTGCATCCCTATACCAGCGCACTGCTTTCGGCGGCTCCCCGGCGCGATCCGAAGACGGCGCCGAACCGCCAGCGTATCAGACTCTCCGGAGATGTGCCGAGTCCGATCCGGCCCCCCGCGGGATGTCCGTTCTACGCCCGATGCCCCCACCCTGGGAAGGATGAGGAGTGCCAGAGGGCACTCCCCGTCCTGGAGGAAAAGGAACCCGGCCACCTGGCTGCGTGTTGCAAGCATTCTATGGCGGTCGGCGGGGCTTGACAGGGTTGTCGGGCATACGCAGGTTCGGACTTCTGCAAATCAAGATCTGCCGCCGTCACGGGCGGCCCCGTAACGTTCCCGGAATTTTTGGCTGGAGGTTCTTTTGGTCGGTGTGATGCAAGTCTACAGTGCGCTGTCGCAGATCCCAGGAGTGGATGTGCCGGACGAGACCTTCTCGGAGGTGATCCAGGGGCTTTGGATCGACATTGGAGGCATGAAGTGGCCCTTACTCTTCTGCTTAATCGTCGGCATCATCACCATGACATGGAAGTTCTTCGACCTTTTCGTGAAATCGTCCAAGACAAAGAAGATTCTGGCTGAGGTCGACACGCTGCTCGAGGACCACCGGATCGAAGAGGCGCTCGAGGCGACCCGGAACTCGGACGCTCCGGCGGCGAGGATTCTCTATGCCGGCTTGGATCGGCATGAGGAAGGCACGGAGCGGGTGATGAAGGCCATCGAAAACCAGGGTCTCATCGAGTTGAGCAAGCTGGAGAGTGGGCTGGTGGTTCTGGCTACGCTGACCAACGTGGCCCCCCTCTTCGGCTTCCTCGGGACCGTGATCGGAATGATCATCGCCTTCCAGTCCATCGAGGCGGCGGGTGAGGTCGAGGCCACGCTGGTTGCCGGTGGGATCAAGGTGGCGCTGCTCACGACCGCGGCGGGACTCGTCATCGCGATTCCCGTGAGCATTTCGCACAACTACTTCGTCGCGCGCATCGACAGCTTGGTCATCGACATGGAGGAGTCGGCTCAGAAGATGATCGACATGCTCCATGCCATGGAGGCGGACCGCGCTCGGTCGGCGTAAGAACATCAGCAGGTACGATGAGAGGGGCCGCCCGACAGGGCGGCCCCTCTTTGTCTTATGCCTTCTTAGGGCTTCGGAGTCGAGTGTTGGTCCGTGTTATTATTGGGGGACCGCAGTATTATTAAACGTCCGCCTCGTTGAAGCATCTGTTTCCGGAATAGGGCGGGTTTACCGGATTTCCTTCCTCGTCGGATAGCGCTGTTCAGTGAAATTCCTCGGATCGGTCTGTGTTCTCTTGACGATGTGGGCGGGTGTTCCCACGGGTCCGTTTTTTTCGGACTCCCGGCTTGCCGTCGACGCGGACCCTTCCTCTGTAGACGACCGGTATGCCGCGACCCGATCCTCGGCCGTATCACCTGGCTGGGTGGATACTCCCGATCCCACGGTCGACTCGGCCCGAGCCGAGGTCGAAGCGGGAAGGTATTGGCACGCCAGTCAGATATTGAGGGAACACGGAGCCGGGGGAGCCGTCCTGACACGCTCGGAGGTACTCCTGCTCGCTCGTGCCGATGCGGGCTGGAAGAATTGGGACGGTGTGCTTGCGGGATTGGAGGGTGCCGACTGGCTCGACGGGATGGAAGGTGGTGAGGGCGGGCTGTTGCTGGCCCGCGCTCTGGAGGAGGCGGAGCGATGGGATGAGGCGGCTCAACAGTACGCGCGTTTCCGGTCGGCCGGAGCGCTCGCGTCGGAAACTCCCTGGGCGGCTTCCCGGGAGGCGCGGGTTGCGGCGCGGGCCGGCCTTTGGGAGCCGATGCTCACGGCTTTGGAGCAGGCAGGCCAGGGCTCGCAAGAGTTGTTGGAATGGACGGTGTTACAGTTGGCCCGCAACGCGCTAGAGGAGGGAGACGCGGAACAGGCGTTACGGATCCTTCCACTGATGGGGGGAGACTCTGCCGTCGCCGAGTTGGCGTGGGATCTCGAAGCTCGAGCCTTGCTCGTGGCCGGAGACACATCACTTGCTCTGGATCGTTACGCCGAGCTCGTGCGAGGGGATCTGAGGGCCGTGCGACGTGGTGAGGCGATGGAAGCCATCGGTGCTTTGGCGGTCGCTGGGGGAGATATGGCGGCGGCTCGCGCGGCGTACGAGGCGTCCTTGGACGCTTACCCACAGGGAGCGAGCGGGGCGCGGGCGGCGTGGGGCGTTATCCAGACCGGTACGGTGGACGCGGAACAAGCTCTCCGCTCGGCCAGGATCCTGGATCAGGTCAGGGAGAATCATCAGGCACTCGAGGCCTACGAGCGGCATCTGGCCGCGTTGCCGGAGGCAGTGCAGCCCGAGCCCGCAGTTCTGTTGGCTCGTGCCCGGCTACTTTCGGCGGTCGGCACGCACGAGGCGGCGGTGGTGGAGTTCAGGAAGCTGGTCGAGACCGACGACCCTGCCTTCGAGCTCCGCGTTCTCGATGAGTGGCACGCGGCTCGGGGCCGTCAAGGCCGGCGGGATGCGGTCCGAACGATCGAAGGATGGATCATCGATCGGTTCCCGGAGAGCCGCCAGGCCGTCGATATCGTCGTCTCACGGGCCAACTCTGCCTGGACGCGGGGCACATATGGGGAGGCGGCCGCCGGGTTCGAACGGGCGATCGCGATGGAGTCGTCGCACGCCTCGGCCGGTCTGGCCCGAATGCGACTCGGTCAAATCCGTCTTCAACAGAACGATGAAGAAGCGGCGGCCCAGGTGTTCGGAAGCTACCTCGAGGAATTCCCCAACGGGCGGCGTTGGGCCGAGGCCACCTATTGGGCGGCTCGGAGTCTTCAGGCTCTCGGTCGGGACGAGGATGCCCTGGAGTACCTGAGTGAGATACAGGACCGAGACGTCCTGTCCTACTACGGTGTGCTCGTGTTCGATCTCCTCGAGGAGCCTTATCTCCCGGAGATGCCGGCGGGGCCGGTCTCGATGCCGCCGAACTGGCTCCAAAGTGAACTGAGGACACTCGACCTGCTCGTGGCGGCGGGTCTCGACGCGGGAGTGGACGCCCACATCGATGGGCTTGTCGCGCGAACGGACGGATCGGTGCTGGTGACGCTGGACTTGGCCGATGCCTTGATCGAGCGGGGCTTCTCCATCGATGGGATCAGGCTTGGGCAGGGTCTGATACGCGACGGAGCCCCGCGGACCAAGCGCCTCCTTCGTGTGGTGTATCCGTTTCCCTATCGGGAGCTCGTTACGCGAGAAGCTCGTGAGCGCGACATCGATCCCATTCTGCTGGCCGCTCTGATTCGGCAGGAATCGGCATTCACGCCGGCCATTCATTCGCCGGCAGGAGCCATCGGCCTCATGCAGGTGATGCCGGCGACAGGGCGCGATCTCGCTCGAAGTCAGGGAATCCGGGGGTTCACGGCTGCGAGTCTCGAGACCGCCGAAATCAACCTGCACTTGGGAACCAGATTCTGGCTGGACATGGAGCAGCGTTATGGCGACGGGGGGCTGCCGCTCGTGCTGTCCGCGTACAATGCCGGCCCCACCCGAGCGCGCCGTTGGAGACAGCTTCCCGAGTTCGAGGATCTGCTTCGGTTCACGGAGCGTATTCCTTTCGACGAGACCCGGGGATACGTGAAAAATATCACGCGCAACATCGGGCTCTACCAGTTTCTTTACGGAGAACTTTAGCCAGTTGGGGGCCTTCTTGAGGGATCCTCGACGAAATTCTTGACGGCTACCCAGTCCTCCCCATAACCTAGGGGGCGTGTTAGCAGGCCCGGTCACGGCACTCGGTTGCACGCAGCGCCCTTGGGCGGGCGCCGTAGGCGTGACGGACCATTGTTCCATGCCGCAGAAGGAGTAGGCCGCATGTCCAAAGGGACCGTCAAATGGTTCAACGATTCTAGAGGGTATGGGTTCATCGCTCGGCCGGAAGGCGACGACCTGTTTGTCCACTTCTCGGCCATCATCACAGAGGGCTTTCGCACTCTGACGGAGGGCGACGAAGTGGAGTTCGAGTTGGCGGAGACCGAGAATGGATACCGGGCCACGAATGTAATCAGGGCCTGACACCCCCACGACCGATGAAGACGCTCCGGGGATGAGAATATCCGCGGGGCGTTTTTTTTGCGATTTACGGATCCAGAAGGCTTCTAACCGATGGACGTCCCACCGAAGAACGCGCCCCGTCTCTTTCTCATCGACGCCTACGCGCTGATCTACCGGGCGTTCTTCGCCTTTATCCACCGCCCCCTCACCAACTCCAAGGGGGAGAACACATCAGCCCCTTTCGGGTTCGCGAACTTCCTGGTGGACATCCGTGATAAGTATCAACCCGACTATCTCGCGGTGGTGTTCGACGCTGGAAATAGCCACCGGGAGAAGGTCTATCCGGCGTACAAGGCGACCCGGGAGAAGATGCCCGATGAGCTGAGAGCCAGTTTGCCACGCGTGCGGGAGCTCGTGGCGGGGTTCAACGACGCCCTCGTCGAACTGGACGGTTACGAGGCGGATGACGTCATCGGCACTCTCGCGATCAAGGCGAGAGACGCTGGGCTCGAGGCCGTCATCGTTTCCGGTGACAAGGATCTCTATCAACTCGTAGGACCCGGTATCCACCTCTTGAACCCAGGGCGCGGCGGACGCGCGGGCGTGGCGCCCGAGTGGGTGGACGAAGGTAATGCTCACGAGAAATTCGGCATTCCGGCCACCAAGGTAGTCGACTACTTGGCGCTGATCGGTGACTCCTCCGACAACATTCCCGGAGCCCGGGGTGTTGGACCGAAGACGGCCCTCAAGCTTCTCGATGAGTACGGGGACCTCGAGCAGATTTTGGAGCACGCGAGCGACATTTCCGCAAAACGTATAAGGGAGTCACTCACGGAGAATGCCGATCAAGTGCGCCTCTCCAAGCAGCTCGTAACCATCATGACGGATCTCGAAATCGAGTTGGACCTCGAGGCACTGAAAGTGCGGGAGCCCGATCGTCCCAGGCTTCACAAGTTTTTTGCCGAGATGGAGTTCCGCCGCCTCATGGAGCGCTTTGCGCCGGACGGGGCTTCAGGCTCTGGAGCGGCGGTTCTGGGTGGTGAGGATCCCGATTCGACTCCTGGTGACACCGCCGCCGGGACGACGCAGGTGGCCGTAGCGCCGTCGGCGCCGGTGGGCGGGCCTCCTACGGTCCACTGCCATCTGGTCGTCGACGCGGACGACGTTGGCGCTTTGGTTCGTCGGGCCCGTGAGCTGGGTCGGGTGGCGCTGAGGGTGCACAACACCTTCCTCGATCCACACCGGGCCGGTTTGGTCGGCCTCGCGCTGGCGCTCGATGTGGGCGAGGCCTTCTATCTCTCGTTCGGTCACGTACCCCAAGGTGAACCGACACTGGCGTTCGAATCGCCCGGGATCGCCAATCTTTCCGAACTTCGCAGCGGTGCTCTCGCTGGCCTGGTGGACCTCCTGGAAGATCCGGGCGTCGAGAAGGTGGGTGCTGACCTGAAAACCTCGGCGCTGTCTCTGGCACGGGAGGGCGTGTGCATGAGAGGGATGGCCTTCGATGTGACTGTCGCGTCTTACGTTCTCGACCCTGGCCGGCGGAAGCACGATCTGGAGGCCCTCTGCCAGGACTTCCTCGATTTTTCTTTGACGCCCTACAACAACGTGGTGGGGGTCGGCCGAAAGCGAATCGGCTTTTCGGAGGTCGAGCAGGAAAAGGCGCGGGACTATGCGGGTCAGGGCGTCGATGCCGCCCTTCGGCTGACCGATCGTTTCGCCGCGGAGCTCGCAGATCAGGGGCTCGCCGCACTCTTCGCTGAGTTGGAGATGCCGCTCGTGCCAGTTCTGATGGGCATGGAGCAGGAGGGTATACGTATCGATGCGGCTTTCTTCCAGACGATGAGCGAGCGGCTGGAACGCGATCTGACACTCATCCGGGACGAGATCTACAAAGTTGCCGGGGCGGAATTCAATCTCAACTCTACACCTCAGCTGCGTGAAGTCCTGTTCGAGCAGCAGGGCCTTCCCGTGATCAAGCGGACCAAGACGGGCCCTTCCACGGATTCGTCCGTCTTGGAAGAGCTCGCGGCACAGGGGCACGAGATTCCGCGGCTCATGATGGAGTACCGGGAGCTGGAGAAGCTCCGGTCGACTTATGTGGATGCTCTGCCCCAGCTCGTGCTTCCGCGAACGGGTAGGATCCACACCCGCTTCAATCAAACGGTGGCGGCCACTGGGCGGTTGTCGTCGAGCGATCCAAATCTCCAGAACATCCCGATACGTACCGAGTTGGGTCGGGAGATTCGTAAGGGATTCATTCCTGCCGACGGCTACCTCTTCTACGCAGCGGACTATTCGCAAGTCGAGTTGCGCATCCTGGCGCACTTCTCTGGGGATGAGCCCTTGGTGCGGGCGTTCAACGAGGGGATCGACGTCCATAAGCAGACGGCATCCATCGTCTTCGGCATTCCCCTCGACCAGGTGACCTCCGAGCAGCGGGGCCAGGCGAAGACCATCAACTTCGCCACGTTGTATGGACAAGGTGCGTTTTCCCTCGCCAGACAACTCGGCGTCGGGCGGGAGGAAGCGAAGGCGTTTATCGATCAGTACTTCGAGCGCTTCAGCGGCGTGAGGGCCTATTTGGATGAGCAGGTGGCCATGGCACGCGAGAAGGGATTCGTCGAGACCCTCATGGGGCGGCGCCGCAAGATCCCGGAGCTGGAAGCGAAGAATTGGAACGTGCGCCAGTTCGGTGAACGAGTGGCCCAGAACACGCCCATCCAGGGCACGGCGGCTGATATGATCAAGAAGGCAATGCTCGACGTAGCCAGTGCCTTGGCGGAGGCCGATTCGGGGGCCCGCCTGCTCCTGCAGGTTCACGATGAACTGCTCTTCGAAGTTCCGAGTGGCGAAGAGGACGCTCTCGGCGAGTTGGTGGTGTCGCGGATGGAGGGTGCGATGGAGCTCCGCGTCCCGTTGGTGGCCCAGGGCGGTGTGGGAAAGAACTGGTTCGAGACGAAACACTGAACCCAGCACCAGCCCTTGGAGGCTCTCGCCTGACACGAGAGTCCCGTTCCGCCATCCTCCGGCCCCACGCCGCTCAACACCTTCCATCGTCCCACTCAAGAGAGGTCGCCAGCGGACCGAGCTCGATGGAGCCGGCCCGCCGGCCGGCCCAGAAACTTACGCGGGAGGATGAGATGAGCCGTACCATCAACAAGGTCATTCTCGTAGGTAACGTCGGACGCGATCCCGACGTCTACGAGACGAAGAAGGGAACCAAGGTCGTACACCTGAGCCTGGCGACCAATCGTCCGCCGTTCGGAGACGAAACCGAGCAGCGGACCGACTGGCACCGGCTCACGCTTTGGGCCGGTCTAGCCCAGTTCACGGAAGAAAACGTGAAAAAGGGTGACCGGATCTACGTTGAAGGGCGGCTGGAGTACGATACGTACGAACGGGAGGGTGTAAAGATTCCCACGGTGGATGTCAGCGTACGCGAGTTGGTGCTGCTCACCGCGCGGGAGGCGGAAGTCGAAGTAGCCGCCTGAACGCGGGCGCGGGGCGGGGGGCCTGAGGGCCGCTGAAGGAGTACGGTGGGCCGCTACAGCCACCTCCAGAAGCGGTGCTGGACGGAAGAGACGAATTCCCAGTCCCCTCCGTCGTTCAGGCTCCGCCCCACGTCGATGCGCAGCAGATCCCAGCCCAGCTTCAGGCCAAACCCCGCCGAGCTTTTCACTCCATCCGTGTCTTGCCGAGGCCAGTCGGCGTCGGGAAGGTCCGTGCGGGTGAAACTCGTCACTCCTGACATACCGAATACGTGGACCTTGAGCCAAGGAGTGAGTACAGCCTGGCCGGCTTCGACCCGAAGCAGGACCATTCGCTTGCCGATGAAGGAGCGAAAAGAATAACCGGGTAATGTATGCCGGCCGCCCAGGAGGAAGAGCGTCTGTATGGGGGTGTCCTCGGTCGCGATCCCGACCCGTAGCCCCGCCTGGAGGGTGGTGCCCTGTTCGTGGAGTTCCCGCCGGACTGTGGTGGCCCACCAGAGTGAGGCGTACGGCTGTTCCTCCATCTGTCCGATCCGGACCGTTGCCGAGCTTTCGAACCCTCGGGCGGCGGTCCGTGCTGCGTAGGTCACCTCGATGGCCCCCTCGTCGCCCTCGTCGACGGGTAGCACAGGGCGGCTGGTCGCGGACGCGGTCGCTGGAGTTCCTCCGAGTCCATCGTCCACGACGTTCGTGCCGGAACGGTGCCGTTCCCATACGACCCCCACCTCGAGTGATCTCGGCGTTCCCAGGCCCCATCCGTATCGAGCGCTCGCTCCCGACGTGAAATAGGGATCCGTGAAGTCGCGGTCATCGAGCAGTCCCGCCAGCGTGTTGACGGCGCCGCTCGCCCCGGGGAGTCGGCCTGATGCGTTCTGAAGCTCGTTCCACCATAGACCCACGCTGAACGCCTCCGGGCTGGGACTCGATCGGAGGTCGATGGCGAGCTGGCCGGTCTTCCGCCCGAATGCGTAGCCGCCCCGCGACAGAAGCCTCCAGGTCGGCCCCAGCCGGAAGGACGCGCCCCCTCCCACGAAGGAGCCTTCCGCACGGTTGTACCGGTACACCGATGAAATGAAGGGCACGTGGAGACGGGACGGGCTCAATCCACTCAAGTACCGCTGTCCCAAGACGGCCATCGCTTGTTCACGGATCGCTTCGATCTGTGGAGAAGGGTCCAAGCCTTCGTCCGAGAGTTGATCGTACAATCCGGACTCGAATGGAAAATTCGCGAGCTCGTCCTCAGGGACCGAAGTGACTGGTCCCCCGAGGAAAAAGTCTTGCGGAAGTTCTGGGTTGAAGCGGTAGTTCCGGATCTGGAAGCGGCCACGGATGATGCTGCCCCCCAGGAACGCGATGATCGGTAACTCTCGCCTCAGCTCGATCTCCTGCCGGTAGGGAAGCCAATATTTTCCGTCCCACAGTGAGTTGTCCATGGAGATGCGGATGTAGTCCAGGCTCCTGTCGACGTAGGAAGCGGGGGTAAAGGTGAAGCTCAGGCGCACGATACCCCCCGTCCCTCGCTGCACGAACAGGCTCCCGATGAAGCCAGGAGCCCCAGGGTCCTTCGGCCTGACCTCCAGTTCATAGACCCGGATGCCCGCGGCGGGGGCCGGAAGTGTCACGGTCAAAGAGTCCGCGAGGCGGTAGTCGTATACGGAGTCGGCCCCCGGTGCGGCCGGATGAACCACGGCCTCGACTTCATCGCCGTTTCCGAGGCGAATCAGATCACCGAAGTCGTCCAACACGACGGTCAGATGGTCGAGGTGGTAGCTGATGTTGGTGGGAAGCTCTTTTACGTCGCGGCGGCCGACCACCTGCTGCTTGGTCTGGCGCGGTGCCCTCCAGGAGACCTCGAGGGCCATCTGGTCGATCTTTATCAGCGTGCGTTCGGCGCTGCCGGTACGATCGAAGAAGAAGTACACGTAGCCGCGTGCGTCGGCCTGGTAGGCCTGAAAGGCCGAGTCGACCGCGGTAGCCTGGCGGAGCCTTCGGGCTTGCTCCACCAGTTGGAGGGCTCTCTCACCGTTCCACGCGGACGGGGCTTCCTGGATTTGTCCGGATAAGGCACACGGCCAAAAAAGAACCGTGATCAGCCTCGAGATCGTCGCGACTGGGCGAATCGCTTGGTTGGCGCTCAGGCGCTCCAAAATCCGGACAGCGAATCGCCCTGCGGACTCTCACGCAGCTTCTCGAAGGCGCGATTCCGAATCTGACGGATCCGCTCGCGTGTCACGCCGAGCAGTGATCCGATCTCCTCGAGCGTACGCTCTTCGCCGTCGTCCAAGCCGTAATAGAGGTAGAGGATCTTCCTCTCCCGCTCGGTGAGATAGCTGTCGAACATCGTATCGAGGAATTCTCTGCGAGCGAGCGATTCAACGTCCTCTTCGATGTCGGTGGCCTCGATCCCGGCGAAGCGCTCACCGAAGCTCGCGCTGTTGCCGTCACTCCGGTCGATGGGAGCATCGAGACTCAATTCGCTGGCGGCTACCCTTCGAAGAGCACGGATCGTTTCGATCGGCTCCTCCATCTCTCGAGAGATTTCCTGAATGGTGGGGGAGCGGCCGAGTTGTTGTGTGAGCGCGGTGTCGATGCGGGCGAGCTTGGCGAGGTTGGAATTCTGATTGAGGGGGATTCGAACCGACCGGGTTTGCTCAGCCAGGGCTTGGAGAACGGTTTGGCGGATCCACCAGACCGCGTACGAAATGAATTTGACACCCTTGTCCGGATCGAATTTCTTGACCGCCTTCAGGAGCCCCTCGTTGCCGATACAGACGAGCTCGGCGAGCCCCAAGCCACGGCCCTGATATTTCTTCACATAAGAAATAACGAACCGGAGATTGGCGGTTACGAGTCGCTCAGCGGCCTCTTTGTCGCCTGCCCGGGCCCGCCGGGCGAGAGCCCGTTCTTCGGCTGGATCCTGAATAAGGGGGTATTTTTCGACGTCTTGCAGATACTGGTCGAATGAATCGAGGCCTCGGGAAGTGGAGAACATTCGTACTGGGCGCCTCGTCTTGAAGGTGATGAGGTGTCTCTAAAAGCAACCGATCAAAGCAACCATCCGTACAACCAGAAACCCATCCGTAAACCCTTCGCGACGACCCCTGCTTACTCAATAAGCAAAGGAACACATGTTTCACGTTACAAAGCGAAGGGGAAATAACCTAAAACTTTTGTTTCCGACGTCAAAGGGTTTGTTCTACCGGCCCACCGAAGGATCGGGGATGATACCGCCGCCGACACCCGCCCGGCGGCTCCGTCGTAACTGCCTGTCCTCGACCCCGCGCCTCAGGCCGAGGAGCTCCGCTGAGATGCGGAACGTGGGTGCGCGGTCGGAGCCGTTGAGTGGGAATGCCACATCAATCCGGGTTACGCGTGGAGTTCCGCCCGGAAACCCGATCCTCAGCCCGGCCCCTGCCGTGGCCAGAGTCCCCGAATCTGCTCCAAAGGGAACTCCGCCCTCCCAAATCGATCCCACGTCGACGAAAACGGTCATTCCCAGATCGATGAAGCCGTCGCGTGGGGACGCAAAATAAATCCGATCCTCCAAGTTGGCGATCAGGCGTTTCCCCCCCGGATGGTCGTCCACACTGTAGCCTCTCAGGCCAGATGCCCCCCCCAGCGTCAACTGAAACGGACCGGTCACGGACCAACCCCCGGTGCCAGAGAAACGGGCAAAGAGAGTGTGCCGTGAGGTCTCGGACGGGCGCCAGTAAGAATAGATATCGAACTCAGCCAGTACGTCCTTCCATCCGTTCTCGACTCCGCCAAAGATTTTTCGGCCCTCGACGCTGACCGCCGACGCGAGCACCCAGTTCCCGGGTGCCAGTCCACCGAAGAGACGGACCCGGGCAAAAAAATCGGAGTCCTCATTCGCGGCGTTCGATCCGAGAAACGGGATGCTCCGGCCTAGAACGAGCGCCAGCTCTCCGCCGATCGCGACGTCTTGGACACCTGTGAGGGCGTCCAGGCGCTCGCGCTGCTCAAAGGAAAGGTGCCTCTGGGCCAGGATGAGGTTCACGCGTGTGGTCGAATAATCACGGAGCTGCGGAGCCAGTATGTCGGTGATTTCTTGCGGCGCCGGCTCGGCGTTTCCGAAATCTTCGTTCCGGACGACCTCCGCTCCGTCTGGAAATTTGGGGTAGTCCCACTCTTCTCTCGAGAGTCCGCCGCCGAAGATGGTGAGGCGCCCCGGCCGGCCGATCCTTCCGGCCACCGTGATCTGGCCCGTCCGTTGCCCGTAGGGTTGCACGACGTGGCTGTACGTCCCTCCTGCCGGCAGGCTGTAGCTGAACTGGTTCTTCAACTGGACGAACGACTGCACAGCGGCCCGGCGGCCGACCTCCCCTACAAAGGGGTAGAAAAAACCTTGTTGGAAGGCGTTTCCGACCCGCGTTCGGCTGGCTTGGAGCCGGGTGTCCCACCGTGTGCCGAGGAGGTGGGGGGTCTCGAATCTTCCCCCGACATTGAGGAGCTCCCGGTTTTGGCGGTAGAAACCGCCAAGCACGATGCCTCTTCCGAGCAAGTTCCTCTCGGAGACGTCGAGGCCAGCGAACTCAAACCCCTCCACAAACCGGAAACGCGGCTCGAACTGGAGAGTCCAACTGTTCCAGGTTTCTACCAGGATCTGTACGGATCCGTCCGGCTGGTCTACACCGGTGACCTCTGCTCGGTCGATGAAGCCCAGTTGCCGTAGGAGCCGCTCGGATTCTTCTATCAGAAACGGGTCGTAGCAGTCGCCGACTCCCAGGAGGAGTTCAGCCCTGAGAAAATCCTCGTTGGTGTCGGCGTGGACCCGGTTGGCGATGTCGTAGAACCACGTAAGCGCGCCCGCGTCCGTGGAATCGGCGGTTTCGAAGTAGGAATGCGCGGTTACGAGGACCGCCGAGACCTCCCCCTGGGGGCATGCTTGGCCGGCGAGCGCCGTTACGGAAGTGGTACCGAGGAGGGCGAGTAGCGTTAACGTATGTAAGGGATAAACGGCCATCTACTCTCTGGTCAGGCGATTGACGCACTACTTTCTAAGCTAACCCACTCCCCTCTCCGCGAGGCTTCCGAATGGATGCTCGTAGCAAGGCGGCCCTCGAGTACCACACTACGGGCCGGCCCGGGAAGATCGAGGTTATTCCCACCAAGGCGCTCAATACGCAGAGAGAGTTGTCGCTCGCGTATACTCCTGGAGTGGCGGCCCCCTGTCTCGAAATCCGCGATGATCCGGACGCGGTATTCAAGTACACAGCACGAGGAAATTTGGTCGCGGTAGTGACGAATGGGACAGCGGTACTCGGTTTGGGGAACATCGGTCCGAGCGCGTCGAAGCCGGTCATGGAGGGTAAGGGGGTGCTCTTCAAGAAGTTTGCCGGCATCGATGTGTTCGATCTCGAAGTCGGCTCTGAGGATCCGGAGGACGTCATCCGCTTTTGTGAGCTTCTCGAGCCCACGGTGGGTGGTATCAATCTCGAGGACATCAAGGCGCCCGACTGCTTCGTGATCGAGAAGCGTCTCCAGGAGACCATGGACATACCGGTCTTCCACGACGATCAACACGGCACCGCGATCATTGCCACTGCTGCGCTGCTGAACGCGTTGGAAGTCGCCGGCAAGAAGGCGTCGAAAGTACGGGTCGTGTTCAGCGGTGCCGGCGCCTCGGCGCTTGCCACCGCTGAGCACTTTACGCGGATGGGTGTCACTCGGGAACACCTGATGTTCGTCGACAGCAAAGGGGTGATCTACGAGGGGCGTGAGGAGGGGATGAACGAGTACAAGGCCCGCTTCGCGGTCAGCACCGACCGGCGTACGCTGGCGGAGGCGCTGGAGGGCGCCGACGTGCTCGTCGGACTGTCCGTCAAGGGATTGGTCACGAAGGAGATGGTCGCCTCGATGGCTGAGCGTCCCATCATATTCGCGTTGGCCAATCCCGATCCCGAAATCACGCCCGAAGAGGTGGCCGAAGTCAGAGATGATGCCATCATGGCTACCGGGCGCTCCGACTATCCGAATCAGGTCAACAACGTTTTGGGCTTCCCGTTCCTCTTCAGAGGCGCCCTGGACGTGCGCGCGCGCGCTATCAACCACGAGATGATGATCGCGGCCACCAAGGCGCTGGCTGAACTGGCGAAGGCTACCGTGCCCCAGTCGGTGGCCGTCGCCTATGAGGGAGAGGTCTTCGAGTTCGGCCCCGAGTACTTGATCCCCAAGCCGTTCGACTCGAGGGTGCTTCTCGCCGTGGCACCGGCGGTGGCGCAGGCAGCGATGGATTCGGGCGTCGCCCGCGAAACCATCGACATCGCGCGGTATGAGGATCGGCTCAAGGCGAGCTTGGGGCCCGGCGGAGAGGTGATGAGGGGTTTGATCGACCGGGCTCGGAGGCGTCCGATGAAAGTGGTGCTGGCCGACGGTTACAACGAACGAGTGATCCGCGCGGCGCAGGAGATCGTGGAAGACGGGATTGCCGTGCCGGTGCTCATCGGACGTGAGGACAAGATCAATGAGATTGCAGAAACCCACGGCCTCGACCTGCAGGGTGTGGAGGTAGTCCACCCCACCGTGAGCGATGAAGTACGGCACGCCTATGCTGAAGCGCTATACGTTTCCCGGAAGCGGAAGGGTCTCACACGCGCCGAAGCGCGCTCGAAAATGTACCAGCCGAGCTATTTTGCCGGCATGATGGTTCGCCAAGGTGATGCCGACGCCGTGGTGGGAGGGATCGAGTCACACTACGCCGAGCTCATACGGCCGGCGCTGGAGGTCATTGGACGGGCCGATGGGGTACGTAAGGTGGCCGCTATGTACGTGGTGGCTCTGAGGGATCGAGAGTTGCTCTTCTTCGGCGATACGGCCGTGAATATCGATCCGGACGCGGATACGCTGACCGATATAGCGTTGCTCACGGCGGGATTCGTGGAGAAACTGGGCATCGTTCCGCGCATCGCGATGGTTTCGTTTTCGAACTTCGGATCGGTTCGGCATCCCGAAGCGCAGAAGGTTCGACAAGCCGTGATGCAGGTGAAGGAGCTTCGGCCGGATATCGAGATCGACGGAGAGATGCAGGCCGATACGGCTCTGAACACTGAGATTCTGCAGTCACAGTACCCTTTCAGCGATCTGAAGAGAGCCGCCAACGTCCTGATTTTCCCGGGGCTGGCGTCGGCCAACTCAGCCTATAAGCTGTTGGCGGAGTTGGGGGGAGCCGAGGTGATCGGACCCATCCTCCTGGGAATGCGGCATCCCGTCCACTTCCTTCAACGGGGATCCACCGTGGAGGACATCATAAACCTGGTCACATTCGCATCGGTGGATGCGCAGGATCGCACGGCAGCTTCTTAGAAGGCTGTTGAAGAAGTATGGTGGGCCGCGTTGCGGATGCCACGGCCCCAGCTCCTAGGCGGAGCGACGACGCCATAGCATTCGCTATGGTTAGGAGCTCCAACAACGGAGACGGGGTCGTGCCACCGCAACCCTTCAACGTGTAAGGTCATTCCCCTCACGTTCGTGGGCACATGGCGGTTGTGCGGTTGATCCGGCGTCTCTCCTCCTCGCCGTAGCGTTGCTACGCCTCGTCGTCGTTCCTTGTCTGAACGCGCACAAGCGCCATGTGCGCGACCCGCTATACTTCTTCAACAGCCTTCTAGTGTCTGGGGACATATGGCCACGAAAAGCGAAGGTAGAGTGGAAGTGACCGGTACAAGGGCCGGAACAACCGCCGTAACCGTTGCCGGATTGGACATACACGGGCTCGAGCCCACTGAAGCCGTGCACTGGAATCTCTCGCCCGTTCAGCTTTATGAGCGAGCTTTGGAGCGGGGCGAAGGTCGCCTGGCCCACATGGGCGCGTTCGCCACGGTCACCAGTCCTCATACGGGGCGGTCGCCGGGGGACAAATTCATCGTGAAGGAGTCGATGACGGGAGACTCGGTGGATTGGGGCTCCGCCAACGCGCCCCTGAGTGAGGAACACTTCTACGCACTCCGCGAGGAGGTCATCGCGTTCCTGGACGGGCAGGAACTGTTCGTCCGAGACACACGGGTGGGTGCAGATCCCAATCACGCTTTGAACGTCCGGGTCGTGAACCACAATGCGTGGCACAACCTGTTCGCCTACAACATGTTCCTCCGGCCCACACCCGAGGAACTGGCCGTCTTCCAGCCCGAATTCACGGTGCTCCACGCCCCGGGGTACCAGGCCGATCCGGCCAAGCACGGGACGGCCACAGGGACCTTCATCGTGGTCAACTTCAAGGAGCGCCAGGTTCTGATCGGCGGGTCCAACTACGCCGGAGAGATCAAGAAGTCGATCTTCTCGGTGCTGAACTACTTGCTCCCCGACCAAGGTGTGCTACCGATGCACTGCTCGGCCAACATCGGGCCGGACGGGGACACGGCGCTCTTCTTCGGCCTCTCCGGCACGGGCAAGACCACGCTGTCGGCCGATCCGGAACGAAGGCTCATCGGAGACGACGAGCACGGGTGGAGCAGCGGCGGCGTGTTCAATTTCGAGGGTGGGTGTTACGCAAAAGCGATTCGGCTTTCCCTCGAGAGCGAGCCGGAGATCTACCGTGCGACGCAGATGTTCGGAACCATCCTTGAAAACGTGGTTCTACGCGAAGGGACCTCGGAGATCGACTTCGACGACGCGACGATCACCCAGAACACGAGGGCCTCGTACCCCCTTCACTACATTCCAAACGCCGTTTTTCCGAGCCTGGGTGACCACCCGAAGAACGTCGTCTTCCTGACGGCCGATGCATTCGGCGTGTTGCCTCCGATTTCCAAGCTGACCTCGGAGCAGTCGATGTACCAGTTCCTGTCGGGTTACACGGCCAAGGTGGCCGGAACGGAACGGGGTGTTACGGAGCCTGAGGCGACGTTCAGCGCTTGTTTCGGTGCGCCCTTCCTGCCGCGCCATCCGGGCGAGTACGCGAAACTACTTGGTGAGCGGCTTCGCGACCACGGGGCCCAGGTGTGGCTGGTGAATACGGGTTGGAGTGGTGGCCCCTACGGCGTGGGCAGCCGCATGAAGCTGTCCTACACGAGGGCCATGGTGCGGGCGGCCTTGGCCGGGGAACTGGACCAGGCCGAGGCGGTGACCGACCCAGTCTTCGGGCTGCGTATACCCTCGCAGGTCCCGGATGTACCCCCGGAGATCCTGAATCCGCGTGACACCTGGGCGGACGGCGCGGACTATGACGCTGCGGCCGAGAAGCTGGCGGCGATGTTCAGGGAGAACTTCGGCCGGTTCGAGGCGCAGGTCCCCGACGCGGTGAAGGCCGCGGGGCCGACGTAACCGCCGGGCTGACCTAAGGGTTGGGTTACACTCGCCTCCTCGTCGCGGTTGCCGTGCTGATCCCGATGCACGCCAGCAGCGCGACGAGCGTCAGGAGCACGGACAGGAGGTCGACGGACGGACCCGCCTTCTGGATCCCGATTCGATCGTATGGCGGCCTGTTCATCGCAGACGAGGTTCAGTCCGGCTTCGGGCGCAGTGGAGGCCGATGGTTCGCCATCGAGCACTGGGGGGTAGAGCCGGACATCATGGTCATGGCGAAGGGCATCGCGAACGGCGCGCCTGTGGGAGCGACCATCACCAGGCCCGATATCGCGACCTCCTGGAAGGCCAAGACCATCTCCACGTTCGGTGGGAATCCGGTCTCCATGGCGGCCGCGTGCGCCACGCTCGATGTGATGGTGGAGGAGGACGTCCCCTCCCGCGCTGAAGCGAGAGGGGCCCAGCTGGCGCGGGGTTTGGGGGAGTTGAAGGACGGCTACGATTGGATTGGCGACGTCCGAGGAATGGGACTCATGCAGGCCCTCGAGCTCGTTCAGGATCGGAGCACCAAGGAGCCCGCGCCGCAGAGGGCGAAGGCGCTTCTCGAAGCTGCCAAGGACGAAGGCCTGCTCGTCGGGATCGGGGGCCTAGATGGCCAGGTGATCCGCATCGGTCCGTCCCTCTTGATCACCGAGGCCGAGTTGGCCGAGGGACTGGACCGTCTGGGTCGGGCTTGCGAGAGGGTGGAGCTCGCGGGATGACGAACTGCCCGGATATCGATCGCACGAACCACGTTTGGACGGGAAACTGACGAAGGGACCAGGCCGGCGGGCCGTCAGTTCGTGGCGAACCTTCGGGCGATCCCGTCGAGGCGCTCCTGGATGTAGCTCTCCGGGAACCAGCGGCCCCTCACCATCACTCCGGCCCGGTCGGCCACGTTGCCGATGTCGTCGAGTGGGTTCGTGTTGAGGAGGATGAGGTCGGCGCGCCGCCCCACGGCCACGGTGCCGAACGTGTCGCTCCGCCGGAAGTACTCGCCCACGGCCCGCGTGCCGGAGACCAGGATCTCGTAGGGGGACATACCGGCCTCCGCCATCGCCTGCATTTCCCGGTGCAACGAGAACCCCGGCACCGAAAAGATCTGTGGTGAGTCGGTCCCCATGAGAATGCCCACCCCGCCGTCGGACAGGGCCTCGAGCACCTCGAGCCGGTTGTTGGCCCAGAGGTCGGCCGCATCAGGATCGGCTTGCGCCTGCCGTGCGCTGGCGGCGTGTCTCCGGGTCCAGCCCTCGACCCCCTCCGCCCCCGGAATGCTCCGCTTGGGCCAGTAGCGCATCTCGGGACGGGCTGCCAGGGCCTGGGCGTCTCCACGGCCGATGATGCCCACATCCCAGAGCACCAGGGTAGGCACGACCCAAGAGCCGGCGTCCTTGACCATGGTGACAAGTTCCTGGAGGCTGCTTCGGTCGATGGGTTGGTCGAACGCATCGAGGTACTCGATGAAGCCGTCCAGGTGGTCGAAGGTCTCCTGGCCCATTTGGATGGCGTGCTCCAGTCCCACATCGGCCGGAACGTGTCCGCCAAACCGGATGCCCACCTCGTGGGCCGTGATGGCCATGGCATCGTACTCGGCCACCGTCAGCCCCGGGTGGATCTTCAGGAGATCCCAACCTTGCTCCTTCTGGGCGCGGACCCTCCGGGCGGCCTGCTCCGGAGAGGACACCGATCCGCCGCTGAAGCTGGGTCCGGCCATGTAGAGAGTCGGCGCCACGATCTCGCCGGCGTTCGCCTTGCGACGCAACTCCATGTGGCCGTCCTGCCCGAGCATGCCCCGGACCGTCGTCACACCATTGGCCACGTAGAGGAACATCACCATCTCCTCTACGTCTCCACCGGGCATGTGGCCGTGCATCTCGGCCAGTCCGGGCATGAGGTATTTGCCCGATCCGTCCACCGTCATGACGCCAGCAGGAACCTGGATCTCGTCCGCGGATCCTAAACGGCGGATCCTGCCCTGCTCCACGAGAACGGTCTGGTCCCTCAGAACTCGCTCGGAGTCCATGGGAACGACGTTGACGTGGGTGAAGGCGACCGCTGCGGGAGCGGTCTGCGCCGCCGGGGAAGCGCTCGGCGCCGCTGCGAAGAGTGAGGGGGAATCCGGTGGTACGGGTGCGCGTGAGGCGGCCAGCGTCGAGCCGCTCAGGACGACGGCACCTAGCGTTAGGGCGGCGCGTATCTTCATACCGATACCTCCTCTACGATCATCCAAGAGCCACGAGCGGCCTCAACGTTGAAGGGACAGGCGTGGAAGGCAAGGCCGACAGCATGTTGCTTCTGTTGACCCCCGCGATTGCCAGAGGCATTCTCTCATTTGCCTCGAATCAACGTCCGAGCCAGACATTGTGAGTCGGAGTTGGACACCATGAGTTGGAGCTAGACGTCATGAATCGGACCAAGTACCTCCTGGGGAGCCGGGCCAGCGCCGTTTCTGGAGTGTTCGCGCTCGCCGCCTTGCTGAATCCCATCACGTTCCCTGAGGAGACGACCGCTCAGGAAGTGGCTTCGCCGGTGGAACAGGTCTTCCAGGCCCTCAGCTACCGGAACGTCGGGCCGTCTCGGGGCGGGCGTGTCACCGCGGTTGCCGGACATCCGGACCACCCGTTCACGTTCTACTTGGGTGCCACGGGTGGGGGTGTGTGGAAGACGGAGGACTACGGGACGACCTGGCGTCCGATCTCCGACGGGTACTTCGAGACCGGGTCGATCGGGTCGATCCGGGTCGCACCGTCCGACCCCGAGATCGTGTACGTGGGCACCGGCTCGGACGGGATCCGGTCGAACGTGATCGTGGGGCGCGGGGTGTATCGCTCCGATGATGCTGGGCGGACGTGGTCGCGCATCGGCCTCGTGGAGATGGGTCAGATCGCCGCCGTCGAGGTCCATCCGACGAACCCCGACATCGTGTACGCTGCGGCCATGGGGAACCCGTGGGCCAAGAGCCCCCAGCGTGGAGTGTACCGGACACGCGACGGCGGTCGGTCGTGGGATCAGGTGCTCTCTACGTCCGACTCTGTCGGCGCCGTCGATTTGGAGCTGAACCCCACGAACCCGAACGAGATCTACGCAGCGATGTGGCGTGGCCAGCGTCAGCCTTGGACGATCATCTCGGGCATGGAGGCTTCGGCCGGGGAGGACGGCATCTGGAAGTCGACGGACGGCGGCGACAGCTGGCGGATCGTGACCGAGGGCCTTCCGACCGGCTTGATCGGAAAGATCGACCTCTCGGTCTCCGCGGACGCCCCCAACCGTGTCTATGCGCTGGTCGAGACGACCGATCCGGACGAGGGTCTTTATCGCTCCGACGACTTCGGTGAGACGTGGGAGCTGGTCAGCAACCAGCGTGGCCTCATGAACCGGCCGTTCTATTACACGGGAGTCACCGCCGACCCGACCGATGCGGACCACGTCTACATCAACAACGAGAGTTTCTACGAGTCGAACGACGGTGGACGGAGCTTCGCGCGCCGCTCGACCCCACACGGTGACAACCACGATCTGTGGATCAACCCGGAGAATCCCAGCATCCAGATCCAGTCCAACGACGGTGGCGCCAACGTGACCTTGGACGGCGGCAGGACGTGGTCGACACAGAATAACCAGCCGACCGCCGAGCTCTATCAGGTCGACATCGACGACAACTTCCCGTACTGGCTGTACGCCGGACAGCAGGACAACTCGACGATCCGCGTACCGAGCAATCCGCCGGGAACCGGCTCGGCGGGCGGACATACCGGCAACTGGCAGTCCATCGGCGGGTGTGAGACGGGGCCGGCGGTTCCCAAGCCGGGTGATCCGTCGATCGTCTACGCAAACTGCAAGGGTCGCTTCGGGCGCTATAACCTCGATACCGGTCAGGAGAAGCAATACTACGTCGGCTTCGTGAACCTGTATGGAGTCAATCCGGCGGACCTCCCTTACCGCTTCCAGCGCGTCGTGCCCATCGAGGTGTCTCCTCACGACCCCAGCACGGTGTATCACGGTTCGCAGTACGTGCACAAGACGACCGACGAGGGTGTCACGTGGGAGCAGATCAGCCCGGACCTCACGGCGTTTCGTCCGGAGCGTCAGGTGGAGTCTGGTGAGCCCATCACACGTGACATCACCGGCGAGGAGCACTATTCGGTGATCTACGCCATCGAGGAGTCACCGGTCGTGCCGGGTGTCATCTGGACCGGTGCGAACGACGGACCGGTGCACGTATCACGCGACGGCGGCCGTACCTGGAAGGACGTGACCCCACCCGACATGCCGCCTGAAGGCCGGATCCAGACGATCGACCCGTCGCCGCACGACGCCGCCAAGGCGTATTTCGCGGGTTACCGCACCCTGCTGGGGGACTTCCGGCCATTCATCTACAAGACGGAGGACTATGGGGAGAGCTGGACTCTGCTCACACCTGGCGACAACGGAATCCCATCGCATCATCCGACGCGCGTGGTCCGTGAGGATCCGGTGCGTGAGGGTCTTCTCTATGCGGGCACCGAGTTCGGCATGTTCATTTCGTTCGATGACGGTGGCAGCTGGGAGCAATTTCAGCTCAACTTGCCTCGCACGCCGATCACGGACATCAAGATCCACCAGGACGACCTCGTCCTCTCCACGATGGGCCGAGCCTTCTGGATCATGGACAACATCACACCTCTCCGTCAGAGGGGTGAGGCGGTTGCGGCCGGGGGACCGTACTTCCTCGAGCCGCTCGACGTTTATCGCCTCCGCGGTGGTGGCGGCGGCGGTGGCGGTGGGTCACCAGGCCGGCCGCGGTACTCCAGACGGGGAGCCGAGCTCGACTACATGCTCGACGTCGATGCGAACAGCGTACGGATGGAGATCCTGGACGAATCAGGTGCCGTCCTACGGAGCTTCGATGGTCCGGGGAGCGGCGGGGCATCGCCGACGCTCCGTCGCGGACTGAACCGCTTCGTGTGGGACCTCACGGTGCCTGGACCGAACGGCGTGAACCGCGGCGGCCCTATTGTGGTGCCGGGGACTTATACGGCACGGCTCACCGTGGACGGCCAGCAGCAGACCCGCTCGTTCGAGGTCCTGATGGACCCGCGTGTGGCCGCGGACGGTGTGACGGTTGCCGACCTCCAGGAGCAGTTCGACTTGGGGATTCAGATCCGCACCGCGATCGAGGATGCCGATGCGACCATCGAGCGACTCGAAGGTGCGTTGCGACGTGTCTCGGAGGGCAGCGACGTCGAGGAGCAGCTCAAGGAGATCGCGGCGGCCCTGGTCACCGACCGGTCGATCTCAAGTTACCCGCAGCCGATGCTGCGTGACCAGTTAAACTACCTGAGCGGGAACTCGCAGCGAGCGGACCAGAAGCCGGGGGAAGACATGTACGAACGGCTCGAGATCCTGGTCTCCGAGCTCGAAGCCCACAAGATTCGGCTGCAGGGACTGATCCGGTTGGTAATCTGAGGCTGAAATAGAGCCAAACGTCTGACTGCCCTGGCGGTGACTCCTGAGCAGGCCTTAGGCTTCACTGGTTGATCTGTCAGTTATGGAGGGAAAATGGATCGGAAGTGGGTGTATCTGTTCACCGAGCTCGAAGTCGTGGAAGCCTCTGTGGATGACTGGGAGGCGGTCCGCGGGCTGCTCGGAGGTAAGGGCGCGAATCTGGCGGAGATGTCGCGGATCAAGGTCCCCGTGCCCCCTGGCTTCACCGTGACCACCGAGGCGTGCATCGCCTATCTCGGGGAAGAAGGCGGGTTTCCGGAGGACATCTGGGAACAACAGATCGAGGCCCTGAAGCGCATCGAAGCTGATACGAGCAAAGAATTCGGCAACCCCGAAAAACCCCTCCTGGTGTCGTGTCGCTCCGGCGCGAAGTTCTCCATGCCCGGGATGATGGACACGATCCTGAATCTGGGAATGAACGACGAAGTGGCCCAAGGAATGGTGGAGCTCACGGGAGACGCGCGCTTCGTCTACGACTCCTACCGACGGTTGATCCAGATGTTCGGCACCGTGGTCCGCGGGATGGAAGACCAGGTGTTCGAAGAGGTCCTCGGTCACACTCGAGAGGCCGCCGGGGTCTCCTCTGACCCGGAGCTGGGGGCGGAGGACTGGATGGCTATCACTCAGCGCTTCAAGGAGCTCGTCAAGACACATACGCGGGCGCCTTTCCCGACCGAACCCCTGGAGCAGCTCCAGGCGGCCACGGAAGCGGTATTCGAGTCCTGGAATACGAAACGGGCCGTCGACTACCGGAACGCGTCGGGAATCCCGCACGACATCGGCACGGCGGTCAACATCCAGACCATGGTCTTCGGGAACATGGGCGACGATTGCGGGACGGGGGTCGTGATGAGCCGCAATGCGTCCACCGGAGAGCCAGGCCTGCACGGGGACTTCCTTGTGAACGCCCAGGGGGAAGACGTGGTGGACGGAACCAGGAAGACCCTCGACATCAGCGTGATGGCGGATCGGTTCCCCGATGCCCACAAGCAGCTCTGTGAGATTGCGGATAAGCTTGAGCGCCACTACAGAAACATGCAGGATCTCGAGTTCACCGTCGAGCACGGAACGTTGTGGCTTCTCCAGACCCGGAACGGCAAGCGTACTGCCCAGGCGGAAGTGCGGATCGCGGTGGACATGGTCGAAGAGGGACTCCTTCGCCGGGAGGAGGCCGTGCTCCGGGTGAGTCCCGAGCAAGTGGATTTCTATCTCCATCCTCAGTTCGAGGAGGACGCCAGAAGCGCGGCCAGTGTGTTTGCGCACGGGCTGAACGTGTCGCCCGGAGCGGCCGTGGGCGTCGTGGCCTTCGATGCGGACACGGCAGAGAGATGGGCCAAGGAGGAAGGGAAGGCCGTGATCATGGTCCGGCCCGAGACGAGGCCCGACGACGTTCACGGTATGCTCGCGGCGGAGGGGATCGTCACCAGCCGGGGGGGACGGACCAGCCACGCGGCGCTGGTCGCGCGCCAGTTCGGCAAGCCGGCTGTCGTCGGGGTGGAGGCTCTCGAGATCGACTTGATCGACCGCGAGGCGCGGGTCGGGGATTTCACGATCCGCGAGGGCGCTGAGATCTCCATCGATGGCATGCGCGGAGAAGTCTACCTTGGCGCGCTTCCGACCGTCGTACCGGACCTCGAGGACCCCTGGCTCAGCAAGCTGCTGGGTTGGGCGGACGAGTTCCGCACCCTCGAGGTGTGGGCGAACGCGGATTACCCCGACGATGCGCGCCGGGCCCGCGACCTGGGGGCACAGGGGATCGGCCTTTGCCGCACGGAGCACATGTTCTTCGAGGAGGATCGACTCCCGGTCATGCGGGAGATGATCATGGCCCGGAACCGCATAGAGCGCGAGGACGCCCTCGATCGACTCCTCCCCCTCCAGCGCGGCGATTTCGAAGGACTCTTCCGGGTCATGGACGGCCTCCCGGTCGTGGTCCGTCTGCTGGATCCGCCGCTCCACGAGTTCCTCCCCGACCATCAAGAGCTCGTCCGAGAGTTGGCGGAGCTCAAGGTCAAGCTCCAGCACCTGGACACACTCAAGGAGATCGACGACACGCTCGAGGAGATCCGAGAGAAGCAGGACTTCCTGAAGCGGACCGAGGATCTTCTGGAAACGAACCCCATGCTGGGCACGAGGGGCGTTCGTCTCGGAATGTTACTCCCCGAAATCACCCGGATGCAGGCTCGTGCGCTCTTCCAAGCGGCGGCTCGCTGCCAGCGTGCGGGGGTGGACGTCAAGCTCGAGATCATGGTCCCCTTGGTCTCACACGTGAACGAGTTTCGGACCCAGCGTCGGCTCGTGGAAGCCGAGGCGCGGGAAGTGATGGATGAAGAGGGGCAGGAGATCCCATACAAGCTCGGGACGATGATCGAGATCCCCCGGGCGGCCCTGACGGCGGACGAGATCGCCAGGACGGCCGAGTTCTTCTCGTTTGGAACGAACGATCTCACCCAGACGGTGTTCGGCATCTCGCGGGACGACGCGGAGTCTGGATTCCTCCGTCACTACATCGAGCAAGGCGTGCTCCCCGATAACCCGTTCGCGACCCTCGACATAGACGGTGTGGGAAAGATCATGCGGATGGCCGTCGAACTCGGGCGAGGCGTTCGTCCGGATCTCGAGATCGGTATCTGCGGCGAGCACGGCGGGGACCCACGGTCGGTGGAATTTTGCCACAACTTGGGTCTCAACTACGTGAGTTGCTCTCCGTTCCGGGTCCCGGTCGCTCGCCTCGCGGCCGCGCAGGCGGCTGTTCAGGAGGCGGGCTGGCGTCCGATGCCCGCTGCGCCGAGAGACGCATTCCGAGCGGAGGAAAGTCCAGCCACTGGGTCGTCCGCAAAGGAGGCCGCTACCTCTTAGAGGAACGTCCAATGTCCCACCGTGAATTGTCGGCCCGCTCGGGAATCTTCCCCGTGGTCTTGTGGAGCATTCTCTTGGGCCTCCCCCTGACTACGGCGCAGGCACAGGAGACCCTCGACATCTACTTGATCGACGTCGAGGGCGGGGGCGCCACCCTGTTCGTCTCGCCAGCAGGGGGAACCTTGCTGATCGATACGGGAAACGGTGGACAGAGCGCCGCGCGGGATACACGTCGCATCATGGACGCCATGCAGGACGCGGGTGTCACTGAGATCGACCACTTGATCACGACCCACTGGCACGGCGACCACTACGGCGCGATGCAGGAACTGGCGAGCCAGGTCCCCGTGCGACACTTCATCGACCACGGACCGAGCGTCGAGTCGAGTGCCAGAGTAGCGGAGTTTCTCAACACGACGTATCGGGGGTTGTACGAGGCTGCCGAACATACGGTCGTCACCCCCGGGGATCGGATTTCCCTCGCCGGTATCAACATCACGGTAGTTGCGTCCGCGAAGCGGGTCATCGACCGGTCGCTGCCCGGCGGCGGCGAACCCAACGGGTACTGCGCCGATTACGTCCCACAGAACGAGGACAACGGCGAAAACGCTCAGTCGGTAGGTATTCTTGCTCAGTTTGGTGAGTTCCGCGTCCTCCACCTGGGCGACTTGACCGCCAACACCGAGTTCGAGCTCATGTGCCCGAACAATCCGATTGGCACGGTCGATCTATTCGTCGTCTCCCATCATGGACAGCCCATCTCCAACACGGAGGTTCTGGTGCACGCCGTCGAAGCTCGTGTGGCCATCATGAACAACGGCACCCGCAAGGGCGGACAGCCGGAGGCGATGCAGGTTCTCTTCTCCGCTCCCGGCTTGGAAGACCTGTGGCAGCTTCACTTCTCTCAACTGAGCGGACAGGAGTACACGGTACCCGGCCTCTTCATCGCGAACTCGGTCGACGAAGAGCAACCCGCCATGCCGATCGCACCGCTTGTCCCGCGACGGGGAGCCGGAGCCCCTCCCCGGCCAGTCCACAACGGTGAAGCGAACTGGATCAAGGTGTCGGGAGAAGCCGACGGCTCGTTCACCGTAACGAACGGACGGAACGGGTTCACCAAGGAGTATCGCTAGCGCGACACCCCCTGACGGGACTCCGCGCGCTGACGGGACTCCGCAAGTCCGGAGACCTCGAGCCGATCTCGCAGACCCTCCAGGATCTCGGTGAGGCGGCTCGCGTCTTCGCTGGACAGGGCGACCTGAGTACGGCGCTCGATTTCCTGGATGGGCCCGTCCATTTCATCGAGGAGGTCCAGGCCCGCCTGAGTTATCCGGACGCCCACCATCCTCCGATTGGTCGGGTTGGGGCGCCGGCTGAGGAGACCACGCTTCCGAAGCTTCTCAACCAGTCGCGTGGCGTTGGCCGTCCGGTTCAGCATCCGTTCCTGAACATCGCGGAGGCAATACGTACCCTCCCGATTGCCGCGCAGGATCCGGAGGATGTTGTACTGCTCGTGAGAGATTCCGAACGCGTTCAACTCCGCCTGCACGATCCTGAACAGCCAGTTGCTGGTGAAGTGGATGTTGAGGATGGCCTCGGTGTGGACGCTCCTGAACGTGGGTTGCTGGATTTCCTCAGATAGTTTCACGAGATACGTGCCGCTCCTCGGGCTGAAGGTTCATGACCCCTTGACATCGGAAGTGATCAAGCCAACCTTGTGTACGCAACAGTTGAGTATTCAATAATCAAGTCGTCGCGTCAAGTACCCCGGCGGTCGACTTAAACTGAAGGAGAGCTACGATGGCGAACTCAAAGCTGGTCCTCGTCACAGGTGTCACCGGGCAACAGGGTGGTGCGGTCGCGCGTTCACTGATCGCGAAGGGCCATCGAGTGCGCGGATTGACCCGGAACGTAGAGTCGGATGCAGCCCGGGTCGTGGCTGCGCTGGGTGTGGATCTCGTGGCGGGCGATTTCGGGGATGCGGATTCTCTCGCGGCCGCGGTGGACGGCGTCGATACGGTGTTCGCCATGGGCACCCCGTTCGAAGCCGGGGAAGCAGCCGAGGTCGCCCAGGGAGTCGCGATCGTGGATGCGGCGGTCGCCGCGGAGATCGATCACTTCGTCTACACGTCCGTCGCGTCGGCCGACAAGAATACGGGAATCCCGCACTTCGACAGCAAGTTCGAGGTCGAGAAACACCTGGCCTCGACGGAGCTGGACTGGAGCATCACCGCCCCTGTGTACTTCATGGAGAACCTCTTCTTTGGAGAGAACCTGGGCGCCCTCCAAAATGGCTCGTATCCGACGCCTCTTCCCTCTGATCTTCCACTTCAACAAGTGGCCGTCGCCGACATCGGCGCCTTCGGCGCGCTCGTGGTCGACAGGAAGGACGACTTCGTCGGTCGTCGGGTGGAGATCGCGAGTGACGAGTTGACCTCCGCGGAGTCCGCCGCGGTTCTCGGCCAACTCCTGGGACGGCCGGTCGAGCACTTCGAAGTGCCGATGGAACAGATCCGAGCTTTCAGCGAAGATTTTGCGATCATGTACGAGTGGTTCATCGAGACGGGATATTCGGTCGATATCGATGGCCTGCGGACGGCGTATCCCGAGGTGGGGTGGCATCGGTTTACTGACTGGGCCGCCGTAGTCGTGCCGCCGGCCTTGGCCGAGTTGGAACGGTCGGCAGGAGCGTAGGGCGGCAAGAGCGGGACCCCCGCGCTCGAAAAGAGTGGGCCCCCGGTGCTCGATCAGAAGATGGCGATCGGGTTTACCGGGGAGCCCGTGCCGTTGGGGATGGGTAGCGGAGCGAGCGTCAGCATGAACTCCCACCGCCCTTGGGCCGCCGCCATCTCACTCAGCGCATCAAAATCGGCGCGGTCGAGGAGGTGTATGCCCAGCATCGTCAACGCGAAGTCGTGCAAAGCAAGACGCGGCAGATCGCCGTTTGGCCGCGGCATGTAGCCGGGCGTTTCCCAACCGATGAGCGCGACGTCACGCGCCTTGAGCCAGGGGATGACCGTGTCGTCGAGCCCCGCCGCTTCGCGGCCGGTATCGAACGGCCCAATGGCCTCCTGCCTCGCCCAACGACCCCATCGCAGGAGGAACGCGTCGCCCGGACCCACCCTGACGCCCGTCTGCGCCTCCCACGCCTCCAGGTCCGCGACGGTGATGCGTGTGCCGGGCTCGAGGTAGGGTACTCCCTTGAGTCGGGGAATATCGTAAAGCACGGCGCGAGTCACGATTCCGTGCTTCATCGTGAGGATGTCGTTCTTCAACGCGCCCTCTTCCATCGTGACCAGCTCGGCGACGTCGTAGCCGTTCCACATCTTGCCGTCGAAGAAGCGATGGGCGAAACCGTCGATGTGGGTCGTGCCGGGCCCGTGGATGCACCGATAGGAGATGCGGTCGGTGGCCCCGCCCCGATTCGCGTTCGCCATCTCCCACTCCAGCGGACACGGGTTGTCGATGGTCCGCTCGGTCTGCGCGGTCGACGCCAGTGACACGGTGATTCCCGCTCGCACCAGCGCGGCGGCCTCCAGGCGTTTCGCCGGAGTGATCAGGTTGAGAGCCCCGATCTCGTCGTCCGGCCCCCACCGGCCCCAGTTCGAGAGCTCCACCAGCCACCGCTCGTACTCGGCTTCCGTGACCAACGGCAACACTTCTTGGGCGCCGGCGCTGACGACGGCGCCAGAAAGCGCAAGAAACCCAGGAGAGAGGAAGGCCGAGACGGCGAGAGCGCCGAGAAGCGAAGGTGTGGATCCTCGTCGAGTCATGATGTGTCCCGCCTTCCAGGTTCTTGGGTTCAGTAGCATCAGCCTTTCCAGCGACCCCCTGTACTGCCGCAACACCCTCCTAGTGCTCTACCACCGCCAAGTGCTCTCTGAGCAAGTCGCGACCGAAGTCTCCGTCGAAGTCACGCCACCCCGAGTGGATGTGATTCGGATCACGCTGTGTGTGGTCGAACTCGATCAAAAAGCTCGGCCCCTGCACGCGGAAGTAGGACACGTCGCCGTACGAGGTCCCGCCGGCCCAGGCGAACGTGATGTTTTCGATGCCGTCATCGTCGATTCTCGCGCGTCGGAGGGCTGCGATGTCATCGGCCATCACCCCCGTGTAGAACTCGACCACAGCCATCAGCAGATCCTGCTGCTGTGGGGTGAGGTCCGAGCCCACGATACCCACCGGGGAGAGGGGGTCGGGAGCGAGTTCCACGCCACTCACGATGTTCGTCGGTGCGACTTCTTCGATGATGGCGACATCCAGTTGTGCTGGGTCCAGGGACGCGAGCAAGGCTCGGCCGGCATCCTCCAGGGAGCCCAGTGGGCGCAGCCCCGCCCCGCGTCCTTCCGTGACCTCTGCGGGGCTCGCGGCCAAGAAGGTCGGAGAACTGACGGTGATCTCCCCGTCGACGATCGTGAAGTGAAGCGAGAGGTGGTGTCCCTCGAACCTCCACGCCCATGTCCCGTCGGTGGACGGCGTCCCGAACACGGAGACGAAGTACAGGTCCGGGTCACGCGAAAACGCCTCGCCGCCCTCTCGCTCCTCCAGTATTGCCTCGAGCTCGATGATCTCCATTGCGGTCATGTGCCCTCGCTGACTGAGCCCGGTACCGAGGAGGGCGTGGGCCAGGTCCCTCTGCTCCGTGCTCATATCCTCGAGCGGGAAACCGTTACGCGCGAACGTCTCGGGCGGAACGAAGTGGAACCTCTCTCTCTCGTCCGATTCGAAGTCGAATGTCGCGCGCGCGCGCTCCTCGTCCGACAGAGACGTGAGGAACCGGTCCGCGCCGGCTACCATCTGCGCGACGTCCCCCGAGCCGGATTCCGCCACCATGCAAGAGGTCCCCGCGAGACCAATGACCACCGGGAGACCAAAGACCATCACCACACGCCCAATCGCGGACCGCTTCATGGATTCCTCCCTCTCGATGCAATCAGCCCCGCCTTCTCGCCGCATGAGGGGCATGGGGCTAGAGGCGGGGCTTCTTGCCCTCAAAAAAAATGTGACACCCCCGTACGCACAAATCCACGGTCAGAGTAGCAGCCCCCCGGGACGGTGGGCAAGGCTGTTATACCAAGTGGTGCCTACGTAAAGTTCAAGTTGCGCCCCGCCATCCACGGGATGCTTAGGCGATCGGCTTCTTCGCCTTCAGCCCATCTTTCTGCTGGATGAACGGAACGCCGCCAGAAATCCAATCCGGTGCCGGTTCGCCCTTCAGGTAGTGCCCGAACCACCGCAGAATCCGGCTGTGGTAGTCCCGCTGGTTCGGTTCCCGCGCGAGGCTGTGGTTCTCACCGTCGTAGGAGAGCATCACCAAGTCCTTCCCGAGGCGCCGCGCCGCATTGTAGAACTCTACTCCCTGGTTGTATTCGACGGCACCATCATCGGTACCGAACATCATCAGCAGTGGCGTGGTCATGTTCTGCATCTGGTGCAGCGGCGAGTTGTTGTAGTAAGAGTCGTAGTCCTCCCACCACGGCACCTGCATCCGGCCCTGACTGATCTCGAAGATGCGCGCGTCCGTACCTCCGCTGTTCCAGTAGAACGAGAGGTACATACTCATGAGATTGGTGAGCGGAGCTCCGGCCACCGCCGATTTGAAGAGGTCGTCCTGGGTCACGAAGAATGCGGTCTGATACCCACCCCACGAATGACCGATCAGACCCATATTATCTTGGTCGATCATGCCCGTCGCGACCGCCGCCGCGACGGCAGGCCGCAGCGTCTCGACGGCGGACTGCCCAGGACGACGGTCCCGGTACACGATATCCGGACGGAACACGAAGTAGCCTTCTTGGCTCCAGATCTGGATGTTGTAGTAGCTTGTCGGGTCGGGCACCTGGTACTGGTGGAGCGATTGTGACACGAGCTCATAGTAGTAGACGAGCATCGGGTATTGCTGGCCTGGCTCGTAGTCGGCCGGATAGATGAGCGCACCCTGGAGCGGGCGGCCCCACTCGTTCTCGTAGTCGATGAGCTCTGCTCTGCCCCACGCGAAGTCGTCCTGGAATGGGTTCGTGGTCGTGACCTGACGGGCGTCCGAGAGCTCGGCACCGGCCACGAAGTAGTCCGGTGAGTCGTCGAAGCGCTCCTGACGGAAGGCGAAGACGTCCGCGTCGTCCGCCTTTTGGAGGCGGCCGAAGGACTTGTCGTCCCAGATGAGCATTTCGGGTTCGTCACCGGGTCGCGCCCGGGCGTATCCGGCCTTCTTGGTCCACTCACCGTACGTCGTGTAGTAGAGCGGCTCGCCGGGGTCGTAGGCGTCCTCGTCAGGGTCCAGATCCGTCACGCGATAGCGGATCGACTCGGAAGCGCCTGCGGTGAGCGCACGCCCGCCGGATCCGTTGAGTTTCACCTCCCACACATCCCACCGGTCGTTGAGAAGCACGGCCTCGTCGTCCTCGAGATATCCGGCGACTCCGAAGCTGGGCATCTGCTCACGCGTCGGCGTCACGTCGAGGTTTACGAACTGGGCCGGCAGGTTCTCGGTGATGTTGCGCGTGTCACCGGAGCGGAGGTCATAGCTGAAGTAGTCCTCACCCTCGAACCAGACGACGTAGCGGCCGCCCGGGCTGGCCCGGACTTGGCCCGTGAGCCGATCCTCGATCAACTCCTTGTTGCCCGTCTCCACCTCGATCGCGTAGAGATCGAAGAACTGCTGGCGAAACATTGCGTTTTCGTCGTACGGGCTCTCGTTCCGGCCCACGACGTGGCGTCCACCTTCGACCATCGTCGTAAGCTCGGTGAGGTCGTCGCCGAGTTGCACGAAGCGATCCTCCTCGAGATGCCACGCGGAGAGGAAGTTCACGCGCCGGAGCTGCTGCTCGCGGACACGCTGTTGTGGCACCGGATCGAGATCCTTGGCGTGCCAGATCTCCACGCCCGGAGTACCGTCGTCGTCGTCATCGCCCTCGTCGTCATCGGAGTCGGCCTCTTCGCCCTCCTCGGCCTCACCCTCCTCGTTCTCTTCGCCCTCCTCGTTCTCGTCGTCTTCGTCAGGCTGCCAATCGGGATCCGGCCGCCGCTCCTGGATGCCGACGAAGAGCGTGGACCCGTCTTCGGACCACGAGGGCCGGCGAAACTCGACCATGCGCATCGATTGGGGGAAGTAGCTGTCAGCGCGAGGATCGAGTTGGAAGCTCTCGTACCGGTTCTCGTCGAGATCGCGCCACGCCAGCGCGACGTGGGCGGTGTCCTCGTACGCCTCGTCCTCGAACGTCTTCAGGACCGCGAGGTCGGCGGACTCGTCCCTCCAAGAGAGTCCCCGGTACGTCGCGGCGTCCGTGTCGAGCGAGCGGATCCGCCCGCTGGTCGGATCGAAAACGGAGACGGCGTTGCCGATCTGCCCGTCCGTGTCGATGGTGAGCGCGAGCAGGTGACCCTCGTCCTGCCAAGCGAGTGCCGAGACGTTTCCGAAGGGCATCAGAGAGCCGGTCGCCATCGTCCGTACAATGACGTCGACGCCCTCGCTCTCCTTGTCCTCGGGCTTGTAGCGCCGGATTACGAGATACGCCCCGTCATCGGAGAAAGAGAACGACTGGATGTCTTCGATCTCCTCTTGTTCGCCGGTCCGCAGGTTCATCAGACCCAGCGAGTTATGCACCGGCTTGTCCGCCTTCTGAGCCGCGTCCCGCGCGTCCGGCGAGATGCCGATCGAGTAGGCGAGCCAGGCTCCGTCACTGGCAAAGGTGGCTCGGGTCCCGAACGGGATCACTACAACGGAGTCCGAGTCGGTTCGGTGGATGCGTAACTCCCCCTCGTCGCTCACCCGGTTGATCGAAACGGCCATCCACGTGCCGTCGGGAGAGAGGACGGCGCCGCCGAGACGCTCCCACTGGTCGTAGTCGCCGGCACCGAGGGTCGGCTCGTCCTGAGCGAGGACGTCGGTCGAGCCAAACGTGAGGGGTAGAACGACTCCGAGCATGGCCCAAGCCCGGGCGATTACGAATCGGTTCCTCATCTTCGCCACCTCCTGCGGTGATGTCTCCCTGCCTGTGATGTCTTCGGCGGGAAGCTCCCTCAGCTACCCGCCTGGATCTCGGCTGCTACGGCCTGAACTTCGTCGAGGACGCGGAGCAGATTGCCACTCCAGATCAAGCCGATCTCTTCTTCGGTGTAGCCGCGACGGACCAACTCGAGCGTCACGTTGAACGTCTCCGAGGCGTCGTTCCAGTCGCTGACGCCACCGCCCCCGTCGAAGTCGGAGCTGATGCCGACGTGCTCGATGCCGATCAGATCGACGAGATAGTCGATGTGGTCCACGAGGTCCGCCACACCCACCGGAGGTGTCACGGGGTCGACCTCCGCGGCGATCCTGGCGGCTGATGCCTCCTCGAAGCGGGCCAGGCCGGCCTGGTACGCATCGCGCTCCTGCTCACTCATTGCTTGGAGTGCGCCACGACCGCCACGACCGCCAAGGATCTCGAAGTCCATCTCCTCCGCTACCGTCGCCCTGACGGCCTGGGTCGCGTCACGATTCGCGCTGTTTTTCTCGGTGTTCAAATAGCTCCGGAAGGCGACGGTCTGAACGACTCCGCCGTTCTCTTTCAGGGCCATGAGTTGCTCTTCGTCGAGATTGCGGCTCACGTCGTTGAGTGCCCGCGCCGAAGAGTGGGAGGCGATGATCGGGGCTCTCGTCAGCTCCATCATCTGCATGCTCGCCTCTTTGGACGGGTGCGAAATATCGATCATGATCCCCCACCTGTTCATCTCGGCGATCGCTTGGCGGCCGAGGTCGCTCAGCCCCCGGTGGAGCCAAACGCCGTCCCGCTCACCCGTATTCGAGTCGGAGAACTGGCTGTGCCCATTGTGGGCAAGGGACATGTAACGTCCGCCCCGTTCGGCGAAGTCACGGATGTTGTCGAGGTCGAGACCGAGCTGGTACGCGTTCTCGATACCGATCATCGCGACTTTCTTCCCCGACGCCGCGATACGGCGAACGTCGGCTGATGTGAGCGCGAGCTCGATTCGATCCGGCGCGATCTCCTCGGTGAGGCGATGAATCGCGTCGAACTTCGCGATCGCCTGCGCGTGGGCATTCGCGTATCCCTCCTCAGTGAGGGGGCCCTGACCCACGTAGACAATCATCCATGAGACGTCCAGCCCGCCGGCTTCCATGTTAGGAAGGTTGACCTGGTTCCCCAGGTCCATCGTGTAGTTGCGCTCCGCCGTGAAGTTGGCCGGGCTGATGTCGTTGTGGCTGTCGAGGGTGATGACGCGCTCGTGGATGCCGCGGGCGCGCTCGATCAGCCCGGCCTCGGTCTCGTTCGCCGGCTCACCCGCGCAGGCGGCCACAGGCACGAGAGAGACGAAGACGAGGAGCGCGAGCTTCGGAGAAAACCGTCTGGTGCCGGCAACACGCATGGATCGCCCGTTTGTCAGGTGTGAGGGAGGGCCGTGATTGTAGTGGTGGCGTCGCCGGCGTGCCAGGCGGCGACGTACCGCCCTCGCCTACCCGGGATCCTACTTCGGCCTGAACGCCTGCTCCATCATGGCTGCATTGAATTGCTCGCCCGCGTCGCCGGTGGTGGCGAACCGGTAAAGGGCTGCCGAATAGATCCCTTTGAGTGCTGCGCTCAACAAGGCCAGGAAGAAATACCCGACCCCCAAGGTGATCCCCATGGGGATGGCGAAAGCCTCGTTGATCGAGGAAACGAGGATGACCAGCGGCACGCCGACGCCCGTCATCACGGCGAACATCATAAACGAGGCCAGGCCAATTCCGGCGTTACCCACGACCTGCTCCCCCCAGGTTCTCTTGAAGATGCTCGCGCTCTCTTTGACGGCCTCGATTGCGCCGACGTCCTTGCTGACCAGCACGGGCACGGTCAGGTAGGTGGTCAGGGTCCAGGACATCCCGATAAGCCCAACCACAATGCGGCCCAGGACGCCGACCCGCTCCTCGATGGCGCGCAGCACCATGCCCACGGTCGCGGCTATGGTGGCGTACCCCAGGATCGCCGGCAGCTTCTTGATGGCGATGTTCATGCCGTCTGCGACGGTGGGATCTCCACCGTCCAAGCGGATCAACGTCGCTCCCACCAAGCCGGTGTTGAAGAAGAAGATGACGGTGTAGAGAATCAGGTAGTACACGAACCCGCCCGAGTAGACCAGGTACCCAGGGTCGTCCAGAGCTTCCAAGGCCTCGACTCCGCCGAAGAACACCATCGGCGCGGCGAGTAATACCGTGATCAGGATCACGGAGAGCGTGGAGAGGAGGGGGAAGATCAGGAGCTCGGTGTCCAGTCGAAGAACCGTGGCACTCGCCTTCAACATCGCCCAACTGTTCGACATTCTCGACATTATCGATCGTCTCCGTGCTCGAGTCGCTTACCACGCGTCCTGCGACAGCTTCCCGCAACATATCACTCCTATTCTACGTTGCCCGTGCAGGGATTCTTCAATCGGCTGGTGGCGGTTAAGAACCGGTACGATCCGACTAACCTGTTCCGTTTGAATGCCAACGTTGAGCCGTCCGTCTGAGGGGTCCATGCCTCTGTGGTGACGATACGGATTTGTCTTTACCTGGGTGCGCTTTGAGGGCAAGCTTCACAAGGGCCCGTACCGAAGACTGCGTACAGATGAGGCTCCGTAATCACCATTCAATAGGACTGCTCGGCGGGGTACTCTGGTCTCCGGTCCGAAAAGCAGATAACGGTCTCATGTGGCTGACTCTGGAAACGATGCTATCCTCGGGCGGCTCGCTGTCCACTTCAAAATGCTCACGAAGGAGCAGTTGGTTGAGGTGACCGCCCAACGGGGGCGGCTCAAAGAGCCGGTCCCAATGGAACAGACGTTGCTGGCGATGGAGCTCATCAGCCAGCCGCAACTCGTATCACTGCTCAAGGCTCGGGCGCAGTACCTGGAAAATCAGCGCAAGAAGGCCGGCGAGGCTGCAACGCCGGCGGCGCAGGCTGTGCCGGTCACTCCGACCCAGCAAGATCGAGTCTCCGAACCCAGTCCCGACGCGGCGAGTGTGCCCACCAACGCTGTGGTCGCGGATGACGAAGCGGTTGTGAACGACGACGCGATCGCGAACGACGACGTACTCGGGAATGACGACGCGCTTGTGAACGGCGGCCCGGTTGCGAGCGACGGCCCGGCTGCGCACGACGACGCGGCTGCGAGCGAGGAAGAAGTTGCCAACGACCATACGGTTGCGAACAACGGCGTGGCTTCGAAACTCCGTGTTACCGGCATGGCGAGCGGGAGTCTTCTGGATACCATCTTACGCAAGGCTGTGACGCTCGGGGCCAGCGACGTACACGTGCACGCCAACACGCCAATCTTGATGCGGGTGCATGGACGTCTGCAGACCTTCGGCGAGGTGATCGAACCCAGTAAGGCCGACGCGGTGGTCCGTAGCCTTCTGGTGGACAGTCAGCGAGAAGTGCTCGACAGCGCGGGGCAGCTGGACTTCGCGTATGAGATCGAGGGGGTCGCGCGCTTTCGTTGTAACGCTTACCGCCAGCACAATGGTACGGACGCGATTCTACGAGTCATTCCGCCGATCCCGCCGTCGCTCGAGCAACTCGGGCTACCCAGCCGTCTTGCGGAGCTCGCCAATTTCAACAACGGCCTGGTCCTGGTCACGGGGCCTTCCGGTTGCGGGAAATCATCGACGCTCGCTGCCCTCGTCAACATCGTAAACCACGAGCGACGGGATCACATCCTGACCATCGAAGATCCGATCGAATACGTTCACGAATCGGCCGGGTGTGTGGTCAACCAGAGGGAAGTCCTCAGGCACACCGAATCCTTCGGCCGCGCGCTTCGAGCGGCCCTCCGCGAAGATCCGGACATCATCTCCATCGGTGAGCTGCGCGATCTCGAGACCATATCATTGGCGATCACGGCTGCCGAGACAGGGCACCTCGTGTTCGGCACGCTCCATACCCACGACACCATGTCCACCATCGATCGCCTGATAGGCGTGTTTCAGCCGGAAGAGCAGCCACAAGTACGCACGATGCTCTCCGAGTCGCTGAGGGCGGTCGTGTCGCAGCGACTGGTGCCGCGCGCCGACGGAGAGGGTCGGGTGCCGGCTCTCGAGATCTTGATGAACAACGGGGCCGTGGGAAATCTGATCCGGGCGGACAAGACGTTTCAGCTCGGTTCGGTACTCCAGACCGGTGGCGCTCAGGGAATGGTGCTGTTGGATGACTCGCTGGCCAAACTCGTAGCAGAAGGAACCGTGGCCCGAGATGTAGCTGTACGTTTTGCCACCGAACCGTCCAAATTTCCAGCCTGAGGAACCACGTGGGGAAAATCAACGAACTGCTGCGCCATCTCAAAGAAACCGACGGCTCCGATCTGCACTTGGTAGCGGGGCTCGAGCCACGGACGAGGCGCAAGGGCGCTCTCGAGGTGATCGACGGCTGGCCCGTGCTCTCCGATGAGCAGGTGCGGGAGATGATGCAAGAGATCACCACCGCGGGCCAATGGGACTCGTTCGCCGCCGAAGGAGACCTCGACTTCGCGTACGGTCTACCAGGTGTTGCCAGAT
>JADFNK010000131.1 GCA_022563405.1 Gemmatimonadota bacterium | reverse complement strand
CCCCGTACGATGGGCGCCGCCGTCCGGTCAGTTTCCGAGCGGTTCACTGGGGGACGCCCCTCTTGCCATCATGCCCACCGCGCCCACCACCCCGAGGGCCCCCAGCACCGACTGGGCGACGTCGACCTCGAGCGTACGGGGAAGACGCCCTCAGTCGGGTTCCGGCAGGATACGTCAGACTACGTAGCAGGCGAGCGCAGATGACGTACCCCGGTGATGGCTTGCGCCCCATGGCCCGCTCGTAAGATGTTGACTCAGGTCTGATCCCGGAGTGCGCCATTTTCGATCACGACGGAGCGAGCGTCGGAAGATGAAAGGTGAGTACCTGCTCGTAGTTTTCTTCGTCGGCCTGATGCCCGGTCCGCTGGCAGGTCAGGACGCCGTAGTGCTGAGCCAGCAAGCTTGCGAGGCCGGCGACATGCAGGCCTGCGACGATCTCGGACTTAGGTACGAGTCCGGGTTGGACGTCACTCAGGATTTGGCGCGTGCCGTCGGCCTCTTTCAAAGGGCCTGCGACGGTGACCTGATGCTCGGCTGCAACCACCTCGGGAGTATGTACAGGACGGGCGCGGGGGTCGTGCAGGACCTTGGCACCGCGGTGAGTCTCTACCAGCGAGCTTGCGACGGCGGAATGATGGAGAGTTGCGCCAACCTCGCGATCAGTTATGAGCGTGGCGATGGCGTCACGGCGGACGTCGCAACCGCGGCCAGCCTCTACCGGCGAGCCTGTGAGGCCGGCGTGACGTGGACCTGCAGCCGCACCGGGATCGTGGATGGGCCTGTCGCAGGAGTTGCTTCGGCTAGTGGATTTCGCATCGCCACCTTGGTCGTGGATACGGAGACCAGCGACCCACTCGGCGAGGCGATCGTGGAACTGCCGGAGCTCGGAATTCGGGTGATCACCGACGGGTCAGGTCGAGTCGAGTTCGGAGAGCTCCCTAGGGGGCGCCATGCCATAAAGGTAGAACGGGTCGGTTATCTGGTCATGGAGGGTGTGCTGTTGGTTCCGGGCGTCCGAGAAGTCATGATCCCCCTCGATCAGATTACCCTCGGCAACCTGCAAGCTCCGGGGCGGGTCGTCGGTCGGGTCATGGAGGGAGGCAGAGAATACGGGGTGTCTGACGTGGGCATCACCTTACTGACCTCTCCACCCGTCAGTACACTCAGTGACGGACAAGGGCGGTTCAGTCTCACCGATGTGGAGCCTGGGTTGGTGGAGGTCCGGTTCGAGCGACTGGGTTACGCCGCCCGCACGGCCACAGTGATCGTGCAACCTGATGGAACGGTCGAAATCAACGCCTCGATGTCCGCCCAACCGATCGAGCTCGAACCGATCGCGGTGGTGGTCCGCTCCCGCCGTCTCGAACGGAACGGATTCTACGAGAGGGGCCATTTGGGTGACCAGCTCACACGGAGCGAGATCGTCGCGCTCAGCCCCATAGTCGTATCCAGCCTTTTCCGGGGCCTTTTTCGGACGAGCGTGATGATACGCCAGCGGCTGGACGGCACGCCGTACCTCACAGGACGGCGGGATTGTGAACTACGAGTCTACCTGGACGACTTTCCGATGGACGATTGGGATTTCGACTCGATCCCCCCCGACTGGCTCGAGGGGATGGAGGTCTACCAAGGACTGTTCGTGCCCCCGCGGTACTATCCGGATTGCGGCGTCCTACTCCTCTGGACCAAGCTTTGACTGAGTCGGAAATGGCTGATTCGAGCCTAGCTGGAATCGGCGATCGTCTTGTTTTCGACGACGAACGAGAGGCCGTGCCAGCCATACTGCATGTATGGGAGGAGCTCCCATTCGCTGTTCTCGGGGAACATCTCCAGCATCGCACGTCTGTTGCCGGAGATCTGGGTAGCGGACCAACAGAAGTAGTCGTCCAAGGCGATGATCATGCCGTGTTTCAGTCGAGGCATGAGGAACCGGAAGACATCCATGGTGCTCGAGTAGAGATCACAATCGACATATGCCAGAGCGATGTTGTCCGGCGCGTCCGTATCGGACATCGCGGGTAGGGTCTCCTCGTAGAAACCGGGCACCACCTCGTACGCGTCCCTGGGCACACGTTGTGACGCGCACCGCTTGTGGAAACGATCGAGACTCGTGGCCATCTTGTTTTCGACCCACTTGGGGTGGGAGTCTCGATCGTCTTTGGGAGCGGGGAGTCCGGAGAAGGAATCGAAGGCCCACAGTCTGGCTTCATGCTTGTGCCGGACAGCCTCATGGTAGGCCATCGCGAAAGTCATCGCGTTGTGGCAACCGAATTCGGCATAATCACCATCTATGCCGTTGAACGAGAGGGCCCTGAAGGCATTGTAGAAAAACTCGTGACGGCAGAGGCGTTCCCTTCCCCGGACGCGGAACCGGAAGCGATAGCGTCGTCTGATCACATACGACTTCAACGTCTCAACAATCCCGGGCATGGCCACAGTGCTCCTACCCCGAGCTCCGCGGCTGCGCCTGGCCCGAGTAGCCGGAAGCGATCCGCACGCTCCTAGAACACCATCGGCGACACCACCAGGTTCTCGATGAGGAACTCCATCATCCGGTCCTGATTCAGGCCCGAATGCCCACGGTCCGGGCCCACCTGCACCTCGAAGCTCTTGCCGGCCTGCTGTAGCGCCTTGATGAGCTGCATGGTGTTCGTCGAGTGGACGTTGTTGTCTGCAGTCCCGTAGTAGAGCATCAGGCGTCCTCTCAGATCGGCGGCGTAGGTCATCGCCGAGCCGGCGTCGTACCCCGCCTCGTTGCCCTGCGGCGTCCACATGTAGCGCTCGGTGTAGATCGTGTCGTAGTGCCGCCAGTCGGTGACCGGCGAAGACGCGGACGCGACCTGGAAAGCATCCGGGTGACGGAGCAACGCGAGCACGGAAACGTACGCTCCGTACGACGTTCCGAAGATGCCCACACGGTTCCGGTCCACGTAAGGGCGGTCCCAAAGCGAGCGGATCCCCGCCGCCTGATCGTCGACCTCGACAACCCCGAGCTTCATGTAGATCGCGTCGAGGAACTCCTTGCCGCGACCCGCGGCGCTCCGGGAGTCCATCGTGACCACCAGGAAGCCGTACTCGGTGAGCGGATGCGGGGTCGTGAACGTCTCGCTAGCCCCGTTCGTGCGCGGGCCTCCGTAGACGGAGACCAGCATCGGATAACTCCGGTTCGCGTCGAAGTTCGACGGCCTGTGCAGCATCCCGTGAAGCTCGGTCACGCCGTCTTCGGCGGTGAAGGTGAACATCTCGACACGGTTGAAGCCCAGCTCGTCGAAACGCGAGAGGTCGCTCGTCGCGATCTCGGCGACCTGACGTCCCCGTTTGTCGCGCAGCACGGAGGTCGGCGGCTGATCATGCGTCTGAGCCACGTCCACGAAGTGTTCACCATCGGGCGAGAACGTGACGGTGTGGTGGAACGCCGGGTCGGTCAGCCGTTCGTCTCCTGATCCGTCCAGCTCCACGCGGTGCAACTGCATCTTCATGTGGTTGTCACCGCTGCGCGCCATGTAGTACAAGACACCCTCGTCTTCGTCGACCCGCACCACGCTGCCGACCTCGAAGTCGTGGTCGGTGAGCGTCGCGAGCGGCTCCCCCGAGAAGCGGTACAGATAGAAGTTCCGGAAGCCGTTGCGCTCGGACATCCAGATGAAACGCTCGTCGTCATCGAGGTAGCGTATATAAGGTGAGTTCATCGTCCAGCTCGCGGGCCACTCCTCGCGTACCACCACACGACAGGCGCCGGTGTCTGGGCCGCACGCCGTGAACTCCATGATGTTCTGGCGGCGGTTCGTCCGGTTGAACGTGATCTCCGAGCCGTCCGGCGACCAACCGACGCGGTACACGTAGTGGCCCACCACGTCGTCCGTGAACGGCTGACCCTGCCGGACGTCGATGCGGGTGGCCGCGCCGGTGACCACGTCGTAGACGAAGAGGTCGACGATCGGGTTGTCGACACCGGCTTTCGGATACGCTTCGATGTCGAGCGAGCTCTGGACTTGCGTTTGATCCATCTCGATGAAGAAGTCGGGCACCGGGCTCTCGTCGAAGCGGTAGTAGGCGAGCTTCGACCCGTCGGGTGACCACCACATCGCGGTGATCTGATCGAGCTCCTCACCGTACACCCAGCTCGCGGTGCCGTACTTGATACGGTCCTCGGCGCTGCCATCGGTCGTGATCGCCCGTTCGTCCGTGCCGTTCGCGCGGCTCACGTAGAGATTCCGGTCGCGGTAGAACGCCTTGTAGGTGCCATCCGGCGAATCAGCCTCCGCGAATTGCCGCCCTCGCGCCCGGCCACCGCGCGACCCGGAGTTCCTCGTCGCGCTGGCCGAATCGACCGACGCGGTGCCCGTCGTAACGTCGAAGCGATACGCCGCTCCCGCGTGAGAGTACCGGAAGCTCTCGCCGTCCTCGGCCCACGCGGGGCGAATCGCCCCCGAAACCACGGACCGGCTGATCTGAGGAGCCATCTCCCTGAAGCGGTCGTACCCGGGCATACCCTGCAGCCGGTCTTGAGCGACCAGGGGAACCGCGACCAGCGTCAAACATGCCAGCAGAGCCATGCCGGCTCCGCGGAGCGAGTACGTCTGGCAGCGGAAAGTGTCGTCGAGCTTCGGCATCATGTGTGTCCCGATCGGTGAGGACAGGCCACAAAGGCCCATTGCCGGATCGGGACAACGTGAGTGGGCGGTCCAGACCCGTCAAGCAGGGATTCTCCGCGGGCGCCCGCATCGGATTGCTCCGGCTTCGGACCGACCAGAGTGGTCTAGGGGAAGCCCCCGACCGCCCCTCGGGGAAACCCTGCTTGATTCTTCCCGGCCGGACCTTATAATGGATTTGCCCCCCCTCTCCGGAGGGTCAGAACTATCGTGGCACGAATGAGGCCAATCGGGCTGCCGCTCCCCGTTGGGGGGGGCCAGTGGCCGCAGCCGCTATGGTCGCGCTTCGCGTCAGCTACTGTTGCGTCCCCCCGCTTCTGGCATCCCTCTCAATTCTTTCAGGGTTCACCCTACAGCGTGACGGGGCGTTCGTGCCAGTGAGTAACCGTTCTACCGCGTCAGGTCAGTGATGACTGAGCAGCGACCCGATGAGCGATGGGGCGCCCTCCTGGGAATGGTGGAGAGTATCGCTTCTCTGGACTTCTCCCGCAGCCTTGTAATAAGCGATAAAGTCGACGACATCGATGCTGTTGCTTCAGGCCTGAACATGGTGAGTGAGGAGCTTCATGCCAACGTGGTGGAAAGGTCGAAGCTGGAAGAAATCGTCAACGCGCTTCAACGCTATGAGGCCATGGTCACCGCTACCAGCGATCTCATGGTGTTGGTCGATTCTACGTATAGATATCGGGCGATGAACCAAGCCTACCGCGATCAACACCGGCGGACCCAGGAAGATATCCTCGGACTCACTGTAGCCGAAGTGTTTGGAGAGAAGGTGTTTGAAGAAGAGCTGAAGCCCGGCTTGGATCGTTGTCTAACCGGTGAGCAGGTCGAGTTCGAGACCTGGTGGGACTTGCCCAGCCGGGGCCGTCGGCACCTCGATGTGCGGTACGACCCGTTCTTCGAAGCTGATGGCTCGGTGTCGGGGGTCGTGGTGAACGTGCGTGATACCACCGATCGCAAGCAGGCGGAGGACAAACTGAGGAGCGCGCTCGAGTGGTTGGAGGCCGTCGTCGAAGGGTCCCGCGACGCGATCTTCATCAGCGACACCGATTCACGATTCGTGACGGTCAACGATGCCGCCACTCAACTGACGGGATACTCGCGTGGCGAGCTTCTCGAGATGCGGATTCCCGACCTCCACGAAGAGGCGGATCGGCATGCCTACCGCGAGTTCCACGGCCCGCTCATGGCCGGTGAGGAGCACGTGACGCAGGCGAAGATCCGGAGGAAGGATGGCACCAAAGTAGACACCGAGCTCAACAGCCGACGCATCAGTATCGGAGGCCGGGAGTACCTGCACACGGCGGCCCGTGACGTTACGAGCCGAAAACGTCTCGAGCGGGAGATCCTGGAGATCAGCGAGCGAGAGCGCCGGTGGGCCGGCCTCCAACTGCACGACGGAGTGGGGCAGCAGCTGACCGGCATCGGATTCTTGAGCAGAGCGCTGGAGCACAAACTGCGAGATCGAAAAGTGCCAGAGGTGGCCGAGGCGGCTCGCATCGTCGAGCTGGTGCGGGAGGCCACGCTCGACGCCCACGAGCTGGCCCGCGGCCTCTACCCAGCGGACCTGCGGGGGCACGGTCTTCTCCCGGCCCTCAAAGACATGGTGTCCCACATGGAGCGCGTCTACCGCATCCGGTGCAGGATGGAGGATGGGCCGGTCGAGCTTTCCTTGGGCGGTGAGGCCGAGACACATCTCTACCGGATCGCGCAGGAAGCCGTACTCAACGCGGCCAAGCACGGGCAGCCGTCCAACATCGTCATTCGGCTGACCGCAGAGGACGGAAAAACTACTCTGACCGTCGAGGATGACGGCTCAGGGATGGGGGTCGGTGAAACGAACGGCGGCGGAATGGGCGTGGCCATCAT
>JADFNK010000046.1 GCA_022563405.1 Gemmatimonadota bacterium | reverse complement strand
CGGAACATCGGGCGTCCGTGATTTCGTTCAACTCGCTCGTCGCGAACGCCGGGGGGGTCGGCGCACAGGGAGGGTTGGGCTATCTGGCCCGCGCCCGCTCGATCGGCGAGGGCTACGTGGTCGGGGGTCTAGCCACGGTACTGGCCCTTCCGGTTCTCGTTCTTCTTCGGGGGCTCCGCGAGGACGCGGACAAGATCGTGGGGGTGCGAGCGGGGCGGCCGGCGGCATGCGCCGCGCAGGGAATACCGGAAGTCGGGGGCGTCGACGCGACGCCTCGCCAACCGGTCGGTGGTGCGAGAGGATGACGGCGCCCATCCCTACGTTGCCCCTTCTAGCTACCTATAACGCCGCTCGGACTCCGCTATCGGAACATCATTCGCGCTCATGTCGCGGCGGCGCATGAGACCCTCCTCGTCGAACTCCCAGTGCTCGTTACCGTGGGTCCGGTACCACTGGTCGCTCTCGTCATGCCACTCGTACTCGAACCGCACAGAGATGCGGTTGCCTGTGTAGGCCCAGAGCTCCTTCATCAAGCGATAGTCGAGCTCGGACGCCCACTTACGCGTGAGGAACTCCTTGATGGCTTCCCGGCCGGTGAAGAACTCGTCTCGATTCCGCCACTGGGAGTCTTCAGTGTAGGCCAGGGCGACCCGCTCGGGATCTCGGCTATTCCACGCATCCTGCGCGGCCTTCACCTTGGCCAGGGCCGTCTCTTCGGTGAAGGGGGGGATCAGTTTGTTCGACATGGGTTTTTTCTCCAATTCATTTGCATGTTTCTGTTGTCCCAGCATCCGGGGACGGGAGGGACGAGCCCACCGCGTCCCCGGAAGGACGGAGAATTCGCTTGCGGGTTACTGCTCACTCGCGCGCCCGGCGACCTTCGCGGACATGAACTCCCGAATCAAGCCCACGATGTGTGGACCGTCTTCCTCGAGGGCGAAGTGGCCCGTGTTCAGCAGATGGAGCTCCGCATCCGGCAGGTCTCGCAGATACGGGTGGGCCCCTTCGGCCGGGAAGATGGGGTCGTTCTCTCCCCAGACGATGAGGGTCGGTGGTCGGTGGGTGCGGAAGTACTGCTGCCAGCGTGGATACAACAGCACGTTCGTACGGTAGTCGTAGAACATCGCCAACTGAATTTCCTGGTTCCCCGGGCGGTCCAAGAGCGGCTGCACAACAAGCCAGTTGTCCGGGCTGATACTCTCCGGGTTTCGCGTACCGTGCTGGTACTGCCATTTGGTCGCATCGAGACCGAGGAGGCCGCGGAGCGCATCCCCGTCCTCCTTGGAGCCGCTCTCCCAGTACTGCTTGATCGGGTCCCAGAACTCCAGTAGGCCCTCATCGTAGGCGTTCCCGTTCTGGACGATCAGAGCCGTCACGCGCTCAGGATGGGATTCGGCAATGCGGTAGCCCACCGGGGCGCCGTAGTCCATCAAGTAGAGCGCGTAGCGATCGAAGCCCCGCCTCGCGAGCAGCTCATCGACGATGGAGGCGACGTTGGCGAAGCTGTACTCGAACTCGTCGACACCAGGCATCGAGCTCAGTCCGTAGCCTGGGTAGTCCGGAGCTATCACGTGAAAGTCCTCAGCCAGCAGCGGAATCACGTTCCGGAACATGTGGGAGGATGTCGGAAAGCCATGCAGCAGCACGATCTGCGGGGCGCCGGGCCGGCCGGCCTCACGATAGAAGATGTCCAGGCCCTCGATGGTCTCGGTGCCGTACGTCACGAGGGGATCGGTCGCACTCCCCCCCGTCTGGGCAGCGGCCGAACCAGGAAGGGCGACGAGGAAAAGAGCTGTGAGCCCGGCGAGCGGGCTGATTCTATTCAAACTGAACATGGTGATCATCCTTTCAATGGAATCGACTTATAGTGGGACCGGCGGCCCCTCTTCGTTGTCGTGGTCTTTACGCCATTGTCGCGGGTGGCTACGCCGGGACGGCACTCGCCTGCTCGATGTGCTCTACGGCCTCTTCAGTGGTCCAGACCGTGTTCGCCAGGAACCGGAAGTTCACCAGTGCCGCTTCGTAGCCGTTCCCCTCCTCGGCGACCGCCGCGGCCGTCGCGTCCTTCACCACTGCCACCTCGAAGCCCTGCTCGAGCAGCTCACGAAGGTGTGATTCGGTGCAGAGGTTGGCCGACATGCCGGCCAGGATCACCTTGCCGATGTCCCGCTTCCTCAGCTGCAGGACGAGATCGTTGGTTTCGGGGCCGTAGATTTTGTGCGGGCTTGCGATGATGGTCTCCCCGTCCTCGATGTACTGCTTGTACTGCTCGAGGAAATCGGCGCCTGACCCGCGGAACCCGGTGAGGTCCAGAGCTCCCGGCCGATCGTACATGCCGATCGAGTGCATGAGCGTTTCGAGCGCCCCCTCGAACTTCCATCCATGGTCGGTGGGGAAGTAGTAATGCGGCGACACGAACACGGGCATCCCGGTGGCCTTCGCCGCTCGGAACAACCGCTCGATGTTCTCGATGGTGCCGTTCTCGATGACGTTCTCTCCTACCAGACCCCATGTGGCCCCCTCGGGGCTCAGGAAATCGTTCTGTGGGTCGGTTACCAGAAGGGCCGTGCGGGCCGGATCGATCGTCATGCCTGGATTTGGAAATGCCATGATGATATTCCCCTTTTTTTCCTTCGTTGATGGTGGTGGCGTGCTTTCGCCGCCTGAAGTCACGCATCCGGCTAAAGCACAGCCCGTGCCGCTCTCGGGGTCGCTGGGGGGCGAGCGCTCCAAGTTGTTATCCAGAAGGGAATTGCCGTAATGGGGAGTCCCGTGGGGGTAGGAACTTGGTCCGCGTCCGGGCTACGACATCTCACGGGTACGTGAAATATCGCGTCGCGAAAGGCCGCTCTCAGCCCCCGGGTCGAGGCCGCTCGATCCCGAGTTTCGCCATGCGAGACCGGAGTGTACTCGGGTTCATCTTGAGCCTCCCGGCGGCGCCGTCCGCTCCCGCCACCCGCCAGTCGACTCTTCCGAGAACACCCAGGATGTGCTCTCGCTCTACGTCCTCGAGCGCCTCACTTTCCAGGGAGCCGTCGACGACGGGGCCGGGCCTGACCCCCTCCAACGTATCGTCCAAACGTAGTGTGTCGTCCGGTGTCAGGATGACCAGTCGTTCTACCACGTTTTGCAGCTCTCGAATGTTCCCCGGCCAAGTGTGTCCCTGGAGCGCAACCATGACCTCGCGCGGTATTGTGGTCACCTGCTTTCCGATGGACTTGCCAAAGCGGCTGACGAAGAGCTCGACCAACTCGGGGATATCCTCTCTTCGCTCTCTCAGCGGAGGCACCGAGACCGGAAACACCGCAAGTCGATAATAGAGGTCGGTGCGAAAATCGCCCGAGCGGATCGCCCCTTCGAGATCACGATTGGTGGCCGCGATGACACGGACGTCCACCTTCATCGTCTTTTCACTTCCCACGGGCTCGAACTCACCCTCCTGGAGCACCCTGAGCAGTTTGGCCTGGACATCCATCGGCAGGTCGCCAACCTCGTCCAGGAATATGGTCCCCCCGTCCGCCAGGGCGAACCGCCCCGCCCGTTTTCCCACGGCACCCGTGAAAGCTCCCTTTTCGTGCCCAAACAGCTCGCTCTCTACGATGCCCGCCGGAAGCGCCGCGCAGTTCACCTTCACCAGAGCCCGATGCTTCCGATTGCTCAAATCGTGAATAGCCCGAGCGAAAAGCTCCTTCCCAGTGCCCGTTTCGCCAAGAATCAAGACCGTCGTGGGGGTGGGGGCCACCTGCTCGATCTTGTGCAACACCTTCTGAAGCCGGGGGCTGTCCCCGACGATCTCTTCGAAACGGTGATTGAGATTGATCTCCTCCCGCAGGTAGATGTTCTCTTCGGCCAAACGGTCCTTCAGCGCTGCGAGCTCCGTCATCGCACTCTGTAACGCGACCTCTGCAGCCTTCCGCTCCGTGATGTCGCGGAAGGTCACCACAGCCCCGACCAGCCCGTCCTCCGGGTGCAAAATCGGAGTGCTCACGTACTCGACCGCGAAGCTCGTGCCGTCCTTCCGCCAGAACACCTCGTCGTCCACCCGATGGACCGCCCCATCGCTGAAAGCTGCATAGATGGGGCAGTTTTCACGCGCATAGGCGCCGCCGTCGGCGTGGGTGTGGTGGATCACCGCATGTTGGGGCTTCCCCAGGAGCTCCTCCGGCTCCCATCCCAACATCTCCGCTGCCGCTGGGTTTACGAACGTAGTGAGTCCCTGCCGGTCCAGGCCGTAGATACCCTCACCAGCCGAGCTCAGGATCAGGTCCCGGTCCCGCCTCAGCTCCTCGAGGGCCTCCTCCGCTCGACGTCGCTCGGTCAGGTCGCTCAGGACAGACCCTCCTGGTCCGGGTGTGTGGCGTGCAAGCGGATCGGGGCGAGAGGCGACCGCGAAATATCAGCATGCGCGGATTCGCCGCGATCTGTCAAGCTCCCGCGATATGTCAAGCTCCCGCGATATCTCGCGCCTTCCAGGCTCGTATCAACCTGGTCCACCAGCCCACCAGTCCCTCTCCATTTCGTTTTCCCTCAACGAGTTACCGACCCTGGCAGACTTCCGGGCGCTGTTGGCACGGTCCTTGTCTTGGCTTGGGACGACAATCACATACACAGGAGGACACTCATGAACACCAAGCTCACATATTTAGGCGGCTCGACCTTCATCATCGAGGTGGGCCCGTTCCGCTTCCTCACCGACCCCGGATTCGATCCGGATGGAACCGAGAAGAGCGAGGGTCCGGGACACGACCTGAAGAAGACGATGGGGCCGCCGATCTCGGCGGAGGAAGTGGGGAGGATCGACGCAGTGTTCCTCAGCCACGCGCAGCACTACGACAACCTGGACAACACGGGTAAGGCTATGCTGCCCCAGTGGGGTCGGGTGCTGACAACTCCCGACAGCGCCGCCATTCTCGGCGGGAGCACCGAGGCCCTGAACACTTGGGAGTCGGTCGAGTTCACCAAGCCCACGGGCGAGACGGTCAAGGTGACGGGCATGCCGGCCCTCCACACGACCGATCCCGAGATCCGTGGGGCGGTGGGAGAGACCATGGGCTTCCTCCTGGAGTGGGAAGGTCAGGAGAACGGCGCCTTCTACATCTCCGGTGACACCGTCTGGATCGACGAGATCCAGGAGATCGCCAACCGTTACAACGTGGGCGCCGGCATCCTTCACATGGGTGCCGCTACGGTCCCGGCCGTGGGTGGAAGGCGACTCACGATGAACGGTGAGGAGGGTGCGAAGGTCACCCAAACCCTCGGTCTCAAGGCGGCCTTTCCCGCCCATTTCGAGGGGTGGGAGCACTATCAGGAAGGCAGAGAGGGAATCGAGCAGGCGTTCCGTGAGGCGGATCTGATCGATTCGCTTCATCTGCTCGACCCCGGCGCCAGCGAAGAGCTCACCCTCTGACGCCGGACAGCCTTGGCGGGCCCGGGAGGCCTATTCCCCGGGCCCGCCGCCTGATCTTCCTTCTGAGAGTCGAGTCGAACGATGCTATTCAGCGCCGAATATTGGTACCTCTTCCCTGCGGCCATCGCCATTTCGACGGTGGCCATGGCCAGCGGGATCGGCGGGGCAGTGTTCTTCTCTCCGCTGTTCATCATCGTGCTCAAGCTCGAGCCCTCCATCGCGATCGGAACGGCATTGATCACGGAGCTCTTCGGCTTCGGGTCAGGGCTGTCCGCATACTGGAGACGGGGACTCATCGACTTCCGTCTCGGGCGCCAACTTCTGGTCTTCTCGATTCCCGGAGCAATCTTCGGGAGCCTCATGTCCGATGCTTTCCCGGCGGCCGTCCTCAACACCATCTTCGGCACCGGGATCATCTTCATCGGGGTCCAGCTTTACCTCTCCCTCCGGCAGGAGGAGATGGAAGAGCTGGATTCACTGATTCGTAGCGACGGGCACCAAGAGACGGTGTTGGTGGATCGAGCGGGCAACGAGTACGCGTACACCATCCGGCGTCCGGGCCAGGGACGGCTGTTCGCAGCGGTTGGCGGGGTTTTTCTCGGAGCCATCTCAGTCGGGCTCGCCGAGCTCCAGGAATACCACCTCATGGCGCGGTGCCGGGTGCCCTCTGCGGTGGCGGTGGCGACATCGATCTTCGTGGTCGTGGTGTCTGTCCTGGTGGCCTCCGTGGGGCACTTCTACCATTTCGCGACATCGGCCGACGCCGGGGTTCTATCCCAGGTACTGAGCATCGTGATGTTCACGATTCCTGGGGTGGTCCTGGGCGGGCAGTTGGGGCCGATGGTCCAAGCCAAGGTGGACCCCGATCGCGTGAAGTTGGGGATCGCCGTGCTGTTCATGGGAGTGGGGGTGTTCATGCTCTTCATGGTGCTGTAGCGTGGCCTCGTCGAGCTCAATCGGGCCTGGGACGTCCGTCGGGACGCCCGCCGGGCCATTGGCGGAGGAATGGTCTGTGGAGCAAGTGCGCTCGTCGTTTCGCCGCCTCGACCCCGACGACTATCCCGAGGTCAGCGACTACTCGTGGGACGAGATCTACGGACGCGGCGACAACATGGCGCCGGGCGGCCTCTACCTCGCTTCACGGATCGCCCGGTCCCTGAATCTCCAAAGGGGAGACAGGGTTCTCGACCTGGCCTGCGGGAAGGGAGACTCCTCCATCTTCCTCGCGAAACATTTCGGGGTCTCGGTGATCTGCTTCGATGCCTGGACGTCAGCGAGCTACCTCAGCCGCAAGATCGAGGCGGCGGGCCTCGGGGACGCCGTCCTTCCCCTCGATCTCGATGCCACTGACCTGTTGCCGTTTCCGGACGACTATTTTCAAGCGTTCTTCTGCATGCAGGGGCTCCACTCGTTCGGTACGGACCCCGACGTCACGAGGCGCCTTCTCGCTCACCTCCAGCCGGGTGGCAGGTTCGGCTTCGGAGGTACCTGCTTCAGCCAGGAGCCAGATGGACCGTTGCCAGCGATCTTTCAAGAGACCGCTGGGTGGGACGCCGAGTACCACAACTACCACTCTCCCTCGTGGTGGGTCGACTTGTTCGAAGAGACGAGGCTCGTCGACGTACTGAACTGCGAGGAACTTCCCGACGGGCTGGTGATGTGGGAAGACGACGTCCTTTACCACGGCGAGCGCGCCGGCTGGAGCAACGCGTGGTTCGAGAAGTCCAAATGGCTGATCGACCAGCTCGTCTTCAGCCGGCATCACCGGCCGTCCCTCACGCACTACGTCGGTACCGTTGAGAAAAAGGACTGGTCGTCCAGAACGCCCAGACCGTCACCCTAGGCGCCCTCTCAATTCCCCCCACCCAGCTGCCCGGTGAACACCCAGTCGTTCGTCTGCATGGCCCTGTGGCAGTTGGTGCAGCCGGGCAGTCGCCCTTCCAGAGCCATTCCGGTGGGCGCCCGATCCAGCTCCCCACTGGGGAGATGTTTGGTGAAGAACCAGTCGTTCACGTCGGGGTTGTAACCCCGCACCTTGAACATCGTCGTGATGGCGGCCAGGGTGCGGTCGGGCATGTAGTTCTCCTTCACGATGATGGCTCCCGCCGGCATGACGGACGCCCCCGAATTCAGCGCCCGCAGAGCAACGTCGTTCAGATAGGTAGTCAGGAGCATGCCGTGCGGCTCGGCCCCGGTGTACAGCTCACCCTTCCCGGGCCACAGCGTCCAGGTGCTTCGGTAGTCCGACTGCTGGAGATGGGCCCAGATGGCCGCTCCGGTAGTGTCGGCTTCGGCTACGGCCGATGCCTGGGGCGTCGGTACCGCTGCCTCTCCTTCAGGTTCGTCCGCCGGACCGCAGCCCCCGGCGGCAAGAGCGGTGAAGCCGATCGTCAGAAACAGGAACCCTTTGGAATTACTCATGAATCTTCCCTCGGATTGTGGAACGTTGTGTGTACCCGGAACGGGCTCCGCCCGACGTTGCGGGTTTAAGAGACCGTCACCAACGCAAGCCTCGACGAGGCAGGGAGGTTCCAGTCCATGGCCCAACTCTCTACTCCGGCTTCGATCGATTCGGGACTCCAGTCCCTCCAGCCAACCGCGGACCGCAGCGCCGCTCCGAGCTGTATACTCCTTGGCGTCATCGATTTCAACTTCCAGGGGATCTCGTATGTGCAGGCTTTACGGATTCAGGGCCAATGCGCCGTCGAGAGCCGACTGCTCGCTGGTGGATAGCCCGGAATGCGCTTCTGGAGCAGAGCCGTCGTGACGAGCGCGGCCTGGAGAACGGTGCCGGAACGGAGTGTGCTGGCGATCGATCCCGACATAGATGTCCTGTTTGCCAGCATCTAGCTGGGACGCGGTTCGTCATCGAGCGACGGACCTGTGACGGTCAGCTTCGTCCCCTCAGAGCATCTCCACTCGCATGGTGTTCGTGCTGCCCGAGGAATGGAACGGGTACCCGGACGCCACGACGATTGACTGGCCCACCTTGCCGACGCCCGACTCGAGCACGGCCTGCTTGCCGTAGTCCGTCAGGGAGTCGTACGAGACCTCCTCGTCCACGGCCAACACGGGCCATACGCCCCACACCGCGGACATCTGTCGATAGGTGCGCTCATAGGTGCAGACACAGAAGATGGGCGCCGAAGGCCGATAGCTCGAGATGAGCCTCGCCGAGCGCCCGCTCCGGGTGATCACGATCACGGCCGGCGCGTCCACGCAGCGCACCGCCGCGACGGTGGCGGACGCGACGGCGTGCTCCCGATCGGTGGCGCCTCCTCTCGGTTGGGCGTCGAAGACCGTGTCGTAGACCGGTCCGCGGTCCAAGACCCCGCTGGACTCGATCTCGCCGGCAATGCGCACCATCGCCTCCAGCGAGGCCAAAGGATGCCTCCCCACCGCCGTCTCGCCGGACAGCATGATGGCGTCTGTCCCGTCGAGGATGGCGTTGGCCACGTCCGACACCTCGGCCCGTGTAGGACGGGGATTCTCGATCATGGACTCGAGCATCTGGGTCGCGGTGATCACCGGACGGCCGTACGCGTTGGCGACCCGGACGATGCGCTTTTGGGCCAGAGGCACCTGCTCGAATGGGAGCTCGACGCCGAGGTCGCCCCGGGCCACCATGACGGCATCGGCCGCCGCGACGATGGCGTCGAGGTCGTCCAGCGCTCGGGCCATCTCGATCTTCGCGACGACGAGGGCCCGGAGGCCCACCCTGTCTTTGAGATCCTCGACGTCGGTAGCCCTCCGGACGAACGAGAGGCCTACATAATCGACCCCCTGGCTCAACACGAAGTCCAGATCGGCCAGATCCTTCTCGGTGAGAGACGGGGCCTGCACTTCGATGCCTGGCATGTTGAGCCCCTTATTGCTCGTCAGCACACCCCCCCGCACCACCTCGAAGGAGACCCTGCGCCCCAGGATCTTGACGCACTCGAGCTCGATGAGGCCGTCATCCAGGAGGATGTGATCGCCCGGTTTCAAGTCCTCCGCCAAGTGGGCATACGTCGTGGAGATGTCTCCGTCCCTGACCGCGCCCTCGGGGGCCAAGGCGACGCGTTCGCCTCGGGTGAGATCCATCGGCTTCGGGAGGTCGCCCACCCGGATCTTCGGACCCGCCAGATCGGCCAGGATCGCCAAAGGACGTTCGCACACCCCGGCCGCCGCGCGCAGATGCTCGATGACTGCAGCGTGACCCTCGTGGTCGCCGTGCGACATGTTGATGCGCGCCACGTTCATGCCGCCCTTTACCAGCGCGCGGACGCTCTCCGGCGAGGAGGTGGCTGGACCTAGCGTACAGACGATCTTGGTACGAAGCATCCGTTCGTTCGGGACGTTGGGGGGAATATGGCGAGTCAGCCGTACGAGAGCTCGGTTGAACCTCACTCTGGTCGAACGGTCCCGCAAGGCTCCATCTTCCCTGGGTCGATCGGCGCTGTGTGAGTGCCTGAGAAGGCGCTCAGAGCCCGGATTCGGCCGCCAGCAGAGACGAATGGCTCAACCGTGCGTCGCTCACTTTGTCTCGCTCCCCTGGCACCAATTCGGCCTCTTGGCAGTTGAACAGAGCTGATGCATCATCGTTGCTCGGACCCCCTCGAGGCCAGCCAACGGAAGGAAGTCACACGGTGGATGCAGCCGAATAACCGGAGATACCAGAATGCCTGAACAGTTCCCACTCATGGTTCCGGGCGCCACGCCGGACGGCGAGCTCATGGAGGTCCATGCGCCCTGGGATAGGAGCCTCATCGCCACGGTGGAGCGGGGAGGACCGGAGGTCGCGGAGAAAGCGTTGGACACGGCCTACCGACTCTTCCGCGACAGGGATGCTTGGCTCAGTGCGGCCCGCCGCGTCGACATCCTGAGGCGCGCCGCGGCCCTCATGCAGGGGCGACGAGAGGAGCTTGCGATGGAAGCCGCCCGGGAGGGCGGAAAACCACTCGTCGATTCGCTTGTCGAAGTGGATCGCGCCATCGACGGCGTACACGAGTGTGTGGAGTTCCTGCGTACTCAGCACGGCGACGAGATGCCGATGGGACTCAACGCCGCGTCGACCAACCGGCTGGCGTTCACTCGCCACGAGCCCATCGGCGTCGTGGTCGCCTTCAGCGCGTTCAACCATCCGTTGAACCTGATCGTCCACCAGGTCGGACCCGCGGTCGCGACCGGGTGTCCGGTTATCGTCAAACCGGCGGAGGCCACACCCCTTTCGGCGATGCGCTTCGTCGGAATTCTCCGCGAGGCGGGACTCCCGGAGGGGTGGTGCCAGGCGTTCGTGACCACCGATCTGGACGTCGCCGGATCCCTGGCCACCGATTCCAGGGTGGGCTTCTTCAGCTTCATCGGTAGCGCCCGCGTAGGTTGGATGTTGCGCTCCAAGCTCGCCCCTGGGACTCGTTGTGCCTTGGAACATGGAGGTGCGGCCCCTGTGCTCGTGGCCGAGGACGCCGACCTCGACTCTGCGCTCCCGCTGATCAGCAAAGGGGGCTTCTACCACGCCGGCCAGGTCTGCGTCTCGGTTCAGCGCGTCTTCGCTCACCGAAACATCGCTCGCGATCTGGCCGCGCGTCTTGCCCAGGCGGCGACGGCTCTCAACGTCGGCGATCCAACCTTGCTCGAGACCGAAGTAGGGCCCCTCATCCGCCCAGCCGAAGTCGAGCGCGTCGGAGAGTGGGTGAGGGAGGCGGTCGACCAGGGTGCCGAGTTGCTCACCGGCGGGGAGGCCATCTCCGAGACGTGCTACGCGCCCACCGTGCTGTACGATCCGCCCGGCGACGCTCGAGTCTCGACATCCGAGATCTTCGGCCCGGTCGTCTGTGTGTATCCCTACGACGACATCGACGACGCGATCGCCCGCTCGAACTCGCTCCCCTACGCGTTCCAGGCCTCGGTGTTCACCCGCGACATCGACACGGCGCTCCGTGCTTCACGCCGGCTCGACGCCTCTGCGGTGATGGTCAACGATCACCCCGCCTTCCGCGTGGACTGGATGCCGTTCGCCGGCCTGAGGGAGTCGGGCATCGGCGTGGGGGGCATCCCCTACACGATGGAGGACATGCAGATCCGGAAGCTGACGGTGATCCGTTCGAAGGAGCTCTAGCCCGCGCCGCTGCGAGCGGCGCAGGCTGCACACAGGCCGCAGGCTGCAGACAATGGCGGCCCGCCCTCCGAGGAAGACGAGCCGCAACAACGTGGTGTTACAGGGTTTCTTCAGACGTGCATCAACCCCTTGAACCTCTTCTTGTCCACCGTGAAGTCCGGGAAGATCGCGTCGGGCCTGTCGGCCCCCATATGGCCGGTAATAACTTCGGCGAAGACGTCCCGGAAATCGGTCGTCATCGCGAGGTCGCGGTCCTCGTTCAACTGCTCGGGGGCGAGTCCGGGCCAATCGGTGTAGACCTTTCCACCCTTCACTCCCCCACCCATCGCGAACATGACGTTGGCCTTCCCGTGGTCCGTGCCCGCGCTGCCGTTTTCACGCGCTGTCCGTCCGAACTCTGACATCGTGAGCACCACGATGTCGTCCATCCGGTCGCCCATGTCCTTGTAGAATGCGGCGAGGACCGTCGCGAATATCTGGAGCCGCTGGGGGAGGCGACCCTCGAGGCTTCCCTGGCCCCGGTGCGTGTCCCAGCCACCGATATCGACGAAAGCGATCTCGACTCCCAGATCTGCCTTGATGAGCTGGGCCAGTTGCCTCATCGGCCTGCCAAACTGTGCATTCGCGTTGTTGGCGTTGTCGACATTCCCATAGTTGGCGCCGTTCTCGGGCTCATACGTAGCCGCGTTCAATTCCGCGAGCTGATCGATGGCGTTGAACATTTCCTTCGAGGTCCCCGAGAGCAGGGAATTGGTATCCCGGTCGTACAGGGACTCGAAAAGAGACCGAGCGCCCAGGACCTTTCCTGAGCCCGTCAGGTCACCCACGGCGAGCACCGGAGCCGGGCCCTCGAGGGTCTTGGGCAGAACATCTCCCAGGGCGACGCCCCGGAAGCTCGTGGCTTCGGGGTGCTGGTTCTCGTGCATGTACCGGTTCAGCCACCCATCGCTCCTCTTCGAACCCGGCGCCGCCGACTCCATGTAGGACTGGGCGTCGAAGTGCGAGCGGGTGTCGTGGGGCGAGCCCACTGCCTGAACGATGGCCAACTCCTCGCGCTGGTAGATCTCATGCAGCGGCTCCAAGGCGGGATGGAGTCCGAAAAAGCCGTCCAGATCGATCGCGCCCGGCCGCTCGCTGGACGGAGCCGGAACCGCGATGGTGGGACGATGCTCGTAGTAGTGTTTGTCTCCGAACGGAACCACCATGTTCAGCCCGTCGACTCCACCTCGCTGGAAGACAACAACTAGCTTCTTGTTCTTGGCCAGAAGCGGTTGGGCAGCCAATGCGGTGCGATAGACGAAACCAGGCACCATGCTCAGGCCCACCACGGCAAGCGCACCGTCTTTGAGGAAAATGCGTCGTGTCGCCATTCTCAAACTCCTTTGCCCGGCCTGAACCGGGCGGCTTGTCTCCCTATCTCTTCTGAAAATCCGGAGAGCCCAGTACCAAGGCCACGGACACTGTCTTGGCCTCGAGTGAGTCGTAATCCACCGGCGCTCGATCCTCGGGATCGTCGCCTTGCTCATTGGGGTTGCCTCGTGCGGCCATCATCCCCGGGGGCCCCCCTGCACCCGCCTCATCATCCTCGCTCTGCATCGCCGCGAAGAGCTCTCGAGCTTGGGCCACCTGCTCGGGGGTGGGCTCAGGGAAGCCCATCTGCTGAAAGAGCTCTCGGGCGGCGTCCAAGTCGATTTTCATGTTGTCAATGGACTCGGTGGCCACCTCCATGGCGAACAAGAAGCGCTGGAAGATCGAGTTCGTGCTCACCCATGCCGAGGCCACATCCGGGTAGCCGTCTGGGGCTTCGTGCCGCCTCAGCGACTCACCCATCCGGCCGGCATACTCATTGATGTTGGCCCCCATGAACTGGGACTCGATGTCTGCGTCCACCGCGCGGACCGCGCTCACCACGACCTCGATGGGTTTCTTCACCTTGGCCTGAAAGTGCTCGGGAGCGAAGAAATCCGGGTGGAAGAAGATCGCCCGCAGAACCTCGCGGATGTCCCCGTCCGTCTCGAGAAATCGCTCCGCGGCAGCCTCGACGATTTCAGCGGGAGGCTCGTCCGCCACGAACCGACGCACGAGCTTCGAGGAGACGAAGTGCGCCGTGGAGGGATGGCGGGCCAGCATGCGCAGAATCTGCATGCCCTCGTCTATCCCGCCGGACGCGATCGTCTGCCCCAACACGGTCTTGTCGCCTTCGACATGCAAGAGAGGGTTGAACCGGAAGTCTCCGACGTCCCTACCACCCTCGAGCGTCCAGCCCGTGAAGGCCTTGGCAACCTCCTGCACATCCTGCTGGGTGTACCCTCCGTCGGCTCCAAGCGTGTGGAGCTCCATCAGCTCACGGCCGTAATTCTCGTTCAAGCCACCCGCCTGATCGAAGTACTCGGCCATCTGTCGGCGCCAGAGCACCTTGTTCTGTCCGTCGGGAGGCTCCCAGGAGGCGAGGCGCTCCTCGACGACCTCTTTCGGTGCCGTGCTCACCCAATTGTCGAGATAGATGAGCATGCCCGGGTGGGTCGCCGTGGCGATCAGGAGGTCCTCGAAACGGCCCATGGCATGTCGTCGAATGACGTTCTCGCCATAGTTCGCGTGGATGAACGGCTCGCCAGATGTGATGTTGAAATGGTTGAACCAGAAGTCGACCAGCATCTCTTCGAGTTGGCTCTCGGCGTAGATGGCTCGAAAGTAAACCGTGGCGAAATACTCGTTGTCCCCCCACCTGCGATCGACCCGTGTCAGCTCGGGGCCGAGGACACCGTTGCGAACGCGTTCCCGGAGCCGTTCTCTGGACGTGATGTCCGTTCCCGTGCGTGACTGTCCCCTCGCTGCCGCACGCTCCATTACGGACTGCCGTTGCCGCACGGCGAAGGCAACCGCCGGTCGGTCCCACTGGATCAACGCCTCGCGCGACGAGTACGGGATCGGGTAGGTGGCAAGTAACTCCTCGAGCCGTGGACTCCTGAGTTGCTCTGGATTCAGCTGAGCCTCGATGTAACTCTCTATCCCCATCGCGCGCACGCGATCGATATCACCGGGGCGAGGACCGTACCCGAGCCGGTTCAGCACGTGCACGATTTTCTGATCCTCCGTCAGCGCCGTTGCGCGGTCTTGCCCGGAGGTCTGCTGGGGAAGAGAGGCAGCCACAATGGCGCCCAACAGGAATAAGCCTGCCACACGGTGGAGCCGTGAGGCCGTTCGCTCGAACAACTCGAACATGGAACGCCTCCAAATACGACCGAACTCGGGGTCGCCCACCGCTCCAATTGCGGGATCACCTTTGGAGTGGGTGCACCTCGTCGACCGTGGTTGTCGGGGCTGAACCGACGGATGATATAATTTGGCCAAATTGTCGCCCTGTCAAGTAAAGCACAGAAATGTATTCCGGAAACCGACCTTGACGATCGTCCGACGGCGCTCGTAAGATGCGAGCGAGGACCCTCAGCAAAGACACACCTAGGGTCGCCGGAGAATGTTTAAAGCGCTATTCCTGAATCGAGCCGCTTCCGCCCTCTTTGTGCTCTGTATTGGAGCTGGAGTAGGCTTACCGAGCGCAGGAACCGCTCAGATCGCTGAGCCTCTCTGTCGCGATCTGGTCGCCAGCCAACTCGTGACGGTCGGATCCGTCTGCGTGTCTGTGGCCGAAGGATATCTCGACATCCGGATCGAGACCACCGGCGACACCCGCCTGGTCGAGACCAAGATCGCGGTCGCTGCGACGCTCAGCGGGTTCCCGCTCAATGAGTCGGGGGTCCCGCCGCTCGGGCTCTTCCCTCACACGTCGACCCATCAGCCGCCGGCATCGATGGCGCCCTATCGGATCCCCATCGACGAGACGGCGCGCGAGGCAGGCCAGCTGCTGATCGCGGTGCACGCCAGCGTCATCGACGGAGCGGGAGTGGAACACGGAGCTTGGGCGGCAGGATCCCGGTTCCGCGAGCCGGGCAACCCAGCCACCTATTTTGCTCTGCCGCTCGAAAGCCGCTCCACTTTCCGGGATTCGGGCTGGCCGGCAAGTGGCGAGCTGGCAAGTCTGGCACTGGCAAGTTTGCCAAGTAGTGGTCCCAGAATCGACAAACGCCCGCTCCTGGAGGAGTGAAATGGCCGACCTCAACCGTGACACACGGCTTTCCGGTTCCCCCTCGACGGCCGGCTCACACCGGGACCGGCGATGGTCCGCACTCGCGATCCTCGCAGCGCTGGCCGTTCTCGCTTCTCTGGGGCATCGAGTCCCAAGAGCGGGTGCCACCGCCCCAGGACCGGTGCGGGTTTTGGCGCCTCAGCCGGATCACGCGGTGAACGAATCCCCCATCGGAGTGCGGCGCCTTCTCGCGGTTGGGCTCACCGATACGATCCGCGCGAACGAAGAGGGAGACTTCCTCACGGGAACGGCAGGAGACGACGTCCTGATCGGGGGCGGTGGTGACGATCGGCTCCGGGGTTTGGGCGGTGACGATGTGTTACAGGGAGAAGCCGGAAGAGACCTCCTCGAGGGAGGGGCCGGCTCTGATATCCTGGAAGGAGGCGAGGGCGATGACAACCTGGAAGGAGGCTCGGAGCAGGACTTTCTGTTCGGGGATGCGGGGGATGACGTGCTCCGGGGTGGGGACGGTCCGGACGTTCTCGACGGAGGCGCGGGGAACGACGAGATCTCCGGCGGGCCGGGCGACGACACGGCAGACGGGGGGGAGGGCGACGACGTGCTTCGGGGGGGTGACGGTGACGACATGCTCGACGGAGCGGACGGAAACGACGTCCTCCTCGGCGGCGCCGGGGCCGACGATCTCAGTGGTGGTGATGGGGCGGATGTGATCAGAGGCGGGAGCGGCGACGACATCATCTCCGGAGGTGACGGCGACGACGACTTGTCCGGCGGCATCGGCAACGACGCCATCTTGGGAGGGGACGGAGCCGACGTGATTCGAGGCGGACCAGGAGACGATGTGCTCGGTGGCGGAGACGGGCCGGACGTTCTATTCGGTGGCGCAGGCGACGATCTGCTCAACGGATCCGGTGGAGCGGACCAGCTCTTTGGGGGTCCGGGGGACGATACGCTCCTGGATGATTCGGCCGATGGTGATGGGGGCGATGACTACCTCAGCGGTGGCCCGGGCAACGACAGGCTCCAATCCGGCGACGGTGAGGACCGGTTGGATGGCGGCCCCGGCCACGACACGCTAGACCCCGGCGTCAACACCGACCACACCAGGGGAGGCCCGGGTGACGATGTGGTCATCCTGGTCGCCGGGGACGTGGACGAAGGTCGTATCGAAGTGATCGAAGGCGGCCCGGGAGCCGACACCCTCCTTCTCGACGGATTCAGACCCCAAGACATCTCGGAGATGATCGAGCGGACTCGCGCAGCATCGGATTCCACTTCCGTCCCGGAGTTCTCCTTCACGGTGACGGACCCCTCCACCACGGGACTCTATCAGGTCTCGCAGATGGAGGTGGTTCGGTACGTCACTCGATTGCCCCTCGCGGAGTGGGGTGAAGGGACGAAGGCGGTGATCCTCAATCCATCCGCGAGCACCGTCGCTGAGGTCGAGCTGGACTTTGTGGGCGGAGACGGTCAGTCGCTGCTTTATGAGCCCGAAGATTCGGTCGCGCAGTGGGCTTCCCTGTCCATCGCCCCGCGGGGCCTCGCCGAGGTCACGGGCGAGGGTTTCGGAGTCTCCGGAGTTGCCACGGTTCGGATTCGATCCAACACCCCGGTGTCTGCCGTGGTCGTGGGTGAGCTCGCGGACCTCGGGCGTGTGGGCTACGCGGACGTCTCGAGCCGACACCGTGCCACCGGTCTATTCGAGTTCGATCGCGACGCGGGGACTTCGATGCTCCTTGCGCTGGCCACTGACGGCGTCGACCGCAAGGTCCACGTCAGGCTCGTCCCAGAGGTTGATTCGAAGGAATTCGAAGTGTCAGGCGGAGGGAGCGCGCTGATCGACATAGGCGAGCTTTTCCCCAACCTTACAAAGTTCGACGGAAGCGTGGCGGTGGTTGGCGGGCCCGTCCATGGCGTGACGATCCAGGTCGGTCCGGGAGCCCTCGGGGCGACCCCCTTCCCGCTGTGGGATGCTGCTGTGCGGCGTCCTGGTGGCCCGCCCCCAGAAGAGGGAGCGGAAATGGCACCGCTCTACGGTGGGCTCTACTTCTTTCCCGGGGCCGTCTCAGCCGACCGAGGAGCCACCCTGACGGTCTTCCACGTCAGGACGCCGGCGACTGCGGGGAGCGTAGAATTACGCGGAGAAGACGGAGATGCCGTCACCATCGAACTCGCTGGCGGGGAATCGGAAGACTCGCTCGAGTTCGCGTTGGAGGGCCCAGAGCAAACTCAATTCGAGATCGAGGCAGCATCGGACGCGAGCTCCCTGCGCATTAAGTACCGAGGGAGTGTGGCCGCGGTGCTCCTCCAGGACTACGGCAGCTCCGGAGCGGTCCGGCGAGGCCCGGCCGTGGTGGGCGACGACCTCATGGTTCCCATCGTGGGCCCCGACCGAGGCGCGGATGTTCGTATCGATCTCCAGAGTCTGGACGAAGATGCCGAAATTGAGTTGACGCTTCGGGATACCGAGGGAGAGGAAGTCCGGTCCGGACAGGCCACGCTGCGGATCTCGGCCATGGGGACGGCTACCACCAACCTCGCTGAGCTGTTTCCCGACGTGGATACCGACGGGTTCGTGGGAAGCCTGGGTATTATTTCATCCTCTCCCGTGGCAGCGAGTGTCGTGCATCTGTTGCCTCCAGAACGAGCCGGGTTTGAGCTGCCGGTTCGTCCGGTCAACCGGTGATCGGTGAGGGCTGCCTCCCACGGTTGACCCGCCACTTTAGCGCTACAGGAAGATGGCGTACTCCAAGGCCAGCACGCCGAGGGACAGGACCACCGCGGCCAGCGTGACGGGCACGCCCAGCTTCACGTACTGCCAATAGGAGATCTCCACCCCCTGACTCCGTAGGATCCGGAACCACAGGAGGGCCGCCAGCGATCCGACTGGCAGCATCTTCGGACCCAGATCTCCACCGATCAGAGCTGCGAACGCCATGCCTTGGCGTGTGACGGCGTCCACTGGAAGATCCCCAATCGAGAGGGCCATGATTCCGGCCGTCGGGTGGTTGTTCATGACCGCCGAGGAGACAGCCGCGATGAGGCCCGCGGCGAAGTTGCCCGCTTGCTGGCCGACTTCGGTGGCGGCGAGGAGCACAACGCCGATGGAGTCCGTGAGGCCCACGGCTCGGAGCCCGTTCGCCACGATGAAGATACCGACGACGAAGACGACCGCATCCCACCCCACCTCCGTGATCACACTCCGGGTTCGTTCGGCTCCGAAGAAGTGGTGGAGAATCAACAGGAGGAGGGCGCCGGTCCCAGCCACGTATGCGGTCGGAATTCCGGACCAGGGCTCGCTGAAGAAACCGATCAGTGTGGCGATGAGCACGCCAGCCGTAACCACCCTGAGCTTGCGGCCTCGGGGGGTAGAGTCGATGGAAGCCGACATCGCGGCGGAGGTCGGCACTCTGTACGTCTTTGGAATCGAGCGTCGAAAGAACAGAACCAGGCCGAAATAGGTCACGATCATGCTGACGACGGCCGGAAGCACCATCCAAAACGCATATTCCACGAAGCCGATGTCGAACCAGTCGGCGACGATGATGTTGATCGGGTTACTGATCACCAGGGCTCCGACGAGGTTCGCCACGTACAGTACCGCGAAGTAGAAGGGCACTCGGTTGGCGTCGGTCCAGCTGGGCTCCTGGATTTCCTGTACGAGCTGGTAGACCATCGGGGTGAAGATCAGAACCGCCGCGTCGTTCGTGAACAACGTGCCCGTTATCGTGCCGGCGAAGAAGAGCCGGGCGAAGAGGCGTCTGGAGTTGCCACCGGCGCTCCTGGCGAGACGCCACGCCAGCATCCGAAAGAAGCCGGCTTGGGACGCGACGATCGTGATGATCATCAGGCTCACGATGGTCAGGACCGGCCTCGCGAGAAACTCGAGCACTTCCCACGCCTCGAGGGGCGAGAGGAGCCCCACGGCGACGGTGAGAGTAGCACCGAACATGGCCGCGGTGGCCGGTTGAATCCTGATTCGTCCGACGCGTGGTCGGAAGAGGGACAGCCCGATGGTCAGCGACAAGATGCTGATCGCACCGAGTTGTCCCATAGGACCTCCTCCGATCAAGATGGAGAGAGGCGGTCCACGGCCGCTCGCACAGCCTCCTCGAGCGTTTCACCCATCGCCGCCTGACCCCGGATCACCACGATGACGCGCTTGAGCTGGCTCGCGGGATTCTGCTGGGAACGAATGAAGATCGGCTCCAGATAGACCAGCTCGTTCCCGACGAGGACGGCGGTCGTGTGCCCTCGGATCACCTCTGACCCGAGTCGATTCCACAAAGTGATCTGTTGGGAAATCTCCGGGTCCTGATCGATGGTCGAGTCGACTTGCTCCGGCCCAATCTGGTATCGGCCCTTGGGGATCTGCAGAACACCGATTCGTCCGTAGTCTGCCCCGTCCTGGTAGACGTATGCCATCGCTCGCAGGTTGAGGGCGCCTTCGGGGGTAAACAGCATGCTGAGCATGAACTGTGCCCCCTGATCCGACTCGGGGAGCACATCTCCGGTCTCCCCGATCCAATGGTAGGGCTCAATGGAAAAGGTGATCGCTTTTCCGTTGTCCAGGATCGCCCCGAGCACCTCGTCTCCATCGTCCCAGGCATCCTCCATGTTGAAGAACGTCATGGGATCCGTCATGTGGTACAGGTTGAAGACGTCGTCGAACTGGATGTGGAAGAGCTGGACGGGGTATTGCAGATGCTCGCGGACGGCTGGGGGGATCTCCGCGCCATCCCGGAAGAGATCGGGATAGACGCTGGCCCACGTGCGAAGGATCGGATCGTCCGAAATCGCATAAAAGTTCAGCTCGCCCGTATAAGCGTCGACCGTGGCTTTGACCGCGTCCCGCACCCAGTTCGTACGCCGCAGTGCACCTGGATATGGCGCCCTCTCGTCCGACTTGTCTCCGAGCCACTGGATCTGGCTGTACGGATAACGATCCGTGCTGGTCAGGCCATTCGCGATCCAGACGATACGTCCGTCGGCGGCCACGGCGTGGATATCAGTATCGAAGTAGAGGAACGGGGCGACTCGAGCCAGCCGCTCGAGCGGCTTCCGGAAGTAGTGCACTCGCGTATCGTCGTCGATGAGGCGACTGAAGACGATCTCGAAGAACTGCCCGCTCCTCCAGCCGAAAACAACCCGCCTGAGGAGTGAACTGAGGTGAACCCCGGTACCAACCCCTTGGGGGAGCTCGACTTCGGCTCGCCCCTCGTCGGTAGGGAAGTCGAACTCGAGCATCTCATTCACGTTGCTGTAGGCCATCGTGGCCGCGCCTTCCCCGTAGTAGATGCTCTGGTTGGCGCTCTCGACCACCTCGAGGTCCGACGTCGTGGGAAGTCCCGAGGACACATACACCGGCCCTCCACTGGGTGCGATCTTCGACGTCTCCGCCATCACGAGCCCGTGACCATGGGTGAAGAGCACGAATCGCTGGCCCCACCAGGCGAGCCATTCCTGCGGCTCGATCAGCGGAATCTCTCGTACCGCGCTCACGTACATTCGGGGCTCACCGTCGACCATGTACCGGACCGCGTCGACATCCATGAAATCGTAATAGGTTCGGAGCCTCTGCTCCTGATTGAAGATCTCGACCACCGGGCCATAGACCGTCTGGTCTCCTCCGGTCAGGAGGATGCGCTCGGCGTGCTGCGGATCGATCAGACGCTCGAGCTTGCTGACGAAGCCGGGCCACAGCGGGGCGTTTCTGAGCGCCACGTTACTCAGAAGATCGTCCGCTATCGGGAGAGGGTCCCCGTCCGTAGCCGGAAGGAAACGGCTGATCTCGATCCCGTTCAGGCCATAACCTTCCAGGGTCGCCTGGATGTGGCGATCGATGAGATCGAGCTGGATTACGGGCTCGTTGGGGAGCACCAGCGTGAGATTCCGAAGCCCAACGGCTGCCCAGAACGACAAGTCCAGCGCGATCGGCATGAGGATGAGGAGCGCGGCCTTTCGGACAGGGAACGTCCACCCCGCACGATCCGGACCCTCGAATCCACGGGAAATCTCCCGGAGGACGAAGAAAAGACCCCCGGTCACACCCAGGACGCCGAAGCTCGTCAAATGGAGGTAGTTGAGAGTGGAGAACACTCCTGTGATGTCGAGAACTTCGGCCCCGTTGTTGATGGCTGATGCGGCATTGTCCTTCACGAGGAGATCGAAGCGACTGAGGCGAACGCCTACGGCCAGAACCACGCCGAGAGCGAGCACGAGCCCAGTTGTGAGAGGACTCGCTGCACGACCGAGAAAGGCCGAGAACGCTCCCATCCTCGGGGACGGTTCCAGGTCCCCCCTCGACTGGTACGCCGCGGAGGCGGAGGAGATCAGCGCGACGACCACCGCAGTGAGCAGGGTCCACCACCCAACCCAAGCCGCCGGGAGCACGAACACATAGAACCCGACGTCCCGCCCGAAGACAGGATCGACTTCCCCGAAGCCGACGTTGGGGAAGGCAGGGAGGAACTCGGCGTACCGGAGCGCGAAGAGATATGCCGCCACGAGGCCAACAGCCGCTCCGCACCACCGGTAGAGCCCGCGTGAAGACGACGAGACCGGGTGAACGTAGGCCGGCGCCACGATCGAGCCCACGAACAGGACGAAGCCGATCGCAAAAAGCGCCGCTCCAGCCCGCAGATTGGTCCAGAAAACCTGGCTCAAATCCACAGCCTCGAAGAACCAGTATGTCGCGAGGAGTACCGTGAGCCGATCGAGAAAGAACAGGCCGAGCCCGACCAGCACGATGATGAAAGTCCGGCGCCAGAGTACCCCGACCTGAGGTGCCATCGGAAGACCGTACGGCCCGCTCATGTCCGTGACTCCGTGGTCACGCCTGAGTTGAACGCGTTGAGAACGGCACTAAACTTCGTATCGACGCCGTACCAGAAAAGGATGGATCCTACCGCCACGGCTCCCACCAGATAACGGAGTAGATTGTCCAGGATGGCTAACGTGGCCGCTTCGGGCGCGCCCACACCGCCGAGCACCAAGGCGACCGCGAATCCCCACTCGTACTGCCCGATTCCCCCTGGCGAGAGGGGAATCAGTCGGGCCACATACCCCGCACCCAAGCCCATCACTATGACCGAAAACTCGACTCCGATCCCAAAGGCGTTCGCGATCATGTACGCTGCTACGTCCTCGAGCGCGAAGGCTACGAGCGATAGGGCGGCGAGCTTGGCGAACAGCGGAGGATCGGACGAAAGGGACCCCAAAACCTCACGAACCTTGCGACCCCAACCCCGCGCGATGGACCCGACGGAGGCCCCAGGAGGACGCCGAACCCACAGGTAGAGAAGTGTGAACACGAAGGCTCCCCAGAGCACCTGACCTACCCAAGGCCCCCAGCCCTCGCCCAGCAGACCAACGATGCCGAAGAGGCTGATCTCGAATAGGACAAAGAGCCCCGTAGCGAACAGCACGTTGCTGGACTGCTCGTCGGTGCTCCCCTGGCTGGTCAGCACTTGATGCGTGCCGGTTTGACCCAAACCGAAGGGGAACCACCGGTCCAGTCCGAGGCCATATAGATAGGCGCGCCCATTCTGACCGAGCGTTCCCTTCGCCCCGAAGTGGCGCGCCACGCCATCGAACTGCAGCGTCTTCACGGCGAAGAACGCCAAGAAGAGTAGACCGGCGAGGACTACCAAGAACCAGTCCACGGGGGTTTGGCTGGTCAGGTAATACTTGTGATCGGCGACCCCTTCAATGAAGCCGAGGTTCTGGTCGTGGTACTTTACGATTCCGACGCGGATCAGGAGGTCGAGGAGCCGGCTGCCGGCCAGGACATCCCAAGTGCCGAACGCGTAAAAGAGGGTGACCAAAAGAAACGCACCGAAGAGGTAGGAAAGGCCGAACGCCGACACAAGACCACCAACACCACGGCGACGCGTCGTCCCAACGCCGGTTTCTGAGTTCACTGACCAATCCCATCATGAAGGCAAAGAGCGAGGAGGTTAGGCTGCGGGTACCGTGCCTGCAAGCCATGCGCGGCGCTAGGAGACCGTCCGGGGTCTGTGGGCCTCGGTCCTTTGGACCTCACCAACGATACAGACGATCTTTGTCTCGACGATTGAGAGGAGGCTCTGCGACCTCACCGTCCGACGCGTCCGCGATCACCGGCCGCGGCCGCGGGCCGCCCAACATGGCCCGGAAGATCATGGACGGAATACAGATGTCCGTCGTGCTTACCAGAATAGCCACTGAAGCCATCGTGAACCCGAGAACATAGGCGACGGTCGTCCAAGACGACTCGAAAGCCCAGACCGTGACCAACAACCAGAGGTAGCCGATGCCGCATGCGAATCGACTTGGGGGGCCCCTCTTCGGCAGAGTCCGTGTCCCCGTCGCATGACGAATCCCGTGATTATAGATCAGGTCGAACGGGTGAACCGGGAGAACCGCCGCGAGAAACGCGATCGCAGCGAGCGTCAGCAAGAACGGCGTCGAGGCAAGGGCGGTGCCGACCATCGCCAGGGTCCCGCAAAGTCCGAACGCCAGACGCAACCACGGCGCAATCTCGGCCAGGAGCTCCTCGTCGATCGTGTCGAATCCCTGGACATCGAGACGACGCAACCGTTTTGCTCCCAATGTGCTCTGCATGACCCGACCCCGCTGCTCTGTGATGCCGAGTTGGAGACTATCGGAGAGAACTTTGTACGAGCAGCGGCTTTGGCACAACAAGTTGGATTCGACTTTGTCGATGTGAAGTGTTGTCACGGTTATCTGCTGCATGAATTGCTGGGCGCCACTGCGCGAAACGGGGTATACGGCGGCTCGTTTGACAATCGAACGCGCCTGTTTCGTAAGATTGTTGATGGCATTCCCGCGGAGTGTCCAGGCCTTCATATCGGAGTTCGTGTTTCAATCAACTATGTTTTCCCTTTCATCAAAGACGTTAGCACTGGTATCGGAG